>JBGPOV010000007.1:0-71963 GCA_041488255.1 Gammaproteobacteria bacterium | reverse complement strand
GCTGGTGCTGTGCGGGGCGAACGTCGACCACGATGTGTTCGCGCGCGTGCTCGGCGGCGGGTGACGTCGCGCATCCCTGGCGGCGTTGCGCTCGCTTCGGCCGCGGCCAAGACCACGGGCGGCGCTGCAGCGCTCCAGCAGTGACGATCCCATCCACCCACGGCCGCTCTACCCCAGGGACTCGCGGCGCAACAACCTCGATGCGCTTTCAACCTGGCCAATGGCTCGGGGCGTAACGCGGCTCGCGCTGGGGGGTGGGTCAGGAAGGCCTCGACCTCGCGGGAACCGGCCTCCAGCCGGTGCGGCTTGCGATGAAACAGGATGAAGCGTTTAATCCATTGAACATAGTGCTGTTCGGTCCGGATGCTGCAGCCGCCCAACTAACGCTCCAAAGCAGGACGGACTACCTATAAACCAGTTGCAACGGAGCCGTGAAAACGGCGCTTCGCTTGCTTACAGGGCCCGGTCAACTGGGGCGTTGGGCGTCAAACGGGAGAGGGCCGTGGGCCTGGCACATGAGGGCTTGGACGAGGTGATCCGGTGACTCGACGGATTACCCGGCGCGCGTTCGCCCGCGACCTCGCGGCCTTGGTCGGCTCTCTCGGGCTGTTTTGTCTGCCTGTCAAGGCCTACCCACAGCAGCCGGCATCGCCGCGACGCATCGGGGTCCTCCTCGTGACCTTCTCACCCGAGAGCAAGGAGGCGCAGGCGTTCCGGCAGGGGCTACGGGACGCGGGCTACGCCGAGGGACGCGATGTGGTCATCGAGTGGCGATCCGCGAACGGCGATTACGACCAGATAACTCAGTTGGCCGGCGACCTGGTCCAGCGCAAAGTCGATGTGATCGTCGTGGACAGCACGGTTGCAGCCCAGGCGGCCAAGCGTTCCACGTCCACTATCCCGATCGTCGCGCACGTCGCCGATCCAGTCGGATCCGGCCTGGTCGCAAGCCTCGCGCATCCTGGCGGGAACGTCACCGGGCTCTCGATTATGATGGCTGAGCTTAGCGCCAAGCGGCTGCAACTGCTCAAGGAGGCGATCCCACGGCTCACCCGGGTCGCAGTCCTGTGGAATCCAGACACGCCATTCCACGCCAAGGTGGTTGAGGACCTCAAGGCGGTGGCGCCCTCGCTGTCGATCGAACTGAGTTTCGTGGGTGTGCGAACGTCCAAGCAGTTTGGTCCGGCATTTTCAGCCGTCAGCCGGGCGCACGCGCAGGCGTTGTACGTGATTGGGGATCCCTTCTTCATGGTCCATCGAACGACGCTTTTCAAGCTGGCGTCGAAGGCCCGGCTACCAGGTATCTACGGGGGGAGGCAATTCGTCGACGCAGGCGGGCTGATGTCCTATGGGACGGACTCCGGCGATTCGTTTCGCCGGGCAGCCGGGTACGTCGACAAGATCCTGAAGGGCGCCGAGCCAGGCGACCTGCCGATTGAGCAACCAACAAAATTCGAACTCGTCGTCAATCTGAAGACCGCTAACGCTCTCGGTCTCACCATCCCGCAGTCGATTCTTCAGCGCGCCGACGAGGTGATCCAGTGAAAGTGCCGCTCAACCCCCAGGTCGAGCGGAGCGCCCAACGGCGCCGCCGTCGGGTACCCATCGCGCTTCGCGCGTCGGCGCCCGGTTAACGGCATTCGTTAGGCCGCTCCATGAGCGTCATTGCGTTCGATCACGTCGCCATACCGACTGCCAAGCCGGAGGAGATGCTACGGTTCTACCGCGCCCTCGGCTTCTCGGCACCTGCACCGGAAGACTGGCGTGCGGAGAAGATCCCGTTCTTCTCGATCCAGTTCGGGGAGAACAAGATCAATGTTCATGCACCTGGCCTATGGCAGAACGGAGCCTTCACACTTCGAGGGCATACCGCTAAACCCGGATGCGGCGACTTCTGCTTCGTGTGGTCGGGTACGTTGATGGACCTGAAAGAGATGCTGCAACGGGCGGCCGCCACGATCGAAGAAGGTCCAGTGGAGCGAATCGGTGCGCGCGATGCGGGCCGCGCGAAAGGCATCAGCATCTACACTCGAGATCCCGACAATAATCTGCTTGAGTTCATAGTGTATGAGCCAGCGGCCTAGCATCGGCGTCAACCGGAGCGCCAAACAGCGCCGTTGTTTGGTTCCCGTCGCACTTCGCGCGCCGGCCCCGGTTTAGCGCGATGGGCAGGCTCATCCATTGAGGCGTCATCGAGAGAGCCCGCATGACCTATGCCAAGAAATAGAAAGCTAAAAGTTGTCGCTGGCATCGTCGTTTCGTTTACTGGTCTCGCTGGCACGATTATTCTTCTGTTGGAAACGAAAATAATAAGCTTCGCGATGGCGATGCTAATGCTTGTTGCGTTGTTGGGGATGTACATCGGATTCGGAATTTTAATTGCGGTCTATCGCTTAATGAGTAAGCTGGAATGAGCGTCTTACCGGCACCGCGAGACCGAGCTGAAGACCGGCCAGCGAACGTGGCGCCTAACCCGCATTCGAGCGGAGCGCGCAACAGCGCTACGGGAACCCGACAGCGACGCTCCGGCCCTCGCTCAATGCAAACGTTTAGAGCGATCGCAGGAAATTAAGTAGGTGCTGCTTGTCTTCCTCCGACAGCTGATTGAAGTGCCATACGACCGCATTGGCTTCGGAGGCATCGCCAGTTAGGGTACTGCCGCTCCGGTGCTGGTGAATCGCGACCAGCAGGTCGGAAGTCCGTCCGTCATGAAGGAAGAACAGGCGCTGCCCGAGTCCCCATAGCGGCGCTGTGCGGAACTCGCGGGGCCCAGCTTGCCCTTGCCTGATACCATCGGCCAGCCCCCTGCCCATATCGTGGATCAGGAGGTCGGAGTAAAGTCTCACGGGCTGCTTGCTCAGCGCCGCGACCGTAGAATAGCCGGTGTAGAGCGTCGGCGTGTGGCAATGGGCGCAGCCGACGCTGCCGAACAGGCTCTTGCCTTTCGCAATCGAAATCACACCGCCGGGGAAGTTGGGCGAAGGCGTTGGCGGTGCCAGAAAGCGCATGAAGATCGCGAACTTCTCGACGGGGCTGAGCGCTTCCGTAGCGTCTGTCGTTTCAGTGTTGGTCACGGTGTTCGGCGTCGGCGCATCCACACAGCCAGTCGTTTCATCGCGCTCCGTCTGAAACAGCTCGTTGGTGATTCCCATCTCGACGTTGTAGGCCTCGCCGGCGAACAGCAGGAGAGATTTGTTCTGCGCCTTCCAGCCGAAGCGGGCGGCGGTCCCGTCGTTGCCGTTCATATTCGGCTGGCCGGAGATGGCACTGCCCGAGAGAACAATATTCGGTCTGCCGCGAATTCCGAGCGCCCGCTTCGTGGCGGCGTTGGCCGCTTGATTGGCGAGAATGGCGGAATCTGAAATCTGCTCTATCAGCCCTGCTCCGAACACCGGTGTGGGAATCCGGAAAATCACGTTGTCGTGCGCGATGGCGGTCGCGAAGTCCGGTTGGGCACAGGTGCAGTGCGGCGCGTCGTTGCGGCCTTGAATGGTGAACAGCGAGTGCACACCCCCGTCTGGGCTGCCGTCCGGGTTTCTTATGAATCGTGCTTCGCGCACTGGTCCGTCCGACGAAATGAATGAGGGAACGCTGTTGGTCGCGTTGTTCTTCGTCGCAAACGCGACCTGAGGATTGAGTTGGGGACTCGATCCTCCCACTGTCGGTTGTGTATGACAGCCCACACAGCTATCCAGATTCATCCTCGGTCCGAGGCCGGCCGCGACGTCTTCGGAGTCTGTGAATTCCGTCATCGACGCGTTGAACAACGCGAGTTGACCCGCTGTCAGGTTCGGCAACGGATTGGGGGTAGCGACCCCGCTTCGAACGCCCGGGTCTACGGCTGTGAACGTGGTAAACGGCGCGGCAGTTTCAGTTAGAAAGAAAAACAGACTGGCGATTACTGCAGCAAAGAGCAGCCAAGCGACGTAGTAACGCTTCATGGTCCCATCCCCCCGAAACACGTTTTGGCATCCGCCGCGCAACCCTACGCGGTCGGCGCTCAGGCAATTACTCAGTCCGGTTGGCGGGCCACCTTCGCCAGAATCGTGCCCAACAATTTTCTTGCGCGAAATCAGGAGGCTTGTTTAAAAGACGTATGCGCTAGTCGATGCATTCTGTCTGCGTTGCGCGACCACGAGGAATCGGCAATTTGTCAAACGCCTGAGAACATGGAGACTTTGCACGTCGGTGGGTCGCGACGCTGGCCAATGCGCACGGGCTGCCGACGAAACCCAATCGCATTCGATCTCGGAGAGCAATGGCGGTTGCGTGATTGCTCAGATCGAAGCGACGGACGCATGTCTTGACCCAGCGCAGGAACGGGCGCTGGCACGGCTTGCACTCAGTCCCGATCAGAAGAGATACTGTTTGCGGAAACCGGAGCAGCTGCCGACGCGAGCGGCCGTGGCTCGACCGGATGAAACCAAGCGCCATCGTCGCGAAGAGGAGGAGCGAAACATGAAAGCAGTCGTCTTTCCCGGAAATCGCAAAGTGGAGATCCTCGATTTCCCGGACCCTGCGCCCGGTCTGGGCGAGGTCGTGTTGGAGATCAAGGCCTCGGGCATGTGCGGCAGCGACCTCAAGTTCTACCGGGCCTCCGGGGGCGCCGCATCATTAGGGTTTACCACCAGGAGCGGGCCCGTCATCGCGGGGCACGAGCCCTGCGGGGTAGTTGTGGCGGTCGGATCGGGGGTCGCCGAGAACCAGGCGCGGATCGGCATGCGCGCCATGCAGCATCACTACAGGGGCTGCGGCGTGTGCGCGCATTGCGCGACGGGTTGGATGCAACTGTGCGTCGAAGGCGTCGCCGAAGTCTACGGGGTGACCGGCCACGGCGCGCACGCCAGATACATGAAGTGTCCAGCTCGAACGCTGGTCCCGCTCCCGGATGAGCTGTCCTTCGAAACCGGGGCCGCGATCTCGTGCGGAACAGGGACGGCTTGGGGAGCGTTGCACAGGCTAGGTCTGCAGGGCGATCATACGATCGCGATTTTCGGCCAAGGCCCGGTCGGGCTTTCGGCTACCCAGCTCGCGACCGAAATGGGCGCGCGCGTCATCGCTCTGGACACGAGTGAGCAACGTCTGGCCCGAGCCAAGGAGTTCGGAGCCGACGAGCTGATCAATCCCAAGACCACGGAAAACGTCGTCCAAGCGATCAAGGATCTCACCCGCGGTCGCGGAGCGCATTTGAGCCTCGACGCGTCGTCGTCACCGGTCGCGCGAGCACAAGCGGTCCGTTGCGTGAGAACCTGGGGCAAGGCCTGCTTCGTGGGCGAGGGCGACAGCGTCACGCTGGACGTCAGCAACGACTTGCTCCGCAGACAAGTTACGCTGATCGGGTCGTGGACATTCTCGACCGTCGGCCAGAGCGAATGCGCGCGTTTCGTCGCGGACCGAGGGATCGATGTCGACCGCCTCTTTACCCACGGCTGGAGCTTGGACCAGGCGGAGGAGGCTTATCGGCTGTTCGACACGCAGACGGCAGGCAAAGGCGTCATTCGGCCCTCGTGACGCACCCGATGCTGATCGACGGCAAGTGGATCGCTGACACACCCGAGACGCTGACCTCGGTCAACCCCGCCACCGGCGAAGTGAATCACGCGGTGTGCGCCGCGACGGCTGAGCATGTGCATCGCGCCGTCGAGGCCGCCGCGCGTGCCGCCTCGTCAACCTCATGGCGGGGGTTGCTTCCGCATCAGCGGGCCGCCCTGCTGCACCGGATCGGAGAGCTGATGGCGGCCAATCTCGAGCGCTTCGCACGCCTGCAGATGATCGAGAACGGTAAGGTCTGGTCCGAGTGCATGGCCCAGGTCAAGAACGCTGCGGCGACGTTCCGCTACTACGCGGCGGTGTGCGAAACGGCGGGTTCGGAGTTGACGCCTGCGCGTGGTCCATACGTGTCGATGTCGGTGCACGAACCTTACGGCGTCGTCGCTGCGATCACGCCGTGGAACTCGCCGATGACGCTGGAAGCGCAGAAAGTCGCGCCTGCGCTCGCCGCCGGCAACGCGGTGGTCCTCAAGCCGTCCGAGCTCACGCCGTCTCCCGCACTCGAATTGGGTCGTGTCGCGCTGGAGGCGGGGCTGCCGCCGGGCGTGCTGAACGTGCTGCCGGGTACCGGGGCCGGAGCTGGGGCGGCACTGGTAGAGCACCCCGGGACAAAGATGGTGTCTTTCACCGGCGGCACCACAACCGGCAGGCGCATCGCCGCGCTCGCAGCCAACAAGCTCATGCCGGTGGTGCTGGAGCTAGGCGGCAAATCGCCGCACATCGTGTTTGCCGACGCGAACATCGAAGCCGCCGCCGCAGCGGTGGCAAGCGGGATCTTCGAAGGCAGCGGACAGTCGTGCGTTGCGGGCTCGCGTCTGTTCGTTCAGCGCGTCGTGCTCGAGCGTGTGGTCGATGTCGTGTTGAAAATCGCGCGCTCGCTGCGTGTCGACTTGCCCGACGTCCCGGGCGCGCAAATGGGGCCGATCGCGTCGTTCCCGCAGCGCGACCGCATCGAACGGATGGTCGAGGCGGCGCGCGCCGGCGGTGCGCAGATCCTTTGCGGCGGCGCCCGTCCGCAAGACCCGCGCCTGGCCAAGGGCGCGTTCTATCTGCCGACGGTGGTGACCGGCATCGACAACCGCGCACCCATCGCGCAGCGGGAAATCTTCGGTCCCGTCCTGTGCGTGATGCCGTTCGACGACGAGGACGATCTGATCGCGCAGGCCAATGATTCGGCGTTTGGGCTCGCGGCCGGCGTATGGACGGCCGACTTCAGCCGAGCCTGGCGTGTGGCGCGGCGGCTCGAGGCTGGCACGGTCTGGATCAATACCTACAAGCAGCTATCGATTGCAACGCCGTTCGGAGGGTTCAAGGAAAGCGGCCTGGGGCGCGAGAAGGGCATCGGTGGGATGCGCTTGTATCAGCAGACGAAGAGCATATACGTCGGCCTCGAGGGCTGAGCCTGACAAGGAGGCGCATTGAGGAACTCGAACGAGGGCATTGGATTCATCGGGGTGGGCGTCATGGGGGAGCCCATGTGCCGAAATCTGGCGGCGAAGTCGAGCGCGAAGGTTGTCGCACTCGACCGCGACCCGGCTCCGCTGTTGCGTCTGGCGGAGCATGGCGTACGCTCGGCCGCTACCGTGGGCGATGTGGTCGAGTCGTCGCGGACCGTGTTCCTTTCACTGCCGTCCGGTGAGGTGGTGCGCGAGGTGGCCTATGCGCCCGATGGCCTGCTGGCCTCGATTGGCGCGGGCCAGGTGGTTGTGGACCTGGGCACCTCGCCGGTCGACTTCACACGCCAGCTCGCGCGCGAGTTCGCCGGGCGCGGCGCGGTCTTCATCGATGCTCCAGTGGCCCGCACGCGCGCAGCCGCCGAGGCCGGCACGCTGGCGGTCATGGTGGGCGCAAGTCCTGTGGTCTTTGAGCAGGTGCGGCCACTTCTGGCTACCTTCGCCAGCGACATCACGCATTGCGGCCCGGTGGGCTGCGGCCAGGTCGTGAAGATCCTGAACAATATGGTGCTGTTCGAGACGCTGATGGCGATCTCGGAGGCCAAGGCCATCGGCGAGCGCGCCGGTGTCGACCCGGGGCTGCTGTTCGACGCGTTATCCAAAGGTTCGGCCGACAGCTTCGCGCTGCGCAATCACGGCATGAAGGCGGTGCTGCCGGGCGACTTTCCGCTGCGCGCGTTCTCGGTCAGCTACGCGCGCAAGGACCTCGGCTACGCGCTGCGTCTCGCCCAGGAGACAAGGGTCGACGCGCAGGGGGCGCACGCGATCGACGGCTGGTTCGCCCAGGCGATCCGGCTCGGGATGGGTGAGCAGTACTGGCCGGTAGTGAGCCGTTTGATCGAGAGCACCCGACCAGCATCGTGAGGGGGTTGAAATCGTTCATACGCAGGCGCAGTATGCAGCGAGCGCACGAAACCCTGGCCATTGAACCGGTCCACTCGAGAGCCGGACAGGCCGTGATTGACAAGGAGGGATCCTGTGCGCTTCGTTCTGATCGTTCTGTTTCTCGCTCTGAGTTTCCTGTCTCCTGCGCAACCGATCAAGGACGCGCCCACGGGCTTCGATAACAAGAGCAACGGCTTGGTGGACGACCCAACGCACGAAGCCGACCAGGCGGCGTTCGATGACATCGAGGCCGTAGCGGATGGACTGGGCCCCTTGTACAACGCGCAATCCTGTCGCGAGTGCCACCAAGACCCGACGTCGGGCGGGGCCAGCCAGGTCACCGAACTGCGCGTGGGCCATCGCGGAGCGCACGGGCGCTTTCGCAACCCGCGGATTCCGATTGCCCGCGGCGCCGAAATCATCTCCGGGCGGTCGCTGGTAAACGATCGCGCCATCTGTCCCAATGGGGCTTTCCCGGACACGGAGATTCACGAACGCGTGCCCGCCTCCGAGACCATCCGCACTACGCGTCTGTCCCTGAACTTGCTGGGCGATGGCTTCGTCGAGGCCGTTGCGGATCAGACGCTGATCGATCTGGCCCGCCACCAATGCAAGAGCACTCACGGCAAGATCTGCGGGCAGGTGCTGTACGTTCCGATCGTGGAAGCGCCGGGGCAGACCGGAGTCGGCCGTTTTGGCTGGAAAGATCAGCATGCCAGCTTGCAGTCGTTTTCAGGCGATGCCTATCTGAACGAGATGGGGATCACGACCCGCCTGTTCCCGGACGAGGTCACGCAGCTTTGCAACACAGCTTCCGAGCCGAACGACACACCGGGGCCGGACAGCCTCGACGACGTGGATCACTTCACCCGCTTCATCCGGGCCACCAAAGCGCCGGCCCGCGACAGCGTGCTCGCGCAAACTTGGAAAGCGAGGAGAGGGTCGGATTTGTTCAACAGGATCGGCTGCAGCACGTGTCACGTGCCCACGCTGACCACCGCGCCCGCAGGAACGAAGATCAACGGCGGCACATTTACGATCCCCGATGAGCTGGGCGACACCACGTTCCACCCGTTCGGCGATTTTCTGCTGCACGATGTAGGAACCGGTGACGGGATCGTCATGGCCATGGAGGAACACTACGGGCCGAATATATACAAGGTTAGCTGGAAAGACCTCTCGCCCAGCGCTTTTCAAAGGACTCAAAATAAGGTCCGCACGGTTCCCTTGTGGGGCGTGCGCCTGCATACGCGGTTGATGCACGACGCGGCATCTGTGACCCTGTCTGACGCCATTGTCCGCCACGGTGGAGAGGCGAGTGCGGTCACCCGCAGGTTCAAGCGGCTGTCCCCGCGTGGCCAAGAGGCCGTGCTCGAATTCTTGAGGTCCCTGTGACGCTGGGGCCAGGCACCTTAGGCGAGCACGCTACGACGACTCAGTACACGGCCCGACCGCCGGTGATATCGAACAGCTGGCCGGTGGAGAAAGAGCATTCTTCCGAGCACAGCCACGCCACCATGGCAGCGATCTCGGCCGGCTGGACGAAGCGGCCCTTGGGGACCAGCTCCACCAGCGACTGCACTGTCTCGGGCGTGAAGCTGCTCAGGATGTCGGTCTGCGCCACGGACGGGCAAACGGCATTGACCAGGATCTCGGTTTGCGCCAGCTCGCGGCCGAGCGCCTTGGTCAGCGCGATGACCGCGGCCTTGGAGGCGCCGTAGGCGGAGAAGTTGGGCGTGCCGTTCTTGCCGGCGATCGAGGCGATGTTCACGATCCGCCCGTAGCCCTGCTTGCGCATGACCGGCACCACCGCCTTGCAGCACAGGAACACGCCGACCACGTTCACGTCGAACACCTTGCGGAAGGCGGCCAGCTCGTATTCCCAGGTTTGCACGACGGGCCCGCCGATGCCGGCGTTGTTGACCAGGATGTCGACTTTGCCGAAGCGCTGCACGGTCGACTGCGTAGCGCGCTGTACCGCGTTCTCGTCGGTGACATCCGCTTGTTCCACGGCAACCCTGCCCAGCGGCGACAGGGTCTGCCCGGCGGCGCGCAAAGTCGCGGCGTCCTGGTCCCACATGGAGACCGCCGCGCCCGAGTTCAGCAACCGCTCGGCGATGGCGTAGCCGATGCCGCGCGCGGCGCCGGTGACGACGGCCACGCGGGCGGAAAGATCGATTTGGTTGGTCTGCATCCGTGTTGCCCCGCTGTGCATGCGGCGAGCGTCAGAACTTCCCGAACTTCAGATACGCCTGCTGCGGGTCCATCCCCGCTAGGATCGCGGTGCGCACGGCGTTCTCGGTTTGCAGGACTTGCTCGGTCTTCGCGACCACGTCGTCAGCGATGGCGCCGGGGATGATGACCACGCCGTCGCGGTCAGCTAGGAGAAAATCGCCCGTGCTGACCGTGACCTCGCCGATGGTGATCGGCTCGCCGAAGCGGTCGGGCACCCAGCGGCCGACGATGTCCTTGGGCGTGTGGAAGCAGCAGAATACGGGAAAGCCCAGCTCCAGGATGAAATCGGTGTCGCGGCAGCCGCCGTCCACCACGTAGCCGCGCACGCCGCGGAAGTTCAGCGTCTCCGCCGACAGCTCGCCCATCAGGGCGATCTCGTAAGTGTTGGGCTGGCAAACCAGCACCTTCCCGGCCGGCGCCTTGGACAGCAGGCCGGTCCATTGCACCAGCGTGTCGTGCGGGTCGCGCGTCAGGTCGATGTGTCCGCTGACCGTGTAGATCTCGCCGGCCAGCTTTTTTGCGGGGTCGAGCGGCTTGATGTTCGGCGGCAGGACGCAGCGCCCGTGCCCCATGCAGCGCAGCACGTCGTGAACCGCGGCGGCGTAGCAATTCATCAGCCGCGCCGCGAGCGCGTCGGATCGCTCACTCAAGCTCCCCTCCTGCTGTCAATGCCCGGACGGCGTGGCCGCGGCCGTCTCTTCGCTCGGGCTCATGGGTCTGCCGCGAAAGCCGATCAGTTCGTTGACCACGAGCGCGCCGATGACCACCAAGCCACCGATCAGCGCGAGCCGGCCGGGACGTTCGCCCACCACCAGCCACGTCGACAGCGTACCGAATACGATCTCCGCCACTGCCAGCAGACCGATTTCCGCAGCCTTGAGCCGCGGTGCCGCCGCGAGCATCAGCAAGCAGCCGAGCCCGAGCTGCACCACACCCATGATAGCAAGCAGCGCGAGGTCCCACGCTCCCGCCTGGAACGGAACGGCCAGGGGCAGGGTGGCAATCATGGAGAACAGGCCCGACAGCACCAGCGTCGGGAGCATGTCCACGCTGGCGTGCGTCCTGCGCAGGATGACGACGTTGCACGCGAAGGCGACCGGGATCGCCAGCGCCACGAGGTTGCCGCTCAGCCCACCGCTGCCGACGGACTCGGCGAACATCAGTGCGATTCCGCCGAAGGCCGCGATCATCGCCACCCAGGTGCGCCCTGGGACGCGCTCGTGCAGGAAAAGCCGCCCGAGCAGAGCCGCCGCGAAAGGCGAAATGCTAGTGAGCACGAGGACGTTGGCCACGGTCGTGCGGCCCAGCGCGAGAATGAAGCACACGTACATGAGCGCCCACAGCGCCCCGACGATCACACCGGGCCTTCCCACCGCGCGGATCCGCTGTGGGGCGGCGACGCGATACTGGGCCACGAGAACGCCGAGCACGAACAGCGTCATGAACAGCGAGCGCCAGAAGGTAATCTCCCAGCCGCGCGTCACATGCATGTTGCGCACGAGCATGCCGGCGCTGGCCCAGCACAGGGTCGCGCCGAGCATGAGCAGCACGCCCCTGCCGTGCTCCGAGAGCCTCAATAGGTAGCGCGCCCGCCGGACAGGTCGAACACGGCACCGGTGCTGAAGGAGGCGTCCTCGGTGCACAACCAGCAGACCATGGCCGCGATCTCTTCCACTCGCCCGAACCGGCCCATGGGGATCTTCTGCAGCATGTAGTCGATGTGCTGCTGCGTCACCTGATCGAAGATCGGCGTCTTCACCGCGGCGGGCGTGATGCAATTGACCGTGATGTTGTGCTTCGCCAGCTCCTTGCCCAGCGACTTGGTGAGGCCGATCACCGCGGCCTTGGAGGAGCTGTAGGCGGAGGCGGTCGGGTTGCCTTCCTTGCCGGCGATGGAAGCGATGTTCACGATCCGGCCGTAGCCATTCTTATGCAGGTGAGGCACGACCTCCCGGCAGGTATAGAAGACGCCGTGCAGGTTGACGTCGTGCACGCGGATCCACTCGTCGACGGGTAACTCCCACAGCATGGCATTCGCGCCCGCGACGCCGGCCGAGTTGACCAAGATGTCGATCTTGCCCAACACCGAGGCCGTATCCTTGGCGGTGCTGGCCACCTGCGGGTAGTTGGCGACGTCGACGTTGGCCGTATGCACCTTGGTCTTGGCACCCAGCTCCTTGGCCACCCTGGCCAGAGCCGTGGCATCGCGGTCCCACACGCTCAGCGACGCGCCCGAATCAGCCAGGCGCTGTGCGATAGCGAGCCCGATGCCGGAGACGCCGCCGGTGACGATGGCCACACGTCCGGCCAGGTCCAGTCTGTTCATTTTTTCTCCCAGGAAAGCGCTTAGAGTGGCTAGTGTCCCCCGGTGCTCTTGGCCACGAACAATGCCAGGAGCACCAGCACGATGATCCCCACAATCCAGGCCCAAACTGGAATCCTCGCCTTGCGTGTGGCGGCTGCCTCGACCGTCTGCGGCACGGGGACGACCGCCTGGTTGAATCTGGCAAAGAAGTCATCGGCCATCTTGCGCGCCACGCCGTCGATCAGCCGGGAACCCACCTGCGCCAGCTTTCCGCCGACCGTGGCCTGGGCGGTGTAGGCGAGCCGCGTCCCACCCTCTGCCGGCGACAGCGCCACCTTGCTGCTGCCCCTTCCGAATCCGGCCGCGCCGCCCGAGCCCTCGAACGCCAGCGAGTACGCGTTGGGCGGGTCGAGGTCGGACAGCAGGAGCTTGCCGCTGAACTTCGCCTTGACCGGGCCGACTGCCGCGCTCAGAACCACGCGGTATTCGGTGTCCGAGACCTTCTCCATGGTTTCGCACCCCGGGATGCAGGCCTTCAGAATCTCCGGATCGTTCAGGGCCTCCCACACCCGCTTCTGTGGCAGGGCAATCAGTTGTTCCCCGGTCATCTCCATGGTGGTCTCCGTTGTCTCGCTGCATCAGCCAGTGCGCCGGCCACATCGAGCAGGGTCGTGATGTTGTGTGCCGGAAGGAAGGCGTCCACATGCGGCAGCATGGCGCGCACTCCCGCCGGCCGCGGCTCGAATCCCTCAAAGCGTAACAGCGGGTTGAGCCAGATCAACTTCTTGCTGGACTTGTGCAAGCGCTCCATCTGCGCGCCGACGTCGTCGCCGAGCTCACGGTCCAGGCCATCGGTGATCAGCAGCACCACGGCGTTCTGGCCCAGCAGGCGTCGGGACCAGCGCAGGTTGAACTCGCGCAGGCTCGCCCCGATACGCGTCCCGCCGGACCAGTCGGCAACCGCCTGGGCAACGCCGTTTAGCGCGAGGTCCACGTCGCGGTGGCGCAGGTGGCGCGTGATGTTGGTGAGCCGGGTGCCGAACACGAAGGTGTACACACGGTCGCGGTCGTTGGTCACGGCATGCAGAAAGTGCAGGAACATGCGCGAGTAACGGCTCATGCTCCCGGAGATGTCGCACAGCACGACCAGCGGCGGGTGGCGCTGCGCATGCGAGCGGCGGCGCAGGGGGATGACATCGGCTCCTGCGCGCAGGCTCGCCCGCAGCGTAGAGCGCAGGTCCACCAGAGCCCCGTGCGGATCGGGCCGCAGCCGCCGTGTGCGCACCTTGGGAATGGGCAGGCGAAGCTGAGCGATCATCCGCTTCGCCAGGGCCAGCTCCGCGGTGGTCATGCTCTCGAAGTCGGCGCGCTGCAGGATTTCGCGATCGGAGACCGTGAAGGCGGCGTCCAGCACCACCTCTTGCTGCTGCGCGTCGGCCGGGGGCTGCTGCGCGCGGACGCGCGGAAGCAACGCCTCGGTCACGCGGCTAGGTACGGGCGGCGGCGCGTCGGCCTGGCCGCGGCCATAGACCTTGGGCAGCATGAGCGCCATCACGCGCTCGAGCATGCGTGGGTCGCGCCAGAAGATGTGGAACGCCTGGTCGAACAGCTCGAACTGCTCGCGGCGGTCGAGGAACAGCGAGGCGAGCGTCCAGTAGAAGTCGTCGCGGCGCGCGATGCCCGCCACCTCCAGCGCCTTCAGCGCATCGATGACGCGGTCCGGGCCGACTGGGATTCCCGCCCCCCGCAGCACCCGCGCAAAGTGCATGACGTTCTCGGCAAGACGCCCCGTGCTGGCGGTCGTCGCGCTCATTGGCCGAGAAACAATGTTGCGCCATTGCCCCACGCGATCCTCTCCGCGACGTCGGGCGGCAACTGGGACAGCCAGGCGCGATAGCCCTGCATGATGTCGGGTACATAAGGCCAGCGCTGTGCAACCCACGTGTCGGAGCCCAACAGGAAGCGCTGCGGATACTTCGTGAACAGCGCGCGCCAGGTGGGAGACAGCGCATCGTCTTCCACCACCCCGCTCCGGTAGGAGAGCTCGCCATACAGCCTCGGGTAACGCCCGAGCAGCTCGTCGACGCGCGCGGGCGGCGTGCTGATTCCGGTGTGGGCCCAGATCACGCGCGCCTCCGGGTCGAGCGCGAAGATGCGCTCGATGACGTAGTCGTCGCAATGGGCGTGCAGCCACAGCTCATGCTTCGAGGCGAGCGCCAGGAAGCGCGCAAAGCCTTCGCTGTCGGCATCGTGGCCGAAGATATGGAACTCGCCGATCCCCTTGTAGATGCCGCGCGCCAGCTCCTTCTGGATCATGGCCAGAATCGCCGGGTCCCGGAACCAGGTCTGGAGATCCGCTGCGACAACGTAGGGTCGCGCGAAAGCGACGGTCTGAAACTCGGGCGGCGCGGCGGCTAGCAGCTCACGCGTGCCGTCGTTCGGGCGGCTGGTCAGGAGCACGCCTCGGATGCCGGCGCGCCGCCACAGTTCGAACACGGTCTCCACCGGCACGGGGCGGCCGACATCGAGGTTGTAGTGCACGTGCGCGTCGAAGATCGGCTGCGCTGACGCTTGCGCTCGTGCCGTCGCGGGTGCCGCGACCGGAAGCCCGATCAGCAGTCCTGCCCAGATGGCGATGCGCATCCGCTTCTCCGGCTATCCCACCTCGGCCCTGACTTCCGACAGGATCCGCGCGGCTTCGCTGCCTTTGATCCGCGCGATGTCGTCCTGGTATTTCAGCAATGCGCCCAGCGTGTCGTCCACCAGACTCGGGTCCAGCGCCACTTGGTCGAGGGCCACGAGCGCCTTGGACCAGTCGATGGTCTCGGCCACCCCCGGCAGCTTGAACAGGTCCATGCCGCGCAGGCGCTGCACGAAGGCGACCACCTCGCGCGACAGCCGGTCGGAGGTACCGGGCGCCTTGCGCCGCAGGATGTCCAACTCGCGCTGTGCGTCGGGGTAGTCCACCCAGTGGTAGAGACAGCGCCGCTTGACTGCGTCGTGGATCTCGCGCGTCCGGTTGGAGGTGATCACAACGATAGGCGGGCGCTGGGCCTTGATGGTCCCGATCTCCGGGATCGTCACCTGGAAGTCCGACAGCACCTCCAGCAGGTAGGCTTCGAACGGCTCGTCGGTCCGGTCGAGCTCATCGATGAGGAGCACGGGCGCCGCGCCAAGGTCGCCCTCCAGCGCCTGCAGAAGCGGCCGGCGGATGAGGAAGCGCTCCGAGAAGATGTCCTGGCTCAACCCCTCGCGCGAGCTGACGCCCTCCGCTTCGGCCAGACGGATCTCGATCATCTGCCGCGTGTAGTTCCATTCGTACACGGCCGAAGCGATGTCCAGGCCCTCGTAGCACTGCAGCCGCACCAGCCGCCGATCCAACGTCTGGGCCAGCACCTTGGCGATCTCGGTCTTGCCCACCCCGGCCTCCCCTTCCAGGAACAACGGCCGCCCCATGCGCAGGGCCAGGAACACGGCTGTGGCGAGGCCGCGCTCGGCCACGTAATCGGCGCGCGCGAGCAGTTCGATCGTCTCGTCGATGGAGACCGGCGGGGTCTGGGACAAGAGAAGCTACTGGCCGAGCGCGGCTTGCACGGCGCGCTTGGCCATGACCGTGACCAGGTGCGCGCGGTACTCGCTGGAGGCGTGGAGATCGGAGTTGAGCCCAGCGGCGGAGACCTTGATACCAGCCACGGCCTCGGGCGAGAACTTCGACGCCAACGCCTTCTCCATTTCGGGCACGCGGAACGCGGACGGCCCGGCGCCGGTAACGGCCACGCGCACACCGCCCTGGCCCTCGCTCACGAACACGCCGACGATGGCATAGCGCGAGGCCGGATTCTTGAACTTCGCGTAGGCCGCGCGCTTGGGCACTGGAAAGCTCACCGAGGTGATGATCTCGCCCGGCTCGAGCGCGGTCTCGTACATGCCTTTGAAGAACTGATCGGCCGCGATCTTGCGCTTGTTGGTGTTCACGGTCGCAGCCAGACCCAGGACGCCCGCCGGGTAGTCGGCGGCGGGGTCGCTGTTCGCGATGGAGCCACCGATGGTGCCCATGTTGCGCACCATGCGGTCGCCGATGCTGGCGGCCAACGCCGCCAGCGCGGGGATGGACTGGGTCACGTCCTTGGAGGCGGCGACCTCCGCGTGCCGGGTCATCGCGCCGATGGTCAGCGTGCCGCCGTCGGCCTTGATGCCGCGCAGCTCCGCGATCGCGCCCAGGTCTACCAGGTCGGGCGGCGCGGCCAGGCGCAGCTTCATCGCGCCGATCAGGGTCTGGCCGCCGGCCAGCAGCTTGGCGTCGGGATTGCGAGCGAGCAGCGCTACCGCATCCGCGACGCTCGAGGCCTTGTGATAGTTGAACTGGTACATGAGTTGTCTCCTCTACGCTCAGGCCGCTTGGCGGATCTTGGTCTGCTGAAGCGCGCGCCAGACGCGCTCGGGCGTGGCCGGCATCTCCAGGTCCCGCACACCCAGCGCGTCGGTCAGGGCGTTCATCACCGCGGCCGGCGCACCGATGGCACCCGCTTCACCGCAGCCTTTCACGCCGAGCGGGTTGTGGGTGCAGGGCGTCTCCTTGGTGTCGAGCTTGAAACTGGGCACGTTGTCCGCCCGCGGCATGCAGTAGTCGAGCAGGCTGCCGGTCAGGAGCTGACCGCTCTGGCTGTCGTAGCGGCAGTTCTCGAGCAGCGCCTGGCCGATGCCCTGAGTCAGCCCGCCGTGCACCTGGCCGGCCACGATCATCGGATTGATGATTTTCCCGAAGTCGTCCACCGCGGTGAAGCTCACGATCTCTGTGCTACCTGTGTCCGGATCGACCTCTACCTCGCAGACGTAGGTGCCGGCGGGAAACGTGAAGTTCGTCGGATCGTAGAAGGCGTTCTCGTTGAGACCCGGCTCCAGCTTATCCAGCGGGTAGTTGTGCGGCACATAGGCGGTCAGCGCGACCTGCGCAAAGGGGACCTGCTTGTCGGTGCCGGCCACCTTGAACACGCCGTCCGCGAACTCTACGTCGGTCTCGGCCGCCTCCATAAGATGCGCGGCTATCTTCTTGCCCTTGGCGATCACCTTGTCTACGGCCTTCACGATCGCCGTGCCGCCAACCGCGATAGAGCGCGAGCCGTAGGTCCCCATGCCGAACAAGACACGTCCGGTGTCGCCATGCACGATGTCGACGTCGTCGATGGGAATGCCGAGCCGGCTCGCCACCACCTGCGCGAAAGTCGTCTCATGCCCCTGGCCGTGCGAGTGCGAACCGGTGAACACCGTCACCTTGCCGGTTGGATGCACGCGCACCTCACCCGCCTCGAACAGGCCGGCGCGCGCGCCCAGCGACCCCGCGATGTTGGACGGGGCGATGCCGCAGGCCTCGATGTAGGCGGCATAGCCCAGGCCGCGCAGCTTCCCGCGCGCGGCCGCCTCTTGTCTTCGCGCCGGGAAGCCGGCGACGTCGGCCAGCTTCATCGCCGCGCCCAGCGTCGCCTCATAGTTGCCGGTGTCATACAGCAGCGCTACCGGCGTCTGATAGGGGAACTCGCGGATGAAGTTGCGCCGCCGGATCTCGGCCGGATCGAGCTTCATCTCACGCGCCGCTGTCTCCACCAGGCGCTCCACCACGTAGGTCGCCTCGGGGCGGCCGGCGCCGCGGTAAGCATCGACCGGGGTAGTGTTGGTGAACACGGCGGTGACCTCGCAGTAGATCACCGGCGTGGTGTACTGGCCGGCCAGCAGTGTCGCGTACAGGATGGTCGGGATGCACGACGCGAAGGTGGACAGATAGGCGCCCATGCTGGCGGTGGTCTGCACGCGTATGGCGAGAAACTTGCCGTCCTTGTCCAGCGCCAGCTCGGCGCGGGTCAGGTGGTCGCGACCGTGCGCGTCGCTCAGGAAGGACTCGCTGCGCTCCGCCGTCCACTTGACCGGGCGGTTGATCTGCCGGGAGGCCCACGTGACCACGACGTCCTCGGCGTAAAGGTAGATCTTCGAGCCGAAGCCGCCGCCCACGTCCGGGGCGATGACCCTCACCTTGTGCTCCGGCAGCCCCAGCACGAAGGCGGTCATGAGCAGCCGCTCCACGTGCGGGTTCTGGCTGGCCACGTACAGAGTGTAGCTGTCCTCGGCCCGGTTGTAGCTTGCCAGCGCCGCGCGCGGCTCCACCGCGTTGGGGATCAGGCGGTTGTTGACGAAGTCGAGCTTGGTCACGTGATGCGCCGAGGCGAAGGCCTTGTCGACAGCCGCTTTGTCGCCCAGGGCCCACACGTAGCAAGTGTTGTCCGGAGCGATCTCGTGCAGGACCGGGGCGCCCTTCTTGCGCGCGTCCGCCACGTCCACCACCGACGGGAGCACATCGTAGTCCACCTGGACCAGCTCGCCGGCATCCTTGGCCTCGAGGTAAGACTCGGCGATGACTACGGCCACGTGGTCGCCCACGTACCGGACCTTGCCCTGTGCCAGCGGCGGGTGGGCCGGCTCCTTCATGGGTTGGCCGTTGACGTCGGTGATGAGCCAGCCGCACGGCAGGCCCGCCACCTTGGCGGCGGCCAGATCCTCGCCGGTGAACACCGCGAGCACGCCGGGCGCTCGGAGCGCCTTGTCTTTGTCGATGCGCTTGATGGTCGCGTGTGCGTGCGGCGAGCGGACAAAATAGGCGTAGGTCTGGCGGTCGAGCCGGACGTCGTCGGTGTAGGTTCCAGCGCCGGTGAGGAAGCGGTAGTCTTCCTTGCGTTTGACCGCGGTTCCGATCAGGTTCATCTCGCCCATGGCTCAACTCCTCATCGCCTGCGCGCCGGCCTGTACGGCCTTCACGATGTTGTGATATCCCGTGCAGCGGCAGATATTGCCGTCCAGCTCGGCGCGGATCGTCGCTTCGGTCAGACCGGGATGACGCTGAGCCAGCTCGATGGCGCTCATCACCATGCCCGGTGTGCAAAACCCGCACTGCAGGCCGTGATGGTCCCGGAACGCCTCCTGCATGGGGTGCAGCTTGCCGTCGGCCGCGGCGATCCCCTCGATGGTGACGATGTTCGCACCCTGGGCCTGCATGACGAGCATGTTGCAGCACTTCACGGCCGCGCCGTTCATGTGGATGGTGCAGGCGCCGCACTGAGCCGTGTCGCAGCCGACGTGGGTGCCCGTCAGTCGCAGCTGAGCGCGGATGAAATCGACCAGCAGCGTGCGCGGCTCGACCTCGGCCGTGACCGGCTTGCCGTTCACGGTCATGGAAACTTTGACTGACATGGATCTCCTCCTGTTGGTTTGCGTTTTCAACCTCGACCTGCCGGTCTGGGTGCTGCAGATCCTCACCGGCGCTCTGCCTGATCTGCCGAGATTACAGCGTGGGGAGACACGCAGTGCGGCGTAGCCCGGGAACCAACGATGCTACGCCTGCGGTGGAGCCTTATCAACCGAGGCGCCAACACGGCCGGGCGCCAAATCCAGCAGATCGCGCACGTGTTTCCCGATCGCCAGCGAGGCTGTGAGCCCCGGGGATTCGATGCCGTACAGGTTGACCAGTCCCGCTACGCCGTGATCCTTGGGGCCCTGAACGAGGAAATCGGCGGCCGCATCCTTCGGGCCCGAGATCTTGGGCCGGACGCCGGTATAGCCGGGCGTGAGCTGACCGTCTCTTAGCCCGGGGTAGTAGCGGCGGATCGCTGCGTAGAACAACGGCGCGCGCGAGTGATCGAAGGCGTAGTCCACGCTGTCGACCCAGCTCACGTCCGGTCCGAAGCGCGCCTGACCTCCGAGGTCGAGGGTCACGTGAATGCCCAGGAATGCATGGGTCGCGACCGGGTATACCAGGCGCCGGAAGGGCGACTTGCCCGACAGCGTGTAGTAGTGCGCCTTGGCGAAGTACTGCGGCGGGATACTCCCGGGCGAAAGTCCAGCGATGGAGCGGGCTACGTTCTGCGCAAACAGCCCGGCGCAGTTCACGACGGTCTCGCAGGCGAGCGTCATGGGCTCGGCGCCGCCCACGGCGAGCCGGATCTCGCCGCGGCGCACCTCGCCCGATTGCACCGGGCTGAAGAACGCCAGGCTCGCGCCGTGACTTTCGGCATCGCCTTGGAGCGCAAGCATCAGCGCGTGGCTGTCGATGATGCCTGTCGACGGGGACACAAATCCGGCCACGCAGCGCACCTCGGGCTCCAGCTCGCGCAACTCGTCCCGGCTCAGCCAGCGCAGGTCGTTGACCGCGTTGGCCTCGGCTCGCGTCACGTAGGACTCGAGCGCATCGACTTCGGCTTCCTCCGTGGCCACCACGATCTTGCCGATAGGCTGGTGCGGGATGCCGCGCTGCACACAGTAGTCGTACAGCAGGTGCTTGCCGGCCACGCACAAGCGCGCCTTGAGCGAGCCCTGGGTGTAGTAGAGCCCGGCGTGTATGACCTCCGAGTTGCGCGAGCTGGTGTGCGTGCCGATGCCCTCAGCGGCCTCCAGCACGATCACCTCGCGGCCGGCCAACGCCAGCTCGCGAGCGACGGCGAGCCCGACCACGCCCGCCCCGATCACAACGCATTGCACGCGCTCGGTCATGACTGCGGCCGCCGTCCGTGGCGAGCGGAGAGGGCAAGAGCTCGGCTCAGTTGTCCGAGGCCGCTGCGACCTTGTTGCGGCCCTGCTGTTTGGCCCGGTACATGGCCTTGTCGGCCTTGTCCATGATGACCTCCAGGTTGCCGCCGTCCGACGGATAGCTGGCGACGCCGACGCTGACCGTGGTGCTGATGTCCCCGCCGCGCACGTCCATCGTCGCACCCTCGATCGCGCGGCGGATGCGCTCCCCCATTTCCTTGCCCCCCCTGCCCTCGGTCTCCGGCAACAGGGCGATGAACTCGTCCCCGCCGAAGCGGGCCAGCACGTCCGAACCCCTCAGCTCCTTGCGGATGCAGCGCACTGCGTGCTGGAGCAAGCGGTTGCCGGCCTCGTGGCCGTGAGTGTCGTTTATCGTCTTGAGGTTGTCGCAGTCGATCATGACGATGGAGAGCGGATGCGAGTGGCGCACGGACTGCTTGAACGCGCGCTGCAGGATGGCGGAGAATGCGCGCATGTTGTACAGGCCGGTCAGGTCGTCGGTGTCGGACACCCGCCTGATCTTCTCCAAGGCGAAGCGGATATCGGCCGATAGCATGGTGGTGATATAGGCCACGAGGATCACGGGAGCCAGCAAGGTCAGAAGCTCGCCCCAGTAGGCTACTGTGGCCAGGCTGCGCGTCTTCGGGTCGTAGTGCAGCGCCATGAAGCACAGCGCGATGGCCACCATCTCGACGAAGGTCATGACCTTGCCGAGGATCAGCGCGCTCGCGATGATGGGCAGCAGGTAGAGGTTGAGCAGCGGGCTCTGGATCCCGCCGGCGTACCAGACCACCCAGGTGATGAACACGATCATCACCCAGGCTTCGAGCGCGAGCTTGGAGCGGGTTTCCTGCCGGTAGAAGCGGAGGTAATGCAGACCGAGAATGAAGGCAGCGAAGAAGAACAGGGCCATGCTGATGGCCGCCCGGGATTCTTCGCTGGCGCCGCCGGCAACCAGATAGATGAGCACCAAGACGAGCAGCAGCCATTCGATCTCCGCGGTGGTGCGCGAAAACCCCCTGAGCTCGTCCTGCTCGATGGTGGTCAGGCCGATGTTCGGTCTTATCAGCATTTTCTTGCTTAGGCCGCCCCCGCGAGGGCCGAAAGCGTTGCGCCGCAAACCCGACAAGTTACCTGTTTTCGGGGGCTCATGTCACGGGTCTGCGTTACCGGTCATCGGATCAGCCAGCCGGCGCGCGGCCAGCCCTTTCGTGCACGAAGGATACAAGAAGGCGGGACGCTCGGCGTCTGCCGCCTTGACGTGGGACCAGACGCCGGGTGCGGCGCGCTGCACGCGTGCAGCGTACCGCGTCACGTCATAGTCTATCTGCGGAGGAGCCTGAGATGATCAGAAAAGGCCAGAGACCCCGGATCAGCCGGGTCGGCGCGCTGCTGCTGGGGTTGGTTGCGCTGATCCCCGCGCGGGCGGCCGAGGTCTACTACCCGGGCGCGGGCGAGCAGTGGGACAAGCGCGCGCCCGATGCCGCCGGCATGGACCCGGACAAGTTGGCCGCGGCCGTCAAGTTCGCTGAAGCCCACGAGGTGAACTGGTTGCGGGATGTGCGCGCCCAGATCGAGAGCGACGTGGCCAAGGAGCCCTATCCGCAGGTGCTGGGCGAGACCAAGGAGCGGGGCAGGCCGGCCGGCATGATCGTCCGGCATGGCTACATCGTTGCCGAGTGGGGCGACGTCAACCGCGTGGACATGAGCTTCAGCGTCGCCAAGAGCTATCTGTCCACCGTCGCGGGTCTGGCGATCGATCGCGGGTTGATCAAGGACGCGAAGGATCCGCTGTGGAAGTACGTCGAGGACGGCGGGTTCGACAGCCCGCATAACAGCAAGATCACCTGGCACATGATGCTCAACCAGACCAGCGAGTGGGAAGGGGTGCTGTGGGACAAGCCCGACGTCGCGGACCGCCGCCGCGGCTACGGCCGTCGCCTGGAGGAGCCGGGCACCTTCTGGGAGTACAACGACGTGCGGGTGAACCGGCTCGCCCTGTCCTTGCTTCGAGTCTGGAACAAGCCGCTGCCGCAGGTGTTGAAGGAAAGCATCATGGACCCGATCGGCGCGAGCGACACCTGGGTCTGGCACGGCTACCGCAACTCCTACATCCGGCTCGACGGGCGCGCGGTGCAATCGGTCAGCGGCGGCAGCCATTGGGGCGGAGGCTTGTGGGCCAGCACCCGCGACCACGCGCGGTTCGGCTATCTGCTCTTGCGCAACGGCACCTGGAGCGGGCGCCAGATCATCTCCGAGCGCTGGGTGCAGATGGCGACCACGCCGACCGACGTCGCGCCCCAGTACGGATATCTTTGGTGGCTCAACACCGGGCGCAGGACGGTGCCGAGCGCCCCCGAATCGAGCTTCTTTGCCTTGGGTTCGGGGGGCAACGTGATCTGGATCGACCGCGACCACGATCTGGTGGTGGTGACGCGCTGGCTAGATTTCGGTCAGCTCGAGGCATTCGCGAAGCTGGTCCAGGAATCGGTGAAAAGTGAGCAATGACCGCCATCCTCCTGTGGGGCGCCTGGGTGAGGAAGCCGCTGAACTTTGGACGACGCGCTGTTTGACATTGAACGGGCTGGTTCTTATACTCCGTTTACGGGTTAGACTAAGTCTAACCTCCCGGCGTCGGACCTGCACCGCTCGCGGCGGCCTCTCGCTCGGTTCCCGAAACACAAACGGCCCCAGGAGATCCCCATGAAAGCATTGAAAGGAACGAAGACCGAAGGCAACCTGAAGGCGGCGTTTGCCGGCGAATCGCAGGCCAACCGTCGCTATCTCTATTTCGCCAACAAGGCGGACGTGGAAGGGCAGAACGACATCTCCGCCGTGTTCCGTTCTACGGCCGAGGGCGAAACTGGCCATGCTCATGGGCACCTGGAATACCTGGAGGCGGTGGGCGATCCCGCGACCGGGCTGCCGATCGGCAAGTCGCGCGAGAACCTGAAGGCCGCCATCGCCGGCGAGACTCACGAGTACACGGACATGTACCCAGGGATGGCCAAGCAGGCGCGCGAAGAGGGCTTCGACGAGATCGCGGACTGGTTCGAGACGCTGGCCAAGGCCGAGCGCTCCCACGCCAACCGTTTCCAGAAGGCCCTGGATGCGCTGGTCGACTGAGGTCAGTCACGGGGCGCGGGGCGCCAGGTCTCGCGCCTTCGTGATCCTTCCCGTTTCCTGCCCCTGGGACTGCTGATGCGAGAAGGCAACCTCGAGCCGCCCAAGCGGCACCCCGTCGACTGGCAAAGGCCGGAATTCTACGACGAAGGCCTGGTGCTAAACGAGCTGGCGCGGGTGTACGACGTGTGCCACGGCTGTCGGCGCTGCTTCAACCTGTGCAACGCATTCCCGACGCTATTCGACCTCGTGGACGAGAGCAAGACCGGCGAGCTGGACGCGGTCGACAAGAAGGACTTCTGGAAGGTCGTCGACCAGTGCTACCTGTGCGACATGTGCTTCATGACCAAGTGTCCGTACGTGCCGCCGCATCCGCTCAACATCGACTTCCCGCACCTGATGCTGCGGGCCAAGGCGGTCAAGTACAAGAAGGGCGAGGTGAGCCTCCGCGACAAGCTGTTGTCCAGCACCGACGCGGTGGGCAAGCTGGCCACCATCCCGGTGGTCGTGCAGGCCGTCAACCGGGCCAACCGCACTCCCGCTGCGCGCAAGCTGATGGAAGGCGTGCTGGGGGTGGCCAAGGATCGCGCGCTGCCTGGCTACGCCAGCCGGAAATTCCGCAGCCACGCCCATCCGCGCAGCGACTTCCCGGTCACGGACGGACCCAACTCGCCGGGCAAGGTCGCGATTTTCGCCACCTGTTATGTGAATTACAACGAGCCGGGCATCGGCCAGGACCTGCTGGAGATCCTGGAGCACAACGGCATCCCCGTCGTCCTGGTGGAGCAGGAGGCCTGCTGCGGCATGCCGAAGCTGGAGCTGGGCGACCTCGAAGCCGTCGCCAGGCTCAAGGCCGCGAACATCCCACCGCTCGCCAGGCTGGCGCAACACGGCTACGCGATCCTCGCCCCGGTTCCCTCGTGCACCCTGATGTTCAAGCAGGAACTGCCTCTCATGTTCCCGGACGACGGAGACGTGGGGCAGGTGGCGAACGCCATGTTCGACCCGTTCGAGTACTTGTCCCTGCGTCACCGGGACGGTCTGCTCAAGACCGACTTCCGGCACAAGCTGGGTAAGGTGTCCTACCACGTTCCCTGCCATCTGCGGGTCCAGAACATGGGGCTGCGTACCCAGGAGGTGCTGAAACTGGTGCCCGGAACGGAGCTCAATACCGTTGAGCGCTGCGCGGGACACGACGGAACCTGGGGCGTGAAGAAGGAGTTCTTCGCACAGTCCATGAAGATCGGCCGGCCGGTGTTCAAGGCGATGGCGGGAGCCACACCCGACTACATCAGCTCCGACTGTCCGATCGCCGGGCGCCACATCCAACAGGGCATTGGGAACGACAGCCCGGCCCGCAAGGAGCACCCGCTTACCCTGCTACGCATCGCCTACGGCCTGTAATGCCTTGAACCACGGAGACACGCAGAGCACAGGACACCCAAGACACATCGACCACAAAAGGCACGAAGAAAAGTCCGGATCTCGGTTTGGTGTTCGTCGGCGTCCTTGGCGTCTTGGCGGTTCGATTCTGGTGTTCCGTTTTCTCCGTGCTCTCCGTGTCTCCGTGGTTACCGGTTTGGGAGATTTAGCCGATGCTCAGTGCCGAAGCGAAAAGGAAGCGAAAGATGCCGGCCATTACCCGTGACAGCCTCATGAGCCTGGAGGCCTACGCCAAGGTCCGCAAGGAATTCCGCGCTAACGTGATGGCCCACAAGAAGCGCCGCAGCGTGCAGCTCGGTGACCATGTCACCTTGCTGTTCGAGGACGAAATGACCATGCGCTACCAGATTCAGGAGATGTTGCGCGCGGAGCGAATCTTCGAGCAGGACAACATCCAGGACGAGCTGGACGCCTATAACCCGCTGGTCCCGGACGGGGCCAACTGGAAGGCGACGATGATGATCCAGTACGCGGACATCGATGAGCGCCGTCACGCCCTGACCCGGCTGATCGGCATAGAGGATCGCGTCTGGGTACAGGTGGAAGGCTGCGCCAAGGTCTACGCCGTGGCCGACGAAGACCTGGAGCGCGAGACCGAGGAGAAGACCTCGTCGGTCCACTTCCTGCGTTTCGAGCTGGATTCTTCCATGAACAAGACGCTGAGGGCCGGTGCCAACATCCGCCTGGGCGCGGACCATCCCAACTATCAGGCGACCGTCGATCCGGTGGCTGCGGCGGTGCGAGAATCTCTGCTCCAGGACCTCAGGTTCTAGCCCGCCGCGCACCGCCCTCGGGGTCCCGCTCTCGACAAGCGGGCGCCGCTGCGTAGAATAAGGCTGCGTTCCGCAGTTGCGCTGGTCAGAATGACAAGAGCGGGGCGCACGGAGACCGGAGTATGCCAACCGCGCTGGTAGAGAACCGCGTGCTCTCGATGGTGGAGCGGCGCCTCAGGGACGTGCAGGCGCCTCTCAACGTGCGTCTATGGAACGGGAAGGCCTTCACCCCGATCGCCCCTTCCCCGGTCACGCTGACAGTACACTCGCGGCACGCGCTCATGAACCTCGTCAACCCTAGCCTGGGCAAGCTCGCGAAGAGCTACGTGGAGGGCGAGATCGACCTCGAGGGCAACTTCCGAGATGTCCTTCGGGTGGGCGAGTCTCTCGTGGCCCCAGAGCACAGCGTCTACCACCCGCGCAACCACGCGTGGAAGTGGTGGCGCCACAGCCGCAACGCCGACCGCCGCAGCATTCAGCATCACTACGACGTCGGCAACGACTTCTATGCGCTGTGGCTGGACCGCAATCGCGTGTACTCCTGCGCCTACTTCAAACAGCCCGACGATCCGCTGGACCTAGCTCAGGAGCAGAAGCTCGACCACATCTGCCGCAAGCTCATGCTCGAGCCCGGAGACCGTTTCCTGGATATCGGCTGCGGCTGGGGCGGGCTGATCCTGTGGGCGGTGCGCCACTACGGCGTCGAGGCGGTCGGCATCACCTTGAGCCGGGGCCAGCACGAGTATGCCAGCACGCAGATCCGGGAGCTGGGCCTGACCGGGCGCTGTGAGGTGCGGCTGCAGGATTACCGTGACGTTTCCGACGACGAGCGCTTCGACAAGATCGCCAGCGTAGGCATGTGCGAGCATGTGGGAAGACGCAACTTGCCGGCCTACTTTGGTAAGATCCATCGGCTGCTGCGGCCGGGCGGGCTGGTGATCAACCACGGCATCACCACCAACTGCTTGCAGGACGCCGAGCTGGGTGGCGGCATCGGCGAGTTCGTCGATGAGTATGTGTTCCCGGGCGGGGAGCTGATGCACGTGACCGCGCAGGTCGAGGAGATGTCGCGGCAGGGCCTGGAGGTGTGGGACGCCGAATGTCTGCGCCCGCACTACGCGAGAACCCTGTGGTATTGGGTGGACCGCCTCGAAGCGCGCCGCGACGAGGCGCGCGCCGTGGTCGGGGAGAAGCGGCTACGGACGTGGCTGATCTACATGGCCGGTTCCGCACATGCCTTCACGCGCGGCTGGCTCTCGATTTATCAGCTGCTGGGCATCAAGATGCAGCCCGACGGCGCGGCGCCGTATCCGCTGACACGCGAGCACGTGTACAGGGCATGATCGCTGGCGCGGCGCACACAGACGGCTGGCGCCGGGTTGTAGCCGGCGCGCTTCTCGTGCTGTTCGGCTGTTCGCACGTGCCTACCGAGCCGGCGCGCGGAACCCCGCCGCGCGGCAAGCAGGAAGGACCGCTGCCGGGCGTGCCGGAAGAACAGCCCTGGGTCGAAGCCAATGTTGCACCACCTCCGTACCCCAAGGATTCGGACCTGGTCGAGTTTTACCTGCGCGGACAGACGCGCAACCGCTTTTTCATCGACGCTTCCTCGTTGACGGTGGGCCCGGATCGCATCGTGCGCTTCGCGCTCGTCATACGCGTCCCGGAAGGCGCCGAGAACGCGACCTTTTCCGGGTTGCGCTGCAGCGACCGCGACTGGAAGGATTATTTCCTCGGCCGAAGCGACCGTACTTGGTCGCTCAACCAAGCGGCGCAGTGGCGGCGCATCCAGGACCTTGGCTTCAACAACTACCAGGGGACGCTGTACCAGGACTACATGTGTGCCGGCGGCGTGTCTTCCGTTGGCCCCGCGGGCGACGCGGCCAAGCTGGTTCGGTTGTTGAAGCACCCCACGCCGAGGGACGACCGCAACCCCACTATGCCTAACCTGTAGTGACGCTCGATCCGTGATGCCGCGGCGCCGAGCAGCGCCCCGTCGACCGAGCGACCAAGCCTCCTGCTCTGCGCTACTCACACTGCCCCACCCGTTGGGCCCGAAAGTTCTGGACCAGAGGAAGGCTCTGGCCGCTCATGGTTACTACCAGGTTCATCCGACCGATAAACTGGTCGGCCGCGATCTCGGTCTCGCCCGTTCCGCTCACCTGAGGCTCCCCTGAGCAGCTCAGATTCCAGCGCGCGCGGTTTCCACTCTGCTGGAAATCAGAGATCTGGCAAGCGCCGGCGCCGCCGATCTGCGCCATCAGGGCCTGAATGGACTGGTTGCTGATGCATTGGCGCACGACCATGGGGGCGGCAGTCATCGGCTGGCCGCCCATCTCCGCCTCGAGCGACACCTCCCACAAGCCCTCACGGATGTCGGGGCCGGCGATCGCATGAGCGGATAGAGCGAGAGCGAGCATCAGGAGAGGAGGTGAAACTGCGTATCTCATTATCGAGCACCAAATTGTTCTAGAGCACAATCCGATCGTGGTTCCGACATAACCTGAAGGTCAGTCTTCACCGCAACTTGATCTTGCTAAAGCAGCACCAAATTGTGGCTCCGGCCGCTCGCCGGGGCTCGCTTAACCTGACCGCCGCTTGGCGCTCAGGTTAGCCTGCACCGCAATGTGGTCTTGCTAAAGCAAGACCAGATTGTCTCGGTGGATCAATTCGGGTTCGTCGATGTAGCCGAGCCGAGCCTCGATCTCATGGCTGGGCGCGCCTAAAATGCGGCGCGTCTCTGCTGCGCCGTAGTTGACTAGCCCGCGCGCAATCTCGCGGCCCTCCGGGTCCAGGCAGGTTACCACTTCGCCCCGCTCGAAGTCTCCGCTCAGGTCCACGACGCCGATCGGGAGCAGGCTCTTGCCGTCCTGCGCCAGCGCTCGCACGGCGCCCGCGTCGAGCTTGAGCTGCCCGCGCACCTGGAGGTGGTCGGCCAGCCATTGCTTGCGTGCTGCCAGCGTCATGGTCTCGGCGATGAGCTGTGTGCCGATCATCTCCCCTCGGGTCAGCCGCAACAGCACATCGGGCTCGCGCCCCGAAGCGATAACGGTGTGGGCGCCGCTGCGGGCCGCACGCTTGGCGGCTCGGACCTTGGTCAGCATGCCGCCGCTGCCGATGTGGCTGCCGACGCCGCCGGCCATGCGCTCCAGGTCGGGGTCGGCGGCCCTGGCCTCAGCGACCAGCGTGGCATCCGGGTGGCGGCGCGGGTCGCGCGTGAACAGCCCTGGCTGATCGGTGAGGATCACCAGCACGTCGGCTTCCACGAGATTCGTGACCAGCGCGGCCAGCGTATCGTTGTCGCCGAACTTGATCTCGTCGATGGCCACCGTGTCGTTCTCATTGATTACCGGGATGATGTCCAGCGCCAGCAGCGTCCGCAGGGTCGAGCGCGCGTTCAGGTACCGGCGCCGATCGGCCAGGTCGTCGTGCGTGAGCAGGATCTGCGCGGCGTGCAGCCCATGTGTGCGGAAGACGGACTCGTAGGCTTGTACCAGCCCCATCTGGCCGATGGCGGCCGCGGCCTGCTGCTCGTGCAGTTGACGCGGGCGCCGCCTCCACCCGAGCCGCTGCATGCCCTCGGCAATGGCGCCGGAAGACACCAGCAGGATCTGACGGCTTTGACGCTTCAGCTCCGCGATCTGCTCCCCCCACTGAGCCAACGCCGCGTGGTCGAGACCGTGCCCCTGATTGGTCACCAGGCTGCTGCCGACTTTGACGACCAGGCGCTTGGCCTGTGCCGCAACGGAGGGCATGGCGCTGCCTCGCTATTCTGACGTTGCGGCGGGCTCCGGCGCCTCGCGCGTCGCCGGATCCGCGGATTGCTCAAGGAATCCCATCACGGCGAAACTCAGCTCGCGGCAGCCATGGCCGGTGAGGGCCGAGATGACGAAGACGCGCGGCTGCTCCGCGGCAACGCCGGCCTTGCGGGCGCGCCGGCGTTTGCCGCAGTAGCCGTCGACGAACGCCTGCACGCGGGCATCGCGCTCGGCCGCCGCGATCAGGTCGACCTTGTTCAGCACCACCCAGCGCGGTTTCTCGAGCAGCGCCAGGTCGTACTTGCGCAACTCCTCGACGATGACCATGGCGTCGCGCACGGGGTCAGCGCCCTGGTCCATCGGCGCAAGGTCCACGATGTGCAGCAGCAAGCGCGTTCGCTGCAGGTGGCGCAGAAACTGGTGACCCAACCCGGCGCCCTCGGCTGCGCCCTCGATCAGCCCGGGGATGTCGGCGACGACAAAGCTCCGGTTCACGTCGACGCGCACCACCCCGAGATGTGGGTGCAGGGTAGTGAAAGGGTAGTCCGCCACCTTGGGCCGGGCGGCGGAGACGGCGCGGATGAAAGTCGACTTGCCCGCGTTGGGCCGGCCCAGCAGGCCGACGTCGGCCAGCACTTTCAGCTCCAGTTTGAGCCGGCGCGACTCGCCCGGCTCCCCGGGGGTGAACTGGCGCGGGGCGCGGTTTGTACTGGACTTGAAATGGATGTTGCCGAGCCCACCGTTGCCCCCCTTGGCGACGAGCGCGCGCTGCCCGTGCTGCGTCAGGTCTGCGATGGCCTCGCTCGTATCGGCGTCAGTGATCACAGTGCCCACCGGCATCGGCAGCACGATGTCCGCCGCGCCCTTGCCATAACAGTCCGAGCCGTGTCCGCTCTCTCCGCCTTTGGCGCGGTGGATGCGCGCAAAGCGGTACTCGACCAGCGTATTGATGTTGCGGTCGGCCACGGCGTAGACGCTACCGCCGCGGCCCCCGTCACCCCCGTCCGGCCCCCCTTTCGGGATGTACTTCTCGCGCCGGAACGACGCCACTCCATCGCCGCCCTTGCCGGCGTGGACTTCGACCAGCGCTTCGTCTGTGAACTTCATGGCGTCAGAAACTAAAAAGCCCCATCGTATGATAGGGCTTCTTGACGGCTAGATCAGTGGCGCGCTCAAGGAGCCGGGACGATCATCGCCGTCTGATTCCTGCGCGGGCCCTTCACGGCGAACTTCACGTAGCCGTCGATCTTGGCGAACAAGGTGTGGTCCTTGCCGATCCCTACGTTCTCGCCAGGGTGGATCCGCGTACCGCGCTGGCGAACGATGATGCTGCCCGCCGAAACCAGCTGGCCGCCGAAGCGCTTGACGCCCAGACGCTTGGCGTTGGAGTCGCGGCCGTTGCGCGAGCTGCCGCCTGCCTTCTTGTGTGCCACGATCGATCCTCCCTACCCCGCGATGCCGTTGATCTGGATTTCCGTGTAGTTCTGCCGGTGGCCCAGCGTCTTGCGATAGTGCTTGCGGCGGTTCAGCTTGAAGATCTTGATCTTCTCGCCGCGCCCATGGGAGACCACCGTAGCCTTGACCGTCGCGCCGGAGACAAGCGGCGTGCCGGTGGTGACCCTCTCGCCGTCGGCGACCATCAACACCTGGTCAAGCACGATCTCCGATCCGACCTCGGCCGAAATCGATTCAACTTTCAGCTTCTCCCCGGCGGACACTTTGTATTGCTTGCCGCCGGTCTTGATGACCGCATACATGTCTTCGCCCTCTTACCCGCCCTCGTCGAAGCATGGAAGCATGCTCGTGCGAGCGGAGGCTTTTCGGAAAAGCGCGGAGTATACAGGCACTTGACGAGCCGGTCAAACCTGTGTCCTGAGACCTTCGCCTATCGGCTCATCGACGTACCAGTGGTATGCTGGCGCTGTCCTGCAGACCCGGCCAGCCCGAACCCGCCCCATAATGTCCGCTGCCACCCTCGAGCCGGTCCAGCGCCTGATCGCGGAGGAGATGGGCGCCGTGGACCAGGTCATCCGCCGACGTCTGCATTCGGACGTAGCGCTGATCCGGCAGGTGAGCGAGTACATCATCAACGGCGGCGGCAAACGCCTGCGTCCGACCCTGGTCCTGCTGGCGGCTGGGGCTTGCGGGTACAGCGGCAGCGCGCACTATCAGCTAGCGGCGGTGGTGGAGTTCATCCACACCGCCACGCTGCTGCACGACGACGTGGTGGACGATTCCGACCTGCGCCGCGGCCAGGCCACCGCGAACACGCTGTTCGGCAACCCGGCCAGCGTCCTGGTGGGCGACTTCCTCTACTCCCGGGCGTTTCAGCTGATGGTCGAGCAGAAGAACATGCGCGTGATGGAAGTGCTGGCCGACGCCACCAACACGATCGCCGAGGGCGAAGTCCTGCAGCTGCTCAACTGCCACAACGCAGCGGCTACGGAAGAGGATTACCTGCACGTCATACATTTCAAGACGGCCAAGCTGTTCGAGGCCGCCGGCCAGATCGGCGCCATCGTCAGCCAGGCCAGGCCGGAGGTGGAGGACTGCCTGGCCCGCTACGGCATGCACCTGGGCACCGCCTTCCAGCTGGTCGACGACGTGCTGGACTACTCGGGCGACCATGGGCAGACCGGCAAGAACCTGGGCGCCGACCTGGCCGAAGGCAAGCCCACGTTGCCTTTGATCCATGCCATGCAGCGCGGCACACCCGAGCAGGTCAGGCTGATCCGCGGCGCGGTGGAGCATGGCAGTCTGCAGGAGTTCCAGCCGGTGCTGGCTGCAATCCACGACACCGGCGCGCTCGACTACACGCGTCGCCAGGCCACGCTCGAATCGCAGCGCGCGATGGAAGTGGTAGCGAGTCTGCCGCCTTCGTCCTACCGAGACAGTCTGCTACAATTGGCGGCCTTTGCCGTTTCCCGCAGCCACTGACCGCCCTTCCCTGGGTTGATTCTGCACGGTGGGCGCGCCGCTCCCGAGCCTTACGGGCGCATCCATGCGAAGGTTGCGGTCTGTCTCCTGCCTCGGGGTGTAGCTCAGCCTGGTAGAGTACTGCGTTCGGGACGCAGGAGTCGGAGGTTCAAATCCTCTCACCCCGACCATTCCGCGGCCTTCCCGCATCCGCCCCATGGACGTGTTTTGGCTCTGCTTCTTACCTCTGCTGGTGGCGGTGGACGCCATCGGCATCGTGCCGCTGTTCATCTCGTTGACCGAGAGGGTCGAACGGGCGCAACGCCGGCGCATCATCCTGCAGTCGGTGCTCACCGCCACCGCCGTGGCACTGGCATTCGTGTTCGGCGGCAGCGTCTTTCTGCGCGTGCTGGGCATCACCGTGGCCGATTTCATGGTGGCGGGCGGCACGCTGTTGTTCGTGTTCAGCTTGAGCGATCTGATCGCGCCGCAGCGCGCGTCGGGCCTGGAGGCTGACGGCCTTGGCGCTGTGCCGCTCGGCGTGCCGCTGCTGGCCGGACCGGCCGTGCTGACCACCTCGCTCCTGCTGGTGGACCAGTACGGGCGCCTCGCCACGGCGGTCGCGGTCGTGACCAACATGATGCTGGCCGGGATCACGTTGCGCTTTGCGGACGTCCTCCATCGCCTGCTCGGCGCCATCGGTACCCGAGTGATCCAGCGCGTCATGCTCCTGCTGCTGGCGGCAATCGCGGTCATGACCGTGCGCAAGGGTGTAGAAGCGTTCCTGCTCGCCGCGCCGCCTGGCTAGTCCGAACAGGCTTGGGTTATGATGGGCGCCGCTGCAACCCTCCCGCGGACCTCCCTTGGCCAAGTTCCTGCTTCTCATCGCGCTGGCAATCGTCGCCTATCTCTTTTTTAGGGGGTTTCGCCGTGATGCCAGCATCCAGGATTCCGCCCGACCTTCCCCGCCCCGGGACCGATCGGTACCCGAGGACATGGTCCGTTGCACCGTGTGCGGGGTCCATCTGCCCCGCAGCGAGAGCTTTACTTCGCGCGGCAAGTTTTTCTGCAGCGACGAGCACCGCCGTTTGGGGCTACAGGAGCCCGGCCAGCACTAGGCGCCACTGGAGCTAACCGCCATGACCGCGCTACAGATGGCATTGCGCACACGCGGCGTGATCCCCGACACGGGGTACCCGGATTCCTACTGGCGCTCGCTGTTCTACTTCAACATCTACCGGTTGATTGTCGCGACGCTGCTGCTGGTGACTGCGGCAGTGTTCGAGGACTCGGTATTCGGCGCGCGCAGCCTGACGACATTCCTGTACGCGAGCGTCGTCTACATCCTGTTCTCGGTCACCTGCGTCGCCACGATCACCTCGCACCGCCCGGACTTCAGCGTCCAGCTCGGGGTTCAGGTGGTCGCCGACGTGGCGTTCGTGACGCTGCTGGTCTATTGCAGCGGTGGGGTAAGCAGCGGACTGGGGCTGCTGCTCCTGGCCTCGCTGGCCGCCGCCGGCATCATCAGCCGCGGCCGCATGACTCTGTTCTTCGCCGCGCTTGCCAGCATTGCCATACTCTCGGAGCACACCTTCGAGGTTCTGCTGCACGAGGAGTTCTTCAGCCATTACATCCAGGCCGGGCTGCTCAGCGTCGGCTACTTCGCCACCGCCTGGCTGGCCCACACGTTAGCCCGCTACACCCAGGCCAGTGAGCAGCTCGCCGCCCAACGCGAGGTGGATCTGGCCAACATGGCGCAGGTCAACCAGCTCGTCATCCAAGACATGAAGGACGGGGTGTTGGTCGTCGACGCGCGCGGCAGCATCCGGCAGATCAACCGGCGCGCGGTCGAGATCCTCGGACCGTTGCCGAAGGCCGGCCGGGAGCTGACGCTGAGCGACTACACTCCGGCCCTGGCCGAGCGCCTGCAACGCTGGCGCGAGGACCCGGGTGCCGGTTTCGATCCCATACGCACCGTGCTCACCCATAGGCTGATGGGTGCGCGTTTCGTGCCGGTGGGCAACAGCCGCAGAGTCGGCGTGGTGGTGTTCCTGGAGGACCTCACCCGCATCCAGGCCGAGGCACAGCAGATGAAACTCGCCGCAATGGGGCGGCTGACGGCGAACATCGCGCATGAGATCCGCAACCCCTTGTCGGCCATCAACCATGCCGCCGAGTTGCTGCTGGAGGAGTCCGACAGCAACGAGACTCAGCGTCGGCTGCTGCAGATCGTGCACGACAACACCCAGCGCTTGGACCGCATGGTGCAGGATGTGCTCAAGCTCAACCGGCGCGACCGGGCACACCGCGAGACCTTCCAGCTCGGAGCTTTCCTGCGCACTTTCGTGGCCCAGTTCGGCCAGATCGAGAAGCTCGCCGACGAGGTGGTTGGCCTCAGGGTCGATCTCGATCCGACCATCACCTTCGACCGCAGCCACCTGAATCAGGTCATGTGGAACCTGTGCCGCAACGCCCTGCGCTACTGCCAGCGCAAACCGGGGAGCCTGCGCATCTCGGTCCGCGCTGGCGACCCGGCGAATGGGGTAGAATTGGCCGTCGCCGACGACGGCCCGGGTGTGCCGGAAGCGATCCGGCCGCACCTGTTCGAACCGTTCTTCACCACCGCGGCGAGCGGCACGGGTCTGGGCCTGTACATCGCGCGCGAGATCTGTGACGCCAACAGTGCCGCGCTCGAGTACGTCGAGCAGCCGTCCGGCGCCATGTTCATGATCGTGTTCAGGGGAGTCAGGGGTTGAAGCGGAGCGAGCGGACTGCGGGCGGCCGCGCATCGGCGCCGCAACGCTGCGTGCTGGTGGTCGACGACGAGGTCGACATCCTGGAGCTGATCGAGCTGACCTTGTTGCGCATGGGCCTGGACGTGGAGCGGGCCATGAACGTCAAGGAGGCCACGGCCAAGCTCGCCGGGCGCCACTTTGACCTGTGCCTGACCGACATGCGCCTGCCCGACGGGACGGGCATCGAAATCGTCGAGCAGATCACCAAGAGCAGCATGGACCTGCCGGTGGCGGTCATCACCGCACACGGCAACACCGAGAACGCGGTGGCGGCGCTCAAGGCCGGCGCCTTCGACTACCTGGCAAAGCCGGTTGGGCTCGATCAGTTGCGCACGTTGGTCAAGTCGGCGCTGTCTCTACCCAAAGCCAACGACGCCAAGGTGGTGGAGCAGGCGCAGGGTGAGAAGGGGTTGCTGGGTGACTCGCAGGCCATCCAGGTCGTGCGGGCGTTGATCGAAAAACTGGCCCGCAGCGAAGCGCCCGTGCACATCACGGGTGAATCGGGCAGCGGCAAGGAGCTGGCGGCGCGCCTGATCCACCAGAAGAGCGTGCGCCGCGACCGGCCCTTCGTGCCGGTCAACTGCGGAGCGATCCCCGAGAACCTGATGGAGAGCGAGTTCTTCGGCTACAAGAAGGGCGCGTTCACCGGCGCCGATGCGGATCGCGACGGCTTTTTCCAGGCGGCCAACGGCGGGACCCTGTTCCTGGACGAGGTCGCCGACCTGCCCCTGCCCATGCAAGTGAAGCTGCTGCGCGCCATCCAAGAGAAGAAGGCACGCAAGGTCGGATCCACCCAGGAGGACGCGGTGGACGTGCGCATCATCAGCGCGACTCACCAGAACCTTGCCGACTGCGTGGAGTCGGGCAAGTTCCGCCACGATTTATACTACAGGCTGAACGTGATCGAACTGCGCATGCCAGCGCTGCGCGACATGCGCGAGGACATCCCGGACATCGCGAGCGCCATCCTCGACAAGCTGGCGGGCCAGACCAAAGTGCAGCGTCCGGAGTTGGAAGAGGACGCCATGCACGCGCTCATGCAGTACGACTTTCCGGGCAACGTACGCGAGCTGGAGAACATCCTGGAGCGCGCCATGGCCCTGTGCGACGGCCAGCGCATCGCCATGCTCGACCTGCAACTCACTCCGCCGGAGGCGGTGGACGTTGCCCCCGCAACCGAGGGCGGCAACGGCAAATGGCCGCTGCAGGAGTATCTCGACAGGGTCGAGAAGGAGGCCATCCTCGAAGCGCTCGAGAAGACCCGCTACAACCGCACGGCGGCCGCCAAGCTGCTGGGCATCACCTTCCGCGCCATGCGCTATCGCATGGAGCGTCTCGGCATCAACTGAAGCGTCTGCACGCCCGCGCCGGTGAATCCGCGCCGGCCTTCGATGCGGAAGGCCGTCTGCTGCGGGCCCGCCAGATCACCTCCCCCAACCAGGACGCGCGGCCCAGCGGCGTCACGGTGTCGCTGCTCGTGGTGCACAACATCAGCCTGCCGCCCGGGGAGTTCGGCGGTCCCGGCGTCGTCGATCTGTTCCTCAACCGCCTGGACCGCTCCGCCCATCCTTATTATCTAGGCCTTCAGGGGCTGGAGGTCTCCAGCCACTTCTTCATCCGGCGTGACGGAGAACTGATCCAGTTGGTGCCCTGTGAACTGCGCGCTTGGCACGCGGGCGCCTCGCGCTGGCGCGGGCGAGAGCGTTGCAATGACTTCTCCGTCGGCATCGAGGTGGAGGGCAGCGATAGCGTCGCTTTCACCGACGCGCAGTATGCTGAGCTCGCGCGACTCACCCGCGAGCTTTGCGCGCGTTACCCGATCGAGGATATCGCAGGCCACTGCGATATCGCTCCGCAGCGTAAGACCGACCCCGGGCCCTTGTTCGACTGGGTTCGTTATCGGTCGCTGATCTCGCAAGAGTGAAGCGTGAACAAGTGACGGAGGTGAAGGAAGTGATCCTCGTCACCCCCGCCCTCTCCCCCGACGCAGGAGAGGGAGTCGTCCTCACCTTTTCACCTCTTCACCTCTGCACGTTTTCACCCTGCGCCTCCGCGCTGCCGCGCAGACAGCCCCTGTAGCACCGTCTTGCATCGCGTCGTTGTCCGGATGGCGCGATCGACACCCGTTTTTCGCGTGCTCGATACCGGCGCGGGCTAAGTCGAGCCGCCGGGTGCGAACACGAAAAATCTTGACACCACTGCACCACTAGAATTAGTGTAGCAACGCATCAGCACACACAAGATCTAGTGGTCCAGAACGAACGAGCCGGGACTCCGTGTCGCGCGACAGCGACATGAAAACCTGGTGTGAGAATCCGGGGAGATACCGAATGCAGCTTTCCACCGAGCCCGCGCTCAAGCCGCCTGCCGCTGCGCTGACCAGCGAAGGTTCGATGGCCCCAGAGCAACAGCGCGATCCGCGTTACGCTGAGTACAAGGTCATCCGGCGCAACGGCGCGGTGGTCGGATTCGAGCCGTCCAAGATCTCGGTTGCGGTAACCAAGGCGTTCATCGCGGTTAACGGCGGCACCGGGGCCGCCTCCGCCCGCGTCCGCGAGCTGGTCGCGGGACTCGCCGAGCAGGTAGTCGGCGCGCTGATGCGCCGCCAGCCGCTGGGGGGCACTTTCCACATCGAAGACATTCAAGACCAAGTGGAGCTGGCGCTGATGCGTTCCGGCGAGCACGACGTGGCGCGCGCGTATGTGCTGTATCGGGAGGAGCGGGCGCGCGCCCGCCAAAAGGCCGCGGGGCAGACAGAGGCCAAACCCACCGCGCTCAACGTCTCCGAGGACGGCCAGCGGGCTCCGCTGGACATGGACCGCCTGCGGCGCCTGCTCAAGGAATCCTGTGAGGGATTGGGCCGCTCGGTCGACGCCGACCTGATTCTGCGCAACGTGGTCAAGGACCTTTACGACGGCGTCCCAATGGACGAGGTGCGCAAGGGCGCCATCCTGTCCGCTCGCGCCCTGATCGAAGAGGATCCCGCCTACAGCTACGTGACCGCCCGCCTGCTCCTGCACAGCATCCGGCACGAGGTGCTGGGCGGGGAAGCCACCCAGGCTGACATGCGTAGCCGCTACGCCGGGTACTTCCCGGCCTGCATCGAGCGCGGAATCTCGGCGGGGCTGCTCGATCCCAGATTGCAGCAGTTCGACCTCGAATCCCTGGGCGCGGCACTGGACGCCAACCGCGACCTCAAGTTCGGCTACCTTGGCCTGCAGACGCTATACGACCGGTACTTCCTCCACGTGGACGGTCGTCGCATCGAGCTCCCGCAGGCCTTCTTTATGCGCGTCGCCATGGGCCTGGCCCTGAACGAAATGGAGCCCGAGGCCCGGGCGATCGAGTTCTACAACGTGCTGTCGAGCTTCGACTTCATGAGCTCGACGCCCACACTGTTCAACTCGGGCACCCACCGCTCGCAACTGTCGAGCTGCTATCTCACCACGGTTTCGGACGACCTGGAGGGGATCTACGACGCCATCAAGGAAAACGCCCTGTTGTCCAAGTTCGCGGGCGGCTTGGGCAACGACTGGACTCCGGTGCGGGCGCTCGGCTCCTACATCAAGGGCACCAACGGCAAGTCGCAGGGCGTGGTGCCGTTCCTGAAAGTGGTGAACGATACCGCCGTAGCAGTCAATCAGGGTGGAAAACGAAAGGGGGCGGTCTGCTCCTACCTCGAGACCTGGCACATGGACATCGAGGAGTTCCTGGAGCTGCGCAAGAACACCGGGGACGACCGGCGTAGGACCCACGACATGAACACTGCCAATTGGGTGCCGGACCTGTTCATGAAGCGGGTGATGGACAACGGCGAATGGACCCTGTTCTCGCCCTCGGATGTGCCTGACCTGCACGACAAGTACGGCAAGGCCTTCGAGAAGGCCTATCTGGAATACGAGCACAAGGCCGCGTGCGGCGAGTTGAAGCTGTTCAAGAAAGTCCCCGCCACCCAGCTCTGGCGCAAGATGCTGTCGATGCTGTTCGAGACCGGGCATCCGTGGATCACCTTCAAGGACCCGTGCAACATCCGTTCGCCCCAGCAGCACGTGGGCGTAGTGCACAGCTCCAACCTGTGCACGGAGATCACGCTCAACACCTCCCCTTCGGAGATCGCGGTCTGCAACCTGGGGTCGGTCAACCTGGCTGCCCATATCAAGGACGGTAAGCTCGACCACGACAAGCTCAAGGTCACCGTGGCCACCGCGATGCGGATGTTGGACAACGTGATCGACATCAACTACTACGCGGTGGACAAGGCGCGCAACTCTAACGTCAAGCACCGCCCGGTCGGGCTGGGGATCATGGGCTTCCAGGACTGCCTGCACCTGATGCGGGTGCCTTATGCCTCCAAACCGGCATTGGACTTCGCGGACCGGTCCATGGAGGCAGTCGCCTACTACGCCTACTGGGCCTCGACCGAGCTGGCCGAGGAGCGCGGGCCGTACGCTACCTTCGGGGGCTCGCTCTGGGACAAGGGCATCCTGCCCCAGGACAGCCTGGCCTTGCTGCGCGAGGAGCGTGGCGGCTACCTCGAGCTGGATCCCTCGTCGAGCATGGATTGGGGGCACCTGCGGGGGCGAATCAAGCAGTTCGGCATGCGCAACTCCAATTGCCTGGCGATCGCGCCCACCGCGACCATCGCCAACATCGTCGGGGCGTCGGCCTCGATCGAGCCCACCTTCCAGAACCTGTACGTGAAGTCGAACCTGTCGGGCGAGTTCACGGTCGCCAACGAGTACCTGGTGGCCGACCTCAAGAAGCTGAACCTGTGGGACGAGGTCATGGTGTCCGACCTGAAGTATTTCGATGGCAGCCTGGCCAAGATCGATCGCATTCCGACCGAGCTCCGTAGCCTGTACGCGACGGCGTTCGAGATCGATCCCGCGTGGCTGGTCGAGGCGGGCGCCCGACGCCAGAAGTGGATCGACCAGGCACAGTCGCTGAACATCTACATGGCCGGGGCCTCGGGCAAGAAGCTGGACGAGACCTACAAACTGGCGTGGATGCGCGGTCTCAAGACCACTTACTACCTGCGCACGATGGGCGCCACCCACGCGGAGAAGTCCACCGTGAAGACGGGCGCGCTGAACGCGGTGCCTGCCGACGGCGGGCTGTCCATCGTTTCCTTGACGGCTGCGCCTGCGCTGTCGAGCGCGCCCGCAGACAGCGCGGGACCGCAGTTCTGCGCGATCGATGATGCTGCTTGCGAGGCGTGTCAGTAACGCGAACTATCTGAGGGGCATAGAGCTTGCTTACAAAACCAAACGCTTAGGAACCACGAATGCTGCAATTCGAAGAGACGAAAAGCGTAGCTGGACTCGGTATGCAGCCCGGCTTGAATGCCGGCCTGAACGTAACAGCGAGCTTCGTTACTGCGGAGCCGGGCGCTGCAACAGTCCATCTCGTTGCGCCGTTCGCCGTGGCGACGGTCCAGATCCCGGTGCCGGAGAGCTTCCGTCGCATCCGGGTCGAGGACAAGCGCATCATCAACGGTAAAACCGACGTCAACCAGCTCGTGCCATTCAAGTACAAATGGGCCTGGGAGAAGTACCTGGCCTCCTGCGCCAATAACTGGATGCCGCAGGAGATCAACATGAGCCGCGACATCGCCCTGTGGAAGGACCCCGACGGTCTGACCGAGGACGAGCGCCGCTTGATCCGGCGCAACCTGGGCTTCTTCGTCACGGCCGACAGCCTGGCCGCCAACAACATCGTGCTCGGCACCTATCGCCACATCACCGCGCCCGAGTGCCGCCAGTACCTGCTGCGGCAAGCCTTCGAGGAGGCGATCCACACTCACGCCTACCAATACATCGTCGAAAGTCTGGCGCTGGACGAAGGCGAGGTGTTTAATGCGTACCATGAGATCTCCAGCATCCGCGACAAGGACGAATTCCTGATTCCCTTCATCGACACGCTCACCAACCCGGCGTTCAGGACCGGGACGCCGGAAGCCGATCAGCAGCTGCTCAGAAGCCTGATCGTGTTCGCCTGCATCATGGAGGGCCTGTTCTTCTACGTCGGCTTCACCCAGATCTTGGCGCTCGGCCGCCAGAACAAGATGACGGGTTCGGCAGAGCAATACCAGTACATCCTGCGCGACGAGTCGATGCACTGCAACTTCGGCATCGACGTCATCAACCAGATCAAGATGGAGAACCCGCACCTGTGGACGCCGGAGTTCCGCGACGGGGTGCGCGAGCTGGTCCGAAAGGGCGTGGAGCTGGAGTACCGCTACGCGGAGGACACCATGCCGCGGGGCGTATTGGGCTTGAACGCGCCCATGTTCAAGGAGTACCTGAGATTCGTCGCCAACCGGCGCTGCCAGCAGATCGGGCTGGATCCGCTGTTTCCTGGCGCGACCAACCCGTTCCCGTGGATGTCCGAGATGATCGACCTCAAGAAGGAAAAAAACTTCTTCGAGACGCGCGTCATCGACTATCAGACTGGGGGTGCGCTGAGTTGGGATTGATCCGCACAGAAGGCTCTAAACGATCGCGCTCCCGGAGCAGCTGTGGAGCGCGAGAGGCAAGGCAAGGCCGGCATCGCTCTCAGCCTTCGGGCGGGAGACCGGCCTTTTTTTCCATCCGCAAGCGGATGGGCGTGAGGAACTGCTGGACCGGGGATGCGCTGCTGGTTGAGGGCGCTCCGCGGTCCTGTGGTCGCACCGCGAGGTGCGTTGGGTACTGTCGTTAACGTTAGAGGAGTGACACTGCAATGGCAATGAAGAAGAGATCTGCTGCCAAGAAGAAACCGGCCGCCAAGAAGAAGGCGGCGGCGAAACCGAAGAAGTCTCCTGCTAAGAGGTCAGCGAGGAAGCCGGCCGCCAGGAGAAGGGCCCCCGCGCGCAGACCCGCTGCGAAGAAGGCAGCGAAGAAGCCAGCCGCCAAGAAGGCGCGGAGGAAGCGGCCAGCGAAGAAGAAGGCAGCCGCCAAGAAGACCAAGAAGAGAGCCGCAAAGAAGCCAGCGGCGAAAAAGAAAGCGGCCAAGAAACCGGCTGCCAAGAAGGCTGCCAAGAAGCGGACGAAGAAGAAGGCGGCCAAGAAACCGGCGGCTGCGAAGCCGTCAGAGTCAGCTGCTCCGGCAGCGCCAAAACCCGCTCCCGCGCCCGCAGCTTGGCCGTTCCCGGTTTCTGGTAACCGGCCGAACTAAGCTTTAGCTTCCAGGATGCTCGCGGGAGGTCTGCATCCGTGAGGATACCAGTAACCTCCGCGGGCTTTGTCCTTCAGGGGCGGAAGTAGGCCCCGAGCGACGCAGCGCGCAGGACCGTCGTCTGGGTCCCGCGCGCGGTTTGATCGAAGCCGATGGTTCACGCACCGGTCGAACGACCGGAGGTGGGGGCGGCTTCCGATGGTGTTTTCAGTTCGGGCGGACCCCGATCCGGGCAGCGCTGCCTGGCCCGCTCTATCTTCGTCGACCCGTTCGCCCCCGCAGCAACAGTTATCCCGTTTCCCTCCCTGTCGCGTTGCGTTTGATTCGCCGCTGCGCCGGTTTGGAATCCAGCTTCACGCCATCAAGTGACGGCCGGCGGCAGTTTCGACGACGTAAAGTAGCAGCTGTAGCCGGCGATCGAGAATCGCGGTCCGGTTGTGAGCCACGAATCATTCTTCTTGGGATCGATGATGAACACCGAACGCAGCGTGAAGCTGTCGCTGGCGCTGCCGGGAAAGCTTGGTAGGATAGCGCGCGGGCACGCCGGAGCAAGAGTAGTTTTTTCTTTGCTCAAGCCATCCGGTTCTAAGGAGGCGCTCATGGAACGCAATCAAGGCGAATATGCGCTTGAAGCGTTACGCATGCGTTCGCCTTAGCCAGTAGATAGGCGGGCTCTCCAGGTTTTGCCGCTTCGTGCGTTTCGCATGCGTTTCAACGTGGCGTGTAGCTAGGGTGTGACTTAGGCTGCCCGCCTGAGTCGACATCTCGACACGGAGGGCGCATGGGAAAGCTCAGGGAGTTGGAGGTCAGCGCGTGGTTCAAGACCGGGAAAAGGATCGCCGGCCGGTCTGACGGCAACGGCCTGACGTTCACCCTGTCGCCCAAGGGCAGCGCATCCTGGGTGCTGCGCTATCGGTTCGCTGGCCGGATGCGCGAGCTCACCCTGGGCCGGTATCCCGAGCGCAACCCTGATGCGTCCGCGGAGTTCAACGACTTCACCACCGAGTTTGTCGTTGGGCGTGACCTTCACGACCAGCCATTCGAGCCGAACCGTCTCGTCGGCAAACACTGGCCGGCGAAAGCGCACCCAGAACTCAAGACCCACCATCGATCCCTTCGTCGAGAAATACGACCCCGTCAGACCGAGAAGAAGGGCGGTTGTGTGCGTGCCGCTCGCGATGAGGCGACCGTACCGACTCGCCGCTGCAACCTCGGGGTCATGGTGCACGGGATTGGTGTCGCCAACCGCAAGGGCGTATTGGCGAACAGCCGTGGGCGTGAGCGTGATCTCGGACGCGAAGCGCTCGTGCGGGTGAGCTCTCATCGTTTCTCTACCCCTCTCAGTGTTCCTGCTAGCAAGTGTGAGGACGCCGAACTTCCAAGCTCAGGGGCGCGCGGCTTCATCGCGCGTCCCACGCCGTGTTAGAAGGCCCTTTCCCAGAGTGAAGCATCGCGACGCAGAGGATACGCAAGTCGTGGGCGAGGAATCCATGGCCGAGCGCATGGCGCGCGGTCGCGCTCGAGGCGACCAGGACGCCGTCACCACCCGGCTGCGTGAGCGCATCAAAGAGCGCCAGGAAAGCGATCCATTCAAACCGGACCCGGGACTATGCGTCTGATCGATACAAGCGCGGCCAGGCCGAGCGCGAGGGCGGCTGCGTGAAGCAACGCCCGCAACTCGTCACGGGACGCGCTCCGTACTCCAGGCGCGGTTTCTGAGCCGGCGCGGGGGTGGCTAAGCCGTCGGAAGTGATCCCTCGAAGGCCCGGCGGGTGATCGGGAGACGGTGAGAATCTCTTACGTGTCCTGCGCAGTCGGCGCCGGGAAAACGCTCAAGCCGTTGGCCTTTATCTCGCCCTCTTCGGTCTCCACACGGATCCGGAACACACATGGCTGCTCAATCCGAAGACCAAGGAGAAGAAACGTGGAGATCGAAGTCAGTATGCGCTGCTCTTTGTGAAGCGGGCCAGCGTGCGGGCTGTCTGGAAGGGTGCCGAGCATTTCTGATGCGACGGCCTTCTCGCCAATGACCTGGTCATCTTTGAGCAGACGAAATACCAACTTCTGAAAGGGTCGCTCGATGGGTGTAACGACACTCACCTGACAGCAAAGCTTTTGCAGAATGAACGGTAGGCTGGGCAAGATCATCTCGCTGATGTACACGCCCATGTACGACTGCTTGTTTCCCACTTCCTGTCGGATGTCGTCACAGAAAATCGCGTGGGCGTACCGTTCCACTACTGCTTCTCCGTGCGGCCATCCAGAGTGACGTTTGGAATCGCATCGACGACTTGTGCGACACGGATGTCTAGTGACGCTGCCAATCTACGCAATGTGCTCAAACGGATATCCTCGCTTCCGCTTTCAATCCTCGCGATATGTGGCTGGCTCGTCCCAATCTCTTCAGCAAGTCTCGATTGAGACCAGCCCTTGGCGAGCCGCAGGCTCTTTAGGCTGCCCCTCTCGTGCGAATAGAATGTCTCGGCCACCCATCTGCGACCTTCTTCCATGCGGGACCGGAAAGCGGGATCTTGTTCCAGCTCGGCAACAATCTTATCGACTGGTGTGAATCCCGCAGGTAAAGGAGGATCATCTTCCAAAAATCTCAGAACCAGCACTGAGGCCAGACGACCCCTTTCGCCGCTTGCTGGGGCCGGCGATGCCGTCGAGGAGATGCGCGTGAGTTCAGGAGAGTCCGTCGCAGGCAGCGAGAATTCGTTTTCCAAGAGCGCTTGCTTCGTCATAGTCAAAGCTCCGAGGGACCACACCGAGCACGTAATACCGAAGTTCTCGCCAGTGGTACGCGTAGATGACGCGATACTGAATCCCCTGCCTTTCTAAAGCCCAGATTTTCAGCCGCCACAGATCGCGATTTTGGTTCCACTGACGCACCCATTTTCGGATTGCGAATGGCTCCTGGCCGTCTTCGCCAAACCCGTCATCTAGTAGCTTATCGAGCAGGTCCGGATCTGCCTGTATTTGTTGGAGGAGTGCCCATACTTTCGCCGCAATCGGCGCAGCGGCCCGCTCGATGGCCTCCAAGTCGCCTACCGCGTCATCGTGAATGACCAGCGATGGCGTGGCCATACCTATCTCAGTATATCCATCGGATGACCTACCCGGAAGCTTTAGATTCGTTACCCGTTCATCATACCGCCCGGCCCAGGACTAGCGGGCAAGGCATGTAGCCGCCGGTGTAGTCCGCTTCCAGAGCGAGCGTCTATAATTATTAGCAGTCAACTACTTAGTATCTGCGCTTGACATGGAACGCAAGAAAGTCAACTCCAGCCAGATCCGCTCGGTGGGCTACGAACTCGGCTCCCAGACCCTGGAAGTGGAACTGACCGACGGCAGCATCTGGCAGTACTCCAAGGTACCCACCGAGGTGCACCGCCGGTTCATGGCTGCACCCTCCATGGTCAGCTTTTACCGCGACAGCCTCGAGGACGAATACAGCCGCCGGCGCATCAAGTAAGGCGAGCTGAACCGCCAACCGAGATCAACTCCGAACGAGCCGCCAAGGCGCCAAGAAAAGCAAAACGGAAGGCCGCAATGGCAAGGACTGCACAAGCCGGCCACTTTGGCGTTTGGACCTCTGTTTTCCCCCCAAGCGTTCCGAGCGCTGCGTGAATCAAATTTCGGTGTCGACGCGTTCTTGGCGCCTTGGCGCCTTGGCGTCTTGGCGGCTCAATAGGGCTTCAGCACTCCGGCTCGCCGGGAGCGGGGCGTGGGTTGGGTTCGAAACCGAAGCGTGCGGGCACCTCGGCCGAGCGGATGTGTGATAGGTGCAGCGCAAACCCGGCCAACCTGAGCTGGGGAGCGCCGAGGTCCGCACCCAGCGCGTGGGCCAGTAGCTGCTCGATCGCGGCGTCCTCTAGCGATCCCCCGGAAGACCCGGAAAGGCAACCCAGGAGCTCGGGAAGATCTTGGTCGTGAACCACGCCCACACCCAACTCGGTCTCGACTAGAACAGCGCCTGCGTCATCCAGCCAGGCCGCGCCGGGCGCCCGAGCTGGCACGCCTGTGTGGGCGGTCAAGCCCAGTCCACCGCTTTCCAGCAGGCGCGTCCGGTACACGTAAGGGACATAGGCCAGCGCCACAAATACCCGCTGTGGACCGTTCTGGAAGAACCAGCGGCCGCTGCCGTCGCAGGCGTAGTTGCGGCCGATGAAGCCGGTTAACGCCGGATTGGCGACGCGCTCGCCCTTGATCGACCAGTTGCCGCGCCGGTCGAGGTTGAGCCAGCCGTACACCGAGGGGACGTCGGGCCATTTGCGGACCGCGCGAAGGACAATCTCATCCATGTGACAATTATAGGCAGCTCACGTCGCCCGGCCGCGACGCCGCTGCCTTCTCGGCCCGCGCGGCGAAGAGTAGGATGTGCGGTGTGTTCAGGCACGCCGTTCTGCTTCATGCCGTCATGAATCGCTACGCTAAGCTGCTTTCCGGTCTGTTGCTCGCGGCTGGCTTGTGGGCCGGCGCCGGAGCGGCCGTGGCTGCGGATGACGACCCCTCGGAGGCGGACTGGGCATCGATTCGGACGGTCATTGCTTCCCAGCTGGACGCGTTCAAGCGCGACGACGCCGAGACCGCCTTCTCGTTCGCTTCGCCCGGCATCCAGCAGCAGTTTCACACGCCTGGCGAGTTCATGCACATGGTGCGCACCGGCTACGGCGCGGTGTACCGGCCGGGGACGGTACGGTTTCTGGAGCACTTCGTGTTGTCGGGGCAGCCAGTGCAGCCGCTCGAGATCGTAACGCCCGACGACTTGGTGGTAGTCGCCTTCTACATCATGGAGCGGCAGCCGGACGGGAACTGGAAGATCGCCGGCTGCGCGCTCGAGTCAGCCTCGGCGCGTTCGGTCTGATGGCGCTCGTCTTCTACTACGGGTCGGGCTCGCCCTACGCCTGGCGCGTCTGGCTCGCCCTGGAGCATAAGCAGCTTCCCTACGACCAAAAGACGCTGTCCTTCTCGGCCGGCGACCTCCGCAAGCCCGAGTTTCTCGCCGTCAACCCCCGGCACAAGGTCCCGGCTATCGTGGACGATGGCTTCGCCCTGTATGAGTCGGTGGCGGTGGTCGAATACCTGGACGAGAAATACCCGGGCCCGAAGCTGTTCCCGGGCGACGTTCGGCAGCGCGCCCTGGTCCGGCGCTTGGTTCAAGAGGCAGACCAGTACTACGCCGTAGCAATGGAGAAGCTGGTCGACCAAGTGCTGTTCACGCCGCAGGACAAGTGGGATGCGGACGAGATCGGCGCAGGCCGACGGGGCATAGTGCAGGAGCTGGGGCTGTGGGAAACCCTGGCGCGGGGTGATTACCTTGCGAGCGAGCTTTCGGCGGCAGACTACACGCTGTACCCACTCATCGCGCTCACCCTCCGGATCGAGAAGAAGAAGCCGGACCTCGACCTGCGCGACGCCATCGGACCCAAGATCACCGCCTGGATGAAGCGCATTGAGGCGCTGCCCTACTTTCACAAGACCTGGCCGCCGCACTGGAAGTGAGCCCGCCGGTCCGAGCTCGTCACTCTTGATTCGCACCAGAGGACCCCGGCAGTGACCCTCCTGCTCGGCTGCATTGCCGACGACTTCACCGGCGCAACCGACCTCGCCAACACGCTGGTCAAGGCTGGCATGCGCACCATACAGCTGCTGGGCGTGCCGAGCCCGGGCCTGGAAGTCCCGCAGGCGGACTGCATCATCATCGCGCTCAAGTCGCGCAGCAATCCCGCCTCGGAGGCGGTGCAGATGTCAGTCGCGGCGCTGGACTGGTTGCGCAGCCAGGGGGCGCGGCAATATTACTTCAAGTATTGCTCCACGTTCGACTCCACCGACGAGGGCAATATCGGGCCGGTTGCCGACGCGCTGCTGGATGCCCTAGGCGCGGGTCTCACCGTGTTCAACCCGGCGTTTCCCACCAATAAGCGCACCGTCTACAAGGGCTATTTGTTCGTCGGCGACGAGCTGCTGTCCGAGTCCGGTATGCGCTACCACCCGCTCACGCCCATGACCGACCCGTCGCTCGTAAGGGTGCTGCAGCGGCAGACGAAGCACAAGGTAGGGCTGGTTCAGTACGCCACGGTGGTCAACGGCCCCCGCGCCGTGCGCGAGGCGCTCGATAGGCTCGGGCAGAGCGGCATCCGCCACGTCATCCTGGACGCGATCACCGACGAACACCTGCTGTCGCTAGGCGAGGCCTGCGCCCAGCTCAAGCTGATCACCGGCGGCTCGGGCATGGCGATGGGACTGCCCGCCAACTTCGTACGCGCGGGCCTGCTCAGGGCCGGCCAGCACTACGAACTGCCGAAGGTCGTTGGTCCCAGCGCAGTGCTGGCCGGAAGCTGCTCAGTGGCCACCCAAGGACAGGTGGCCGAGATGACGAGAAATCACGAGGCCTTCGGTATCGATCCGCTGGCGATCGCAGCCGGCCGCGACCAGGCGCAGGAGGCGCTGGCCTGGGCCGACACGCGCCTCGGTGAGAAACCGGTCCTGATCTATTCGACCGCCGCGCCGGAGCAGGTGAGCGCCGCGCAGAACGAGATCGGCCGCGAGAAGGCCGGCGCCATGATCGAGCGCACGCTGGGCCGGATCGCGCAGGGCCTCGTCGCGAAAGGCGTACGGCGGCTGGTGGTGGCCGGTGGCGAGACCTCGGGTGCGGTCGTCAGCGCGCTCGGCGTGCAGGGACTGTTCATCGGGCCGGAGATCGACCCCGGCGTGCCGTGGACCTTCAGCATCGGCGAGCCGATGCTCGCACTGGCATTGAAATCCGGCAACTTCGGTGCGCCGGATTTCTTTACCAGAGCATTTCGGGTCCAACCCTAGGAGCGTTAACGATACAGCCATGACCGAGTCGAAACTGCGCGAAGAGATCTGCTGGTTCGGCAAGTCGATCTACGACCGCGGCTTGACCGCAGGCAGCTCGGGCAACATCAGCGCGCGAGTCGATGGCGGCTTTTTGATGACTCCTACCAACTCCTGTCTCGGGCGGCTCGATCCCGCGACGCTGTCCAAGGTGGACAACAACGGCAACGTCATCTCTGGCGACAAGCCCACCAAGGAGGCGTTCCTGCACCTGTCCATGTACGCGGAGCGGCCGGGCGCCGGCGCCATCGTGCACCTGCACTCCACTCACTCGGTGGCCGTGTCCGTCCTGGCGGACACCGACCCCTGGAATCCGATCCCACCTATCACCGCTTACTACGTGATGAAGATCGGCAGGCTTGCGCTGCTGCCCTACTATCCACCCGGCGACGTCACTCTGGCCAACGCGGTGCGCGAGGTGGCCCGCCGCCACCATGCGGTGCTGCTCAGCAATCACGGACCCGTGGTGGCTGGCAAGGATCTCGAGACGGCGGTATACGCCACGGAGGAGCTGGAGGAGACCGCCAAGCTCTACCTGCTTCTGCGCGGGCACCAGGTGAAGTTCCTGACCGTCGAGCAAGTGGCCGACCTGGAGCGCAAGTCTCCGTCATAAACCGGTGCCCACAGGCCGCCCGGTAAGGGGTAATATTCGCGCTGAATCCTAACTTTCGGAGCTGACTCGTGGCACAGCAAAACCCCCACCTGCACATTGCCGTTCGTGGCCTCTGCTGCCTCGCGGCCGCCCTGCTGCTGGTCGTTGTGGCCGGATGCGCATCCAAGGGCGCGCCCAGCAAGTCCAAGGTCGCCGCCTCGCAGATCAAGGTCTACCAGACGCCGGACCTATTGCAAAGCCAGTACACCCTAGTCGAGCATGTGTGGATCGACTCGTGGCGCAGCAACATCACCTTCCCGACCTTCAACACTGAGGCGGACGGCATGGATGCGATGAAGCGCGTCGCTTCTGATGCCGGCGCCGATGCCCTGATCAACGCCATCTGCCTGGACGGGCGCTCGAAGCCCTCTAGCAAACCAGTCCTGTACTGCTACGCCGACGCGATCCGCGTGAACTGATCTGCATATCGCGCCCGGCGCGCAGAGCGCGGCTGCACGAGAGTGTCTTGCGCCCGCTACGCGCAGCACCTCGCTCACAACTCTGGGTCGATGCAGCGGCGAGTGGAATCGACCGCGTGCTAGAATCGCCCGTCTTCACCGCGGAGGAGCGACCATGAAGAAGTTTGCTGCAGCTGTCCTGGTGGGTGGTGTGGCCCTGGGCGCGGGCCTGGCGGCGCTGGCGCAGATGAAGCCCGAGGATGCGATCAAGTACCGGCAGTCTGCCATGTTTCTGGTCGGCCAGAACTTCGGACCGTTAGCGGCCATGGCCCAGGGCAAAATACCCTATGACAAGGAAGCCGCCATCAATCACGCCGATATCGTCGCGTTCGTGAGCAAGCTGCCGCTGCGGGGGTTCCAGCCCGGTACCGACACGGGCGGCAACACCAAGGCCAAGCCCGAGATCTGGGAGAACATGGACGACTTCAAGGCCAAGCTCGAAAAGATGCAGCAGGAAACCGCGAAGCTGCCGGAGGTCGCTCAGAGCGGCGACTTCAACGCGCTCAAGGCCCAGGTAGGTGAGACCGGCAAAGCCTGCAAGGCCTGCCACGACAAGTACCGCAACAAGTAGCTCTCTGCCATTTCCAGCAAGAGCCACGCGCAATGCGCGTGGCTCTTGGTCCCGATCATCTCACCAGGAAGTAGACCCCGCTCGCGCACAGCGCGAGGAGCAAAACCGCGAGCCATAGCGGCCCGCCGCGCGACTCGGGAATGTCCTGCACCTCGGGCACCTGTTTGCGCCCGGTGAACAGGGGTAGGATCAAGTTCTCGCGCTTGCCGAATAAATAGTAGAGAGCGGCGGCGACGTGCAACACGACCAGCACCAGCAGCACGTAAAAGTTGATCTCGTGGATCTGGCTTAGGAAATCGCTGGTCTGCTTGGACACCCAGTCGTACAGAGGGCCTTCGGTCATGATGTCATCGTTGGCGAACAGCCCCGTCCCCGCCTGCATCAACAGGCACAACAGCAGCGCCAGGATCATCCAACCTCCCAGCGGGTTGTGGCCTGCGTAGAACGCGGGGCGGCCCCGCGGAAGCGACTTCGCGTACTCAATCGCCTGCCGGGGATGGCGCACAAAATCAGTGAACCGGGCATAGGTGCTCCCGAACAGCCCCCACAGTACGCGGAACAGCACCAGCGTAAGAATGGTAAAGCCGGACAGTTCATGGATCTGCATCGCGTTGCCGCCGATCTGGGCCGTAGTGAATGAGACGATGATCAGGGTAACCAAGAGCCAGTGAAACAGGCGCACGGGCATATCCCAGACGCGTACGGTCCGGGGCCTGCTCTGGTGCTGTGAACCAGTGTCGCCCGGCATCGCCCTATCCTCCTGTGCGCCGACGGGCAGAGTATATCGATCAGCACGCGGCCTTGCGGAGAATGGGGCCGTGGTCTATAAAACGGGAAACAGTGGAGGAGGCAATGAGCATGCGATTCTCGATCACACCTTCGGAGAAGCCGTATCGCGTCGGGCTCGGCATGCAACGGCGCACGGGCCTGTGGCCCGCTGTAGCCGTCATCGCGCTCGGATTCGCCGTCCTCTACGTGGTGGGCTTCGCTGGTTCTGCGGCCATCCACGACGCGGCCCACGATGCCCGCCACAGCCTGAACTTCCCGTGTCATTAATGGCCTCGCGGGGGCGCCCATCGTCCCTGCGCAGCCTGCTGTTCCCGGCCCTAATGGCTGGGCTGGCGGCGGGAATAGTCGCTGCCAGTCTGCAGCAGCTGTTCCTGGTTCCGTTGATTCTTCGGGCCGAGGCGCTGGAGACGGTCGGGCATGCGCGCGGAGCGGTCGCAGGCGGCATCGAGCGCACGCTCTATTCGGTGCTGTTTACCTGCCTCGGTGCATGCGGGTTCGCCCTGCTGCTGGCCGGTTGCTGTGCGCTCCGGGGCCACGTGAGTTGGCGCGAGGGCTTGTTTTGGGGGCTGGCTGGGTTCGTGAGCTTCTCCCTCGCGCCGGCCCTTGGCCTGCCGCCGGAGTTGCCGGGAGCGCATCCCGCGGACCTCCTCGCACGGCAGGTGTGGTGGATCACCACTGCGGTAACGACGGCGGCCGGCCTGGCGTGCGTTGCGTTTCCGAGATCGATTCCGCTCAAGTTGCTGGGCGTCGCCATGATCGCGCTGCCGCACCTGATCGGAGCGCCGCAGGCGATCCACTCCGACAGCTCCGTGCCGGCGGACACGGTCCACGCCTTCGCTGTGGGCTCTCTGGCGGTATCCGCCGTGATGTGGTTGATCCTGGGGGGCCTCACTCCTGCACTCACTGGGCGCTACGCGGCGCCGGCCAACTGACGCCGCGGCGACGTCGCATCGGTTTGCCGCCTCGTACTTTCTAACGCCCGGCCAGGGTGTCGGTATCCAGAAGGCGCGCTTCGGGAAAGGATGGTCGTTCGGGCTCGCCGGCGGTGGTGGCCTCCAGCGCCTCGAGCAGCAGCCCCGGGTCGTTGCGCGCGAGTCCGGCGGCGTCGCAGAGTATCTGGCGCCAGAGGCGCGCTCGGGGTTGGCCGTGGAACAGGCCCAGCATGTGCCGCGCGATGGCGCGCAGCGAAGTACCCAGTAGCAGTTCGCCGCATGCGTACTGGTACATCGCGTGGACCACTCGAGCGCGTGTCGGTGGAGGCGAGTCGCAGCGAAGGTAGCGATCCGCCTCTGCCAGAGAATACGGATCGTGGTAAGCGGCGCGGCCCAGCATCACACCGTCGACGCACGCGAGGTGGCGCCCGATCTGCGGCCAGTTCGCGATGCCACCGTTGATCACGATGGTCAGCTCTGAGAACTCCCGCTTCAGCCGGTAGACCTCAGCGTAGCGCAGCGGCGGGATCTCACGGTTGTCCTTCGGGCTCAGGCCCTTCAGCACCGCGTTGCGCGCGTGCACGATGAACGTCCGGCAGCCCGCTCTGGCGAGCGTATGGACGAAGCGGCGCGCGAAGTCGTAGTCCTCGATGCGGTCGATCCCCAGGCGATGCTTCACCGTGACCGGAATGCCGACCGCGTCCTGCATCGCCTTCACGCAATTGGCCACCAGCTCCGGTTCGGCCATCAGGCAGGCGCCGAACGCGCCGTGCTGCACGCGTTCGGAAGGGCAGCCGCAGTTGAGATTGATCTCGTCGTAACCCCACCGCTCACCCAGCCGCGCGCAATACGCCAGCTCAGCCGGATCGCTGCCGCCGAGCTGCAGCGCCACCGGATGCTCGTCCGGATGGAAGCGCAGGTGCCGCCCCACGTCGCCGTGGATCAGCGCGCCGGCGGTGATCATCGGCGTATACACCAGCGCACGCCGCGACAGCTGACGGAAAAAATACCGGCAATGCCGGTCCGACCAATCCATCATCGGTGCCGTGCACAGGCGGGCATGCGCGTCCATGGGACGCTATTCTACGTTCCGGGCGCAGAGCGCGTGCGCGTGGAGGCGACGCGGATGCGGCGGACTCCTCGCGCGCCCTCCCCGTAGGGCGGCGGAGCTCAGGAATGCCCCAACACCGGGTGCGGCTCGTAGGGCTCGGCTAGCGCCTTCAGCTCCTCGTCGCCGAGCTTGATCTCGAGCGCCTTCACCGCGTCCTCGAGATGGTTCATCTTGCTAGCGCCGATGATGGGGGCGGTGACACCGGGCTGCCGCAGCAGCCAGGCGAGCGCGATCTGAGCATTGGGCACGCCGCGCCTTTTTGCGATCTCGGTTACGCGCTGCACAACGGTGAAGTCGGAGTCTCGGTAATACATCTGGTGAGCGAAGTCGTCGCTCTTCGCGCGCTTGGTTTCGCCCTTGTCCTCCTTGCGCCGATTGCCGGTGACGAAGCCGCGCGCCAGCGGGCTCCAGGGGATGAGCCCGATGCCCTGGTCGCGGCACAGCGGGTTCATCTCGCGCTCCTCCTCGCGGTACACCAGGTTGTAGTGGTTCTGCATGGTCACGAAGCGCTCGTAGCCGCGCAGGTCCGCCGTGTACAGCATCTTGGCGAATTGCCAGGCATACATGGAGGAGGCGCCGATGTAGAGCGCCTTGCCGGACTTCACCACGTCGCTCAGCGCGTCCAGCGTCTCTTCGATCGGCGTGTTCTTGTCGAAGCGGTGGATCTGATACAGATCCACGTAATCCAGCTGCAGGCGGCGGAGACTGTCGTCGATGGCGTGCATGATGTGCTTGCGCGACAGCCCGCGCTGGTTGGGGTCGTCGCCCATCGGGCTATGCACTTTGGTGGCGACCACGACCTTGTCGCGCGGCACCCCGAACTCCTTGAGAGCCTTGCCCAGAACCACTTCGCTCTCGCCCAGCGAGTACACGTCGGCGGTGTCGTAGAAGCTGATGCCGAAATCGAGCGCCTTGCGGATGAAGGGCTTGGCTTGCTCGTAGTCCAGCACCCAGTCGCGCCACTTTGACGAGCCGTAGGTCATGCAGCCAAGGCAGATGCGCGAGACCTTGAGCCCGGTCGAGCCCAGATTGACGTATTCCATGTGACCCCTCCTGGTACGCGGAAAGTCCCCAGTGTAGCGGCAGGCGTGGCACACGCGCCAACATATCTCTGCGGGAGCATTACGTGGAGCAAGTGTAACCGTACGAGGAAAGGACTCGGTCGACCAGCAGTTCGACCTGGCCGCCGATCAGAGGAGGGAGCAGCGGATCGGCGCTGCGGCGCAGCGCCGGGGAGAAAAACTTCCGTCGGGGTGAGACCCCCGAGCGGATCTAAGTCGGGACTGGGAGAGGCGGAGCTGGTCTATTCGTCGGAGGCGTCTGACCAGCGGCGCTGCGGCGCGTCGGTTTCCTCCAGCGCCGAGGTGTACGCGTACTCGACCCAGCGAGACGCGTCGTCTTCCTCGCCTTCAAGAAACCGTCGCTCGTACTCAGCCACCTCCTGCATCAGCGCTTCGAGACGCGCCCACACACGGTCCGTGTGCTTCTGGTGCATCTCCTTGGCCAACAGCGCCTTGGCGTTCTGATAGTCGCGCTCGTTCAGGATTGGTCGGGCGTGTGCCACCTCTGTCCCGAACTGTCTGCTTCCCATGATTGCCTCCGCATCAAGATCGTGGCTAGATCGACGCAATGTTCAGGCCAGAGCGCGGGCTGTTAAAGAAATGTCAGCCGCGCTGCGCGCGCAGCGAGACCAGGCGACAGCCGCGCAGCGCAGGCTGTGAATCGCTCGCCATGGGGCACGAAAGTGCCCGCATGCAGCGCTGCGGCATCCCATATTTTTGGGCATACTGGCCGATAGCGCGATCGTGGAGGAGCAGGAGATGTACACGGCGGCAGACGGGGCGCTCGCGAATGTGCGCTCGCAGGTTTCGCCCGAGGAATGGCACACGCGTGTCGATCTGGCAGCCTGCTATCGGCTGGTCGCGCTGCAGGGCTGGGACGATCTCGTCTTCACGCACCTCACTGCGCGCGTGCCGGGGTCCGATCACCATTTTCTGATCAACCCCTACGGTATGCTGTTCGAGGAGGTGACCGCTTCCAACCTGGTGAAGGTCGACCTGAGCGGGAACAAGGTCATGGCGTCGCCCTACGAGATCAACCCGGCGGGCTTCGTCATCCACAGCGCGGTGCACGCGGCACGCGCGGACGCCCAATGCGTGATGCACCTGCACACCGACGCGGGCGTGGCTGTGTCGGCGCAGAAGGACGGCCTGCTCCCCATCTCCCAGAACGCACTGTTCCCGCTGGCTGCGCTCGCCTATCACGACTACGAAGGCGTGGCGCTCCGCGAGGACGAAAAGGCGCGGCTGGTGCGCGACCTCGGCCAGCGCACTTTCATGATCCTGCGCAATCACGGCACGCTCACCGTGGGTTCGAGCGTGGCCGACGCCTTCCTCGCCATGTTCGTGCTCGAGCGGGCCTGCCGCATTCAGGTGCTGGCGCAGTCCGGCGGCGGGGAAGTGATACGCGTGCCGGAGGCGATCCTGGCAGGCATCGCGGCGCAGGGACAGGCCGCCACGCGCGGGCTCGGCGGCCAGCTCGCCTGGCCCGGCCTGCTGCGCAAGCTGGATCGAACCGACCCGTCCTACCGAAATTAGCGGCTGCGGCGAGCCGCGCAGAGAGCTAGCCGCCTGCCACCTGCTGTCTCTGCTCGCCCAGCCCGTCGATGCCCAAGCGCATGCTGTCGCCGGGTTTGAGGAACACGGGGTTGGGCTTAACACCCAAGCCGACGCCGGGCGGCGTGCCGGTCGTCACTACGTCGCCGGGGAGCAGCGTCATGCACTGTGAAATGTAAGACACCAGCTTCTTGACCCCGAAAATCATCGTGCTGGTATTGCCGGTCTGCATGCGCTTGCCATTCACGTCCAGCCACATGGCCAGGCTCTGCGGGTCGCGGAGCTCGTCGGCGGTCACCAGCCACGGTCCCAGCGGTGCGAAGGTGTCGAAGCCCTTGCCCTTGTCCCATGTAGGCCCGCGCTCGAGCTGCCATTCCCGCTCTGACACGTCGTTGCAGATCAGATAGCCCGCCACATGGCTGAGCGCATCGGCCTCGCTCACGCTCTTCGCCTTCTTGCCGATCACGAACGCGAGCTCCACTTCCCAGTCGCCTTTCTTCGAGCCCTTGGGCAAGATCACCGCATCGTTGGCGCCGCAGATCGCCGACGTCGCCTTCATGAAGATGATCGGCTCGGAGGGAATCGCCTGGTTGGCTTCCTTGGCGTGGTCCGAATAGTTCAACCCGATGGCCACGAGCTTGCTCGGCATGGCGACAGGCGAGCCCAGGCGCGGGCTGCCAGACACCTTCGGCAAACCATCCACTTTGAGGCCGCGCAGCTTGGCGAGTCCCTCTGGGGCGAGCGCGCTGCCGTCGATGTCGGCCACTACACCCGACAGATCGCGAATAGCGCCCTGCGCGTCCAGGATGCCGGGTTTCTCCTTGCCTGCCTCACCGTAACGTACCAGTCTCATCTCGTCCTCCTTCGTGTCCTTCGTGGTAAACGAGGTTGCTTTTCATGGCGCTCCGGACGATTCCACTCAGAGCGATACGCCGCCGTCGATGATCACCGTCTGGCCGGTCATGAACACGGACTCGTCGCTGCCGAGGTAGACGCATAGATCGGCAATCTCCTCGGCCGTGCCCAGCCGACCCATGGGCTGGCGGGCGATGAAATCTGCTCGAGCCTGCACCGGGTCGGCAAAGGCGTTGATGCGATCTCCCAGGCTGGGCGTGTCGATGGTTCCCGGGCAGACGGCGTTGCAGCGGATGCCGCGCTTGACGTAGTCGATCGCGATGGACTTGGTCAGCCCGATCACGGCGGCCTTGCTGGCGCCGTACACGAAGCGCTTGGGGATGCCTTTGATGCTGCCCGCCACCGAGGCGATGTTGACGATGGAACCACCGCCGTTATCCAACATGCGCGGCAGGAGCGCCTGGATCAGCAGGTACATGGAGCGCACGTTGAGGTTGAAGGAGAAGTCCCAGTCCTTCATGCTGCAGTCGAGGACGGTGCCGTGATGCACGAACCCGGCACAGTTCACCAGGATGTTCGGTGTGGCGACCTCTCTCGCCAGCGAGGCGATGGCAGCCGGGTCGGTTACGTCGAGCCTGCGTGCTTTGATACCTGGCGTGGAGGCGATCTCGCCGAGCTTCTCGATGTTGACGTCGGTGGCGATCACCGCTGCGCCCTCGCGCGCGTAAGCCAATGCCGTGGCGCGGCCGATGCCCTGGGCCGCTGCGGTCACCAACGCGGTCTTGCCTTGCAGTTTGCCGCCCACGCCCGTCATCCCTCTTTCGGCCGGCCTTCCGCCAACGCGGTCGATCGCTAGTATGCCATAGGGCACCATCGCCGTCGGCTCCGCGGGGGGGCGGCCGGTTCAGCGTTTTCCCGACCGTTGCCGCGAAATCCGCAATTCAGTTAGACTGCCTTTCCGAATAGAACAAGACTTAGGAGGAGACCGGGGTGGCTTCGTCCACTATCCGCTCTTGCAGCGCACAATCAGAACTAGAGCGCGCTCGCTTCCGGCTGCACCCCGCGTAGGGACCGCCAATGGCCTCTGTCCAGTTGAGCAGCGTGCGCAAAGCGTTCGGCCGGGTCGAGGTCGTTCACGGCGTCGACATCTCCATCCGCGACGGCGAGTTCATGGTGCTGGTGGGTCCATCGGGCTGTGGGAAGTCGACGCTGCTGCGCATGGTCGCCGGGCTGGAGGAGATCACCAGCGGTGAGATCCGGATCGGGGACAGGGTCGTCAACAACATCCCGCCAAAGGCCCGGGACATCGCGATGGTGTTCCAGAACTATGCCCTGTACCCGCACATGACCGTGTTCGACAACATGGCCTTCAGCATGAAGCTGGCGGGCAGGAGCAGGGAGGAGATGCGGCAGCGGGTCGACGTGGCGGCCAAGATCCTCGGCCTCACCGAGTACCTCGAGCGTTTCCCGCGTCAGCTTTCGGGTGGTCAGCGCCAGCGCGTGGCTATGGGCCGCGCGATCGTGCGCGATCCACAGGTATTCCTGTTCGACGAGCCGCTGTCGAACCTGGACGCCAAGCTGCGGGTGCAGATGCGCACCGAGATCAAGGAGCTGCACCTGCGGCTCAAGACCACTTCGCTATACGTGACCCATGATCAGATCGAAGCCATGACCATGGCCGACACGATCGTGGTGATGAACGGCGGCAACGTGGAGCAGATCGGCTCCCCTCTCGAGCTGTACGACAACCCCGCCAACTTGTTCGTAGCCGGGTTCATCGGCTCGCCCGCCATGAATTTCCTGCCCGGCCGATTTGTGCCCGGGAACGCTACCGCAGTGAAGCTGGCCAACGGCAGCGAGTTGCCAGCGCCGGCGTGCCGTGAAGCGGACGGACGCGAGGTGACGCTCGGCGTGCGCCCGGAGCACTTCGTGATCAACGAAGGCGGTGTGCCCGCGGACGTGATCGTGGTGGAGCCTACCGGCGCCGATACGCAAGTCTACTGCCGGCTCTCCGACACCGAGGTCACGGTCGTCTCGCGCGAGCGTCACATCTTCAAACCCGGCGAAACCATCCAGCTGCAACCGATACCGGAGAAGACCTACCTCTTCGACCCGGCGAGCGGCAAACGGCTGGCGTAGCCCGCGCCCGGATCGGAGGACGACATGAAGACCCATACGCGCCGCGATTTTCTCAAGACGACGGGCGGTATCGCCGCATCAGCGGCGCTGGGGCGGTCACTTCTGGCTGGCGAGGCGTCGGCGCAGCAAGTGTCGTTCAAGCCCGAGGCCGGAGCCAAGCTGCGGGTGTTGCGCTGGAAGCGCTTCGTGCAGGGCGACGAAGACCAGTGGCTGGCCAACAGCAAGAGATTCACCGAGACGACCGGTATCCCGGTTACGGTGGAAAGCGAGAACTGGGAGGACCTGCGGCCGAAGGCAGCCGTGGCCGCAAATGTCGGCAGCGGGCCGGACATCATCATCGGCACGAACGACGATGCGCATCAGTATCCCGACAAGCTCACCGACGTCTCCGACGTGGCCGAATACCTTGGCAAGAAATACGACGGCTGGTATGACCTCGCCCGCCAGTACGGCACCAGTGGCGGCCGATGGATCGGTGTTCCCATGGGCGCCGGCGCAAGTGCCATCGTGTACCGTGCGAGCCAGGTGAAAGCTGCCGGGTTCAACGGCATCCCGCGCGATACCGAAGGCTTTCTCAAGCTGTGCCAGGCGCTCAAGGCAAAGGGCACTCCGCCTGGCATGGCACTGGGTCACGCCACCGGCGACGCGAACATCTGGTGCCACTGGTTGCTCTGGTCGCACGGCGGCAAGCTCGTGGACGAGAACAACCGGGTGGCGATCAACTCCAAGGAAACCGAAGCCGCGCTCGAGTACGCCAAGAAGCTGTACCAGAGCTTCGCGCCGGGCACGTTGTCATGGCTCGATCCCAGCAACAACAAGGCCTTCCTCGCGGGAGAGATCAGCCTGACGACCAACGGCGTGTCCATCTACTACGCGGCCAAGAACTCCACCGATCCCAACGTCAAGGCGCTGGCCGACGACATCTACCACGCGAACATGCCGATCGGGCCGATCGGCAGGCCCACGGAGATGGGGCTCGCCTTCACCGCGGTGTTGTTCAAGTACAGCAAGTATCCGCAAGCGGCCAAGGAGTATCTGAGGTTCATGTGGGAGAAGGAGCAGTACGAGGCGTGGATGGAGGCGGCGCTGGGATTCGTGACACAACCGCTGCGCTACTACGAGTCGAGCCCGGTGTGGAAGTCCGACGCCAAGCGCTTCGCATACCGTGACGCGGTCAAGCTGATGCTCCCTAACGGATGGCCGGGAAAGCTCGGCGCGGCCTCGGCGGCGGCGATGGCGGACTTTACCGTCGTGGATATGATCGCTCAGGCGGCTACCGGGTCGGCTTCAGTGCAGGACGCAATGCGCATGGCCGAGCACCGCGCCAAACGGTACTACAGCTAGCGCCCCGCCACGGAGGACCTGCATGAACGCGCCGCAGACGCAGTTCGTCCCCGGGACGGCCCACCCACCCGGGGCGCCGTCTTGGCTTGCCAGGCTGTTCGACAACCGGCACTCGCTCGGCTTGCTGTTCATGCTGCCGGCGGCCGGGCTGCTGCTGGTGTTTCTGACCTATCCCCTGGGACTGGGCGTATTCCTCGGCTTCACCGACGCCAAGGTGGGCCGGCCGGGCGAGTGGATCGGCAGCGAGAACTACGAGTGGCTGGTGACAGACAGCGTGTTCAGGCTGGCGGTGTGGAACACGTTTCTGTACACCACGATTGCCAGCGTGGCCAAGTTCGGGCTCGGCCTGTGGCTGGCGCTGCTGCTCAACGAGCACATCCCCTTCAAAGCCTACATCCGGGCGATCGTGCTGCTGCCCTTCATCGTTCCCACGGTGCTGTCGGCCATCGCGTTCTGGTGGATCTACGACGCCCAGTTCGGCATCGTGAGCTGGATGCTGGAGAGGCTTGGAGTGATCCACGGCTACATCGATTTTCTAGGCCAGCCCATCCTGGCGCGCATGTCCGTGATCATCGCCAACGTCTGGCGCGGGGTGCCGTTCATCGCCATCTCGCTGCTGGCCGGGCTGCAAACCATCTCCCCCTCGCTCTATGAGGCTGCTGCCATCGACGGCGCCACCAGCTTTCAGAAGTTCTGGAACATCACGCTGCCGATGCTCTCGCCCATCATCGCCGTTGTGATGACCTTTTCGGTGCTGTTCACCTTCACCGATTTTCAGCTCATCTGGGTGCTGACCCGCGGCGGTCCGATCAACGCGACGCACCTGATGGCGACGCTGTCGTTCCAGCGCGCGATACCGGGCGGTGCGCTGGGCGAGGGCGCGGCCATCGCCACGGCCATGATCCCGTTCCTGCTGGCGGCGATTCTGTTCAGCTACTTCGGCTTGCAGCGCAGACGGTGGCAGCAGGGGACGAAAGACTAGCGCGGCGATGAAAGACACCGAACAAACCGCAGGAATGGGATATCTGGTGTCACTGCCGCGCAAGGTGGTGACGGTGTACATCCCACTGCTGGTTTTTCTCATCGTGCTGCTGTTCCCGTTCTACTGGATGGCGGTCACGTCCGTCAAGCCGAACGCCGAACTGCTGTCCACCGCGGGCAACCCGTTCTGGGTGAAGCACCCGACGTTCGAACACTTCAGCAAGCTTCTCTTCCATACCGCTTATCCGAGCTGGATGTGGAACACCATCTTGATCTCGGTGGTCTCCACCTTCACGTCGCTGGCGGCGAGCGTGTTCGCCGCCTACGCCATCGAGCGGCTGCGCTTCCAAGGCTCGCGCCAGACCGGCATGGCCATTTTCCTGGCCTACCTGATCCCGCCCAGCATCCTGTTCATTCCGCTCGCCACCATAGTGTTCAAGTTCGGTATCTTCGACTCCAAGCTCGCGTTGATCCTCACTTACCCCACGTTTTTGATCCCGTTCTGCACCTGGCTGCTGATGGGCTATTTCAGGACCATCCCGTTCGAGTTGGAGGAGTGCGCGCTGATCGACGGCGCCACGCGCTGGCAGATCCTGGTCAAGATCGTCCTGCCCCTGGCGGTGCCGGGCCTGATCTCGGCCGGTATCTTCGCCTTCACCCTGTCCTGGAACGAGTTCATCTACGCGCTCACCTTCATTTCGTCGTCAGAGAACAAGACAGTGCCGGTGGGCGTGATCACCGAGCTGGTTGAGGGTGACGTCTACCACTGGGGCGCGCTCATGGCCGGTGCGCTGCTGGGCTCGCTGCCGGTCGCGGTGATGTATTCGTTCTTCGTGGAATATTACGTGGCCGGCATGACCGGCGCGGTGAAAGAATGAGGTAGTAGGGGGAGGAGCCCCCAGGCGGCGGCGCTCTGCGCCGACCGGGACACGAGAATCCCGGCGGCGCAGGGCGCTCGACCCCTGCGCAGGCCCCTTCGCGGACTCCTGGCTGGAGTGTTTTTGGGTACGAGGCCAGGATGCCTGAGGACAAGAAACGGTATCGGAGCGACGAGTGGTTGGTGGGCGGCAGCGGCGCGCCGGTACCCCGGGAGTCTCACTGACCAGAACACCCGTTCCTAGCCCGCGCGGGGTGGCTGCTCCCGCGAAATGCTCTAAAATGGGCTTCTTGGTTGTTACCGGGGCGCAAATGCCCCGGTCTGTTACCCCGAGGAGATTCCCATGCTCCAGAGCGCAGACCTGACCATCAAACTCAACCCGAACGACGACGTCGTGATCGCGCGGGTCGAACTGCCCGCGGGGACCGAACTGATCAAAGAGGGCGTCCGTGTCGCGGTCAACGTCCCCGCCGGCCACAAGGTGGCGATCCGCGACATCGCCGAGGGCCGGCCCGTACACCGCTACAACCAGATCATCGGTTTCGCCACCCGCCCCATCCGAGCCGGCGAGCACGTGCACGTGCACAACCTGGCGATGGGCGACTTCCAGCGCGACTACGCGTTCTGTCAGGACTACAAGCCGACCGAATACGTCGCCAACCCCGCGACGTTCATGGGCATCTATCGCCCGGATGGCCGCGTGGCCACGCGCAACTATATCGGCGTGGTGAGCAGCGTGAACTGCTCGGCGCATGTCTGCCGCATGATCGCCGACCATTTCAAGGGCGAAGCTCTGGCCGATTACCCGAACGTGGACGGCGTCGTGCCGATCCACCACAAGACCGGTTGCGGCATGGGTTCGACCGGCGAGCCGGTGGAGGTGTTGCGCCGCGTCCTTGCGGGTTATGCCACGCATGTCAACATGCACTCGACGCTGATGGTGGGCTTAGGCTGCGAAGCCAACCAGATCAACGATCTTCTGGCGACGCAGGGGCTCAAGCGCAGCGAGCAGCTGCAGACCATGACCATCCAGGAAACCGGCGGTACGCGCAAGACGGTGCAGGAAGGCATCGCGCGTGTCGAAGGGCTGCTGCCGGAAGCCAACAAGGTCAAGCGTGAGCCGGCGCCCGTGAGCCACCTGGCCCTGGGCCTGCAGTGCGGCGGGTCGGATGGCTATTCGGGGATCTCGGCCAACCCGGCGCTGGGCGCGGCAGTAGACCTGCTGGTGCGTCACGGCGGCACCGCGATCCTGTCCGAGACGCCTGAGATCTACGGTGCCGAGCACCTGCTCACCCGCCGCGCCGTTAACCGCAAGGTCGGAGAGAAGCTCATCGAGCGGATCAAGTGGTGGGAGGAGCACACCGCCCGACTGGGCGGCGAGATGAACAACAACCCATCGCCGGGCAACAAGGCGGGCGGCCTGACCACCGTCCTGGAGAAGTCGTTGGGTGGGGCCACCAAGGGTGGTACCACCGGGATGATGGCGGTCTACGAGTACGCCGAGCGCGTTACCGCCAAGGGCTTCGTGTTCATGGACACGCCCGGCTACGATCCCGTGTCGGCCACGGGCCAGGTGGCGGGCGGCGCCAACATGATCTGCTTTACCACCGGACGCGGCTCTGCTTATGGGTGCAAACCTTCGCCCTCGCTCAAGCTCGCTACCAACAGTGCCCTGTTCGAGCGGCAGGAAGAGGACATGGATATCAACTGCGGGGTGATCGTGGACGGCAAGGCGAGCATCCAGGAAGTTGGCCAGCAGTTCTTCGACATGATCGTCAAGACCGCTTCGGGACAGCCATCCAAGAGCGAGATCTTCGGCTACGGCGAGGACGAGTTCGCGCCTTGGGTGCTGGGCCCCACGATGTGACATCCGAGATGAGCGAAGACTACTCGAAGGATTTGCTCGAGTTCTTCCAGAAGATGTGGAACCCCACATCTTTCCCGATCCCGGGCATGTTCACGCCGACCATGGACGTGGGCGAGATCGAAAAGAAAATCGCCGAGCTGCGTTCGGTCGAGAACTGGCTGAAGATGAATCTGACCTTCCTGCAGATGACCATCAAGACTTTGGAGATGCAAAAGTCGGCGCTGCAGACCATCCAGGAATCGGCCAGGGCGAACCCCGGCCAGCCCAAGCCGTAAGATCCACGATACGCAGTCGTTACGCCGCCTGCGCCAGCGCTTGAGTCTGTAGCGTCCGCTCCGCCTCGAGCGTGATGGCGACCGCGTGCACCGCTGATGCGATGCGCACCGCCGCCTGAATCTGCTCCGGGGTCGTCCCCGCATCGCGCAGCACCTTCTCATGCGCCGTGATGCAGCGTCCGCAGGCATTGACCGCCGATACCGCCAGGCACCACAGCTCGAAGTCCTGCCGCGAAGCGCCCGGGTTGGCGATGACGTTCATGCGCAGCTTCGCCGGCAGCTTGCTGTAATCCTCACTGTCAGCCAAGTGCAGAAAGCGGTAGTAGACGTTGTTCATGCCCATGATGGCGGCGGCCGCCTTCACGGCGTTGAGCGGCGCGGCATCCAGCTTGGGGCCGAACTCAGCCACCACCGCTTCGATGACCGCGGGATTGCGCGAGGCGATGGCGGTGGCGATGAAGGTTCCGGCCTTCTGTACTTCGGTCAGAACCGTCTCGTTGGCCAGGTTTCCCAGATTGAGCTTGAGGTCCTTGGCGTACTCCGGCAGCTGGTCTTTCAGTGTTTGGATCGACATTGGACAGTCTCCTGGGTCTTAGGAATCACGAGCCCCGAGCCCCGAAACCACCACTTAGGCGGCCTTCAGGAACTCGTCGCCCTTCTGCCAGTTGCAAGGGCACAGCTCGTCGGTCTGCAGGGCATCCAGCACGCGCAGCACCTCTTCCGGATTGCGGCCTACGCTCATGTCGTTCACCGACACGAACCGGATCACGCCCTCCGGGTCGACGATGAAGGTCGCACGCAGCGCAACTCCCGCCTGTTTGTCGAGCACGCCAAAGTCCTGGGACAGCTCGCGCTTGATGTCGGACAGCATGGGGAAGGGCAGGCCCTTCAAGTCCGGGTGCGAGCGGCGCCAGGCCAGGTGAACGAACTCGCTGTCGGTCGACACACCGTAGACCACCGCATCGCGGTCGTTGAACTCGGCGTTGAGCTTGCCGAAGGCCGCGATCTCGGTCGGGCACACGAAGGTGAAGTCCTTGGGCCAGAAGAAGATGACCTTCCACTTGCCGGGGTTCGACGAGTTGTCGATGGTGGTGAAGGCCTTGTCCTGCTCGGTGGACACCACCGCTTGCAGATTGAAGCTCGGAACACGGTCGCCTACGGTCAACATGTACTTTCTCCTTTGTCAGGTTGGTCGCCACAAGACCCCAGATGGGCGCACTTTGCGGCAATCCAACTGATCGATCCAATGATGTTTTTCGTTTAGACTGATCGAGTGATCCGATCACCCGAACCATGAGTTCCAGCGCCCTCCCGTCCCTGCGCCAGCTGCGCTACCTCGTCGAGCTGGCCGACCGCCTCAACTTCCGCCTGGCCGCGGAGGCGAGCTTCGTGACGCAGTCCACGCTGTCGGCCGGGATCAAGGAGCTGGAGAGCCTGCTGGGCGTCCAGCTGGTGGAGCGCGACACGCGAGTGGTGCGCATCACCCAGGTGGGCGAGGAGGTGGTGGCCCGTGCCCGTCAGCTGCTGGCCGCCGCCCAGGATCTGGTGTCCACCGCAAAGAGCGCGGCCGAGCCGCTCACTGGGCTGGTAGGTCTGGGCGCCATCCCCACAGTCGCGCCGTTTCTGCTGCCCGCGCTGTTGCCTGCGCTGCGCCGCCGCTATCCGCCGCTCCAGCTCTATCTGCGCGAGGACCTCACCGAGCGGCTGCTGGAGCGGCTGCGCGCCGGTCAGCTGGACATGGCACTGATCGCGCTGCCGTTTGAGACGGGTGAGCTTCTGGTACGCGAGCTGTTCAAAGACGAGTTCTGGTTCGTTGCGCGCGAAGATGATCCCCACGCGCAAGACAAGGCCGTAGCAGTGAAGGCACTCGACCCGGGCCAGGTTCTGCTCCTGGAGGAGGGCCATTGCCTGCGCGACCATGCCATCGCTGCCTGTGGCAATCGGCGGGCGAACCCCGATTCGCGCATCGAGGCGACCAGCCTGAACACGCTGGTCCAGATGGTCGAAGGCGGCCTGGGGGTGACGCTGTTGCCGGAGATCGCGCTCAAGGCCGGCATACTGAAAGGCACCAGGCTGATCGCTCGCCCATTCGCACCCCATGTCCCCTCGCGCCGGATCGCGTTGGTTGCACGGCCGGGCAGCGCGCGGCGCCGCGACTTCGAGCTGTTGGCAGATTTCGTCATCGAGCACGAGCGCAGGCTGCGTGCCGCCCAAGTGCCGTCCCGGCGCACGGCGGTTAAGAGGCCAGCTTGAAGCCCGAGCCTGTCGATCGCCTGGCTCCAGCGGTATCGCAACCCGCAGCCAGCCTACGGCGGCTGCGCCATCTGTCGATTCTGTGGGAGTTCGTCGCGCCCTACCGCGCGCGGATCGCAGGAGCAGCGACCGCTCTGATCGTGGCAGCGGCCTGCTTCCTGGTCATCGGGCAGGGGCTGAAGCGGGTGGTCGACATGGGCTTCGCGCAAGGGGATGCAACCGCGCTGAACCGAGCGCTGTTCGCGCTGTTGGGTGTGATCGTCGTGATGGCCTGCACCACGTACATCCGCTTCTATCTGGTCTCCTGGCTGGGAGAGCGGATGATCGCAGACATCCGGCGCGCGGTGTTCTCGCATCTTCTGGAGCTCTCGCCGGGCTTCTTCGAGGAAGTGCGTACCGGTGAGCTCACCTCGCGGCTGACCGCGGATACCACCCTGCTCGAACAGGTCGTGGGCACGAGCGTGTCGATGGCCGCACGCAACACATTGCTCGGCATAGGCAGCCTGGTCATGCTGGCGCTGACCAGCGGCAAGCTCACTGCACTGGTGCTGCTGATGGTCCCTGTGGTGATTGCGCCCATCGTGCTGTTCGGCCGGCGCGTCCGCCGGCTGTCGCGCGCCAGCCAGGACCGCGTCGCCGATCTCGGCGCCTACGTCGGCGAGACGCTGCACGAAATCCGAACGGTGCAGGCCTACGGCCACGCGGCCGAGGATCGCCGGCTGTTCGGTCAGCGCCTGGCGGCAGCGTTCGAAACGGCGCTGCGCCGCATCCGCCAGCGGGCGGCGCTGGTGGCAGCAGTGATCATGCTGGTGTTCGGCGGCGTCGGGATCATCCTCTGGATCGGCGGTCACGACGTGCTGGCCGGGCGTCTAACCGCCGGCGAGCTGTCGGCCTTCGTGTTCTATGCCGCGATAGTAGCGGGCTCTGCCGGCGCGATCAGCGAAGTGGTCGGCGATTTGCAGCGCGGCGCGGGGGCTGCCGAGCGGCTGATCGAGATCCTGAACACGCGCCCGCAAGTCACAGCGCCCGCGGCGCCCTTGCTGTTGCCTGAGCCGCCGCGCGGCGCAGTGGAGCTGGACGCAGTCACCTTCTTCTACCCAAGCCGCCCCGGCCAGCCCGCGCTGGAGCAGTTCTCGATCAGAGTGCAACGGGGAGAGAAGGTGGCGCTGGTCGGCCCCTCCGGCGCAGGCAAGACCACGGTGTTCCAACTGCTCATGCGCTTTTACGACCCGAGCGCCGGCGCGGTGCGGCTCGACGGCGTAGACCTCAGGCTGAGCGACCCGGTTGCGGCACGCCGGCGCATCGCTTGGGTGCCGCAGGAACCGGCCATCTTCGCCGCTAGCGTGAGCGACAACGTACGCTACGGGCGACCGGATGCGACCGAAGAACAGATCCGGCTCGCGTGCCATGCTGCTTTCGCCGCTGAGTTCATCGAGCGCCTCCCCGGCGGATACGACGCAGACCTGGGAGAGCGCGGCGCGCGGCTCTCCGGGGGCCAGCGCCAGCGCCTGGCGATCGCGCGAGCGATCCTGTCCGATCGGCCGATCCTGTTGCTGGACGAGGCGACCAGTGCGCTCGACTCGGAAAGCGAGCGCATGGTGCAGGCCGCACTGGAGCGCCTGATGCAGAACCGCACGACGCTGATCATCGCGCACCGACTTGCGACGGTGCGTCGCGTGGACCGCATCGCCGTCATCGACCGCGGCCGTCTCGTGGGCCTGGGCACACACGAGTACCTGCTCGCCGGCAACCCGTTGTATTCGCGCCTGGCCGCGCTGCAGTTCGGTCTCTGAATCTTCGTAGCCCCGCCTGCGGAGGCAGCGCAGCCGCATTTATCCCGGATCTGCCACGCGCGAGTTCACCATGCTGTTGCATTCGCGTCCGCTGTGGGCTTGCCCCTTGCTTTTCTTCCGCCGTAACGGACTGGCGCGGCCTTCGGGCCGCCCGTGACGCGTCGATCGTGTCCGCACCACCACAGAACTAAACCGCAAAGACATGCCGACACAGGAAGTCACAGCGACCGGCGTGCCGCTGACCGAGCGGGACACCGACCAATTCCGAGCCCAGGCAGGCAGCAACGAAGTCCTCGCCCAGCAGGTCCGGCTGCTGCACGATAACGCCCCGCTTTCGCAGCTTGTTGCGCTGATCAACTCCGGCATCCTCGCCTTCGTCCAGTGGTCGCAAGTGCGGCACATCACGGTGGCGGTGTGGCTTCTATGCGTGGGCGCGGTGTCGCTGGCTCGGCTGTCGCAATCGTACGCCTTCCAGCGCGCGCGGCCCGCGGGCTGCGCTATCGGCCGCTGGCGCAACTCGTTCCTCCTCGGCGCGCTGGCCTCCGGGGTCTTGTGGGGCGTGGCTGGCGTGCTGCTTTTCCCAGAGCAGTCCTTCCCGCATCAGGTGTTCACCTCGTTCGTCGTGGCGGGGATGATCGCGGGCTCGGTCGCTACGCTCTCGCCCGTCCTGCCCGCATTCGTCCTATTCGCGCTGCCCGCGGTGGCCCCCATCGTCGTCCAGTTCCTGCTGCGCGGCGGCGAGATCTACTTTTCCATGAGCGTCATGGCCATGCTCTACGGACTGGCCATGATCGCAATCGCCAAGCATGTGAACACCACGCTGCGCACCAGCCTCAGTCTGAGCCAGCGCAACAGCCAGCTGATCGCGGTTCTGACCGAGTCCAAGGCACGCACCGACACCCTGAACAGAAGTCTCGAGACCGAGGTTGCCGAGCGCAGGCAGAAGGAGCTGGCGCTGCGGCAAAGCGAGGCCATGCTGGCCGAGGCCCAAAACATGGCCCGCCTCGGAACCTGGACGTACGACCCATGCACGCGCGAGGCGGTCTGGTCGGCGGAAACCTTTTGCATCTATGGGACCGATCAACGCGGCACGATCCCCTCCTGCCGGGAGCTGATCGCGCGCATCCACCGCGAAGACCGCGCGCGCATGCAGAGATTGATGCTGCGTGCAGCGGAACACGGCGAGTCCTACGAGACCGAGTTCCGCATGCTCACGCCGGCCCAGGGCGTCCGCTGGATCCACGCGCTGTGCCAGCCCGAGCCTGCCGCCGACGCAAGCGCATATAAATTGCGCGGCACCGTGCTCGACATCACCGAGCGCAAGAGCCAGCAGCTGCAGCTGGAGAGCGAGCGGCGCGTGCTGGAAGCGATCGCGACAGGCTCGCCCCTGCCGGAGGTGCTCGATCTGCTCTGCCGCTTGGTCGAGGAGCAGTCTGGCTGGGCCCTGTGCTCGGTGCACCTGCTGGACCAGGACAGCGGCCACCTCGAGCTAGCTGCAGCGCCCAGCCTTCCGGCGGAGCTGCGCGATGCCCTGGCGCGCGTGCCGGTCGACCCGCAAGCGGGGGCCTGTGGCACCGCGGCCTGGCGCGTACAGCAGATGATCGTCTCCGATCTCGCGGCCGATCCTCAGCGGCAGGAGCTGCAGAACACGGCCCTTTCGAACGGACTGCGCGCCTGCTGGTCCATGCCGATACCTGGCGGTTCGCGCCCGGTCTTGGGCACCTTCGCCGTCTACATCCGCGAGCGGCGCGATCCGTCGCCGCGCGAGCTGACGCTGGCCGGGCGGATCGCGAACATCGCCAAGATCGCCATCGAGCGTCACGAGGCCGAACAACGCATCCGGCAGCTGGCCCACTACGACGAGCTGACCGGACTGCCCAATCGAGTGCTGTTCAATCAGGTGCTGGACCATGCTTTGAGTCGAGCACTGCGCACGGGAGACTCGGTAGCACTGCTGTTCGTGGATGTGGATCGCTTCAAGAACATCAACGACACCCTGGGCCACGACGCGGGCGACACGATGCTCAAGGAAGTGGCCTCGCGTCTGCGCCAGTGTCTGCGCAACAGCGACGTCGTGGCCCGGTTCGGCGGCGACGAGTTCATCCTGATGCTGGAGGACCTGCCCCATGGCGAGGATGCTGCCAGCGTGGCCGCCAAGGTGCTGGAGGCGATCGCGCGGCCATTAGCGCTGGGCCAGCAGGAGCTGCACGTCACCGCCAGCATTGGCATCAGCACCTATCCCGCCGATGCTGGCGACCTGTACGCGCTGCAGAAGCACGCCGACATCGCCATGTATCGGGCCAAGGAGCAGGGTCGCAATAGCTGGCGCCACTACTCTCCCCAGGCCGACACCCACAGCTTGGAGCGGCTGACACTGGCGACGCAATTGCGCCACGCGCTGGAACGCGAAGAGTTGGTGCTGCACTTCCAGCCAAAGCAGGACATCGTGTCCGGCCGCGTCACCGGCATGGAAGCCCTAGTGCGATGGCAACACGTCGACCACGGCTTGGTCGCGCCGGCGCAGTTCATCCCGCTGGCGGAGGAGACCGGGCTGATCGTGCCTCTCGGCGAGTGGGTGCTGCGCAAGGCCTGTGAAAACGCCGCACAACTCGCGCGTTTGCCATCTGTGGGAG
>JBGPOV010000006.1:0-79621 GCA_041488255.1 Gammaproteobacteria bacterium | reverse complement strand
CGGTCTCGATCTCGCGCAGGATTCCGTCCACCGACAGCTCGTGGCCGTAGAACTGGTCGATGGAGTCCTCGAGCTGGGCTTCGCTGGCCAGCACCGTCTTGATCTTGACGTTCTGTCCCAGCGTCGCGCGCAGCTGGTCCAAAGCCACTACGTTGAACACCTCGGTAATCGCGACCGTGAGAGAGCGCTCGTTACTGTCGAACGCAATCGGCAGCACGCGGTGGCGGCGCGCGAACTCCTGAGGGACCAGCTTGATCGAATCGGCGTCTACCACGACCTGGGTCAAGTCGATGCTTTCCTGGCCGATGGTGCGGGCCATGATGTCGCGGATGACGGCCTCGGTGACGAAGCCGAGGCGCACCAGAAGCCGGCCGATCGGCATCTGGTGGTTTTTCTGCTCGGTGAGGGCGATGCGCAGCTGATCGGCGGTGATCAGCCCCTGCTGGATCAATAGCTCGCCCAGGCGAAGCTTCTTTCGCTGTTCGGCCATAGTGTTCTGGGGCGCCGTGCCCGGGTCAGTCGACGCGGGCCGCGAGCTGGCCGATGCGCTCGATGACGCGGTTCTGATCGAAGTTCGCATGGCCCTTCTGGAAACTGAGTTCGAGTGCCTTACGGTAGTACGCGAGCGCGAGCTTGGGCTGTTCCAGATGCTCTAACCCAATGGCCAGGTTGTACGCGTAATCCGGGTTGTCGGGCTGCAGGTTATACGCCTGGAAATAGGCAGCCTGAGCAGCTGGCCAAACGGCCTGGCGCGCATACAGGTTCCCCAGGCTGAAGTACAGAAAACCCGATGGCTCGCGCGCGATGAGCTGCTTGAGGTGCGTCTCGCTCATCTGTGGATCGGCCTGACCGATAATGTCGATCATCCCGGCCTGGGCCACGGCGTTGCGCGGCTCCAGCCGCAGCGCCTGCTCGTAAAAGCCAATGGCCTGCTGCGCGTTGCCCCGCCGGGCTGCGATTGTGGCCAACCCGAGCAGGGCATCGACGTTTTGAGCGTCGGCCTGCACCACGCCCCGGTACAAGGACTCGGCCTGATCGAGCTTGCCCGCTTGGAGGGCCTGGTAGGCCTCCGTGATCCCGGGTGAGAGAGACGCGCGTCCCGACTCGGCCGGCGCGCTGGATACGTGGTCCTCTACCATCGGTGCGGCCGCGAGCGACTCCTCGATCGACGTGCGAGCGCGGCGGTGGGCCGAAGGGGTGGGCCGGACTGGTTGCTCCGCTTTCGCTCCTCTCAAGGGCTGGGCTCGAGGGGGCTGAGGCATGCCGGCGATCGCGGCTGGGGGCGCGGGTGCGACCGGAGCCATGGGGCCGCCCCGCTGGGCGGTTGGCCCCGTCGCGGTCTGGACAGCGGGGGCGGCCACGGTAGCGGACGGCTGAACCGGCGTTGCGGCAGCGGGGCTGGTTGCCCCGACTGTGGGTGCGGCGGGTGGGGGTGGGATCACGGGCTGCGTCGGCGGCGTCTTGGCCGCGAGCGGGCTGGACAGGAAATCTCCGCGCAGCAAGGCCGGATGAAAAAGCTGCAGATAGACGTAGGTGCCGTAGAAGACCATGAAAACGCCAGCCACCATGGCGAATGTGTGCACGGGGTGATCGCGCACCCAGTCGACCCAGCCGGCGGTCTGCGTTTCGCTTGCCCGGAGGATGGTCGCGGCTTGAACCGAGGATGGGGACGGCGCCGCAAAGGGCTCGAAGCGCTCGGTGGCGGTTGCGGGGGCTATCTCATCAGGCCCGAACAGCTCCTCATCCTCTAGCGCCAGCTCCGGCTCGCTCGGCTTTTGCACCGGCGCCGCTTCGACGCTCAGGTCGGCCGCAAGCGCGCTCTCGGCCGGCTCCGGCCGAGAGGGTTCGGTGTCGACGGGCTCCGGCGCCGGCGCTACGGTCTCACGATTCTTCGCCGCCTTTTGCAAGGCTTGGAGCAGCAAACTCATGGATTCTGCCCGGTCTGGTCCACTTCCGGGAGGAACTTGCGCAGGTGCTTGAGCTCTTCGCTGTCGAGCGAAGGGTTCTTCACAACCGTCGGTCGGATGAAGATCACCAGCTCGCTCTTGACCACGGTATCGTCACGGTATTGGAAGGCTTCACCTACCCGCGGTATGTTCCCGAGCCCAGGGATCTGAGCCGTGGCGCGCTTGACATCGTCTGTGATGAGCCCGCCTAGGACAGCGGTCTGCCCGCTCACCAGCTGGAGCACCGACTCCATCTCGCGGACCGTGATCTGTGGCACCAGGTTTTTCAGCGGAGGGTTCAGCGGTTGACCGTTCGGGGCCGTGGTAAGTGCCGGGTTGGGATCGGGAACAAACTGCTCAACCCGCGAGATGGTGGGGCGCACGGTGAGGGTAACGACGCCGTTGTCATTGATCTGCGGGGTCATGCTCATGATGAAGCCAACCGCCACGGTCTGCGGGGTAGTTGTAACGGACTGAAGGTTGGTTGAGGTCGCGGAACCTTGACTGATCTGCGACTGGATCTGGAAATACACTATGTTGTCGACTACCTTGAGAAGCGCGGTTTGGTTGTTCATCGCCATGAGCATGGGGCTGGACAGCACCCGCGTCTTGCCAAACTGCTCCAGCATTTTGACGGTAACCGACACGCCGTTTCCGTTGGTATTGCTCAAGTAGCTAAGCGTCAGCCCGGCCGCGGGAGCGCCGCCGATGACCGTGGCTGTGCTCAACGCCTGGCTCACGCCGAAGCCCGCACCAATGGCCAGCTTGCTCCAGTCCACGCCCGCCTGATATTGGTCGGATAGCGAGACCTCTGCGATCGTCGCTTCGATCAGCACCTGCCGCTGCGACGAGGACCCGATGGCATTCAGGTACTCCTGGACCAGCTGATGCTGCCGCTCGGTCGCCATAACCGAGACGGTGCCGGCGACCTGGTTGACCACGATGTCCTGCTTGACGTCGGTGACAGCACTGGAGGGGGAGGAGCCGAACACCTTTTCGAACAGGTTGGTGGCACTCTGGCCCGCACGGGCTACAGCCTCGGCCTGCGCCAGCCGCTCCTCTCTCGCCGCGCGCGCGGCTTCGGCCTGCGCTTGGCGGTCCTCCGCGCTCTGTGCCAGCGCCCGCGTGGACTTCAGGAGACTGTGTAGGTTCTCCGAAAGCACTTCCCAGAAATTGTTCTTCGAGGTGGTAATGACCGAAGTCGAGGACGTGCCCCCGCTCGCAGTCGTCACGCCGCCGCCCCCCGCTCCGCTGATCTGTCCGCTCACCGCAATGTTGGAGGCGGTGTCGCGCGTCATATTGACGTAGTTGACCTTGTACGTCTTGAAGTACGGCGTGTCTGGACTCACCACGATGGTCTTGCCCTCGACCCGGTAGCGCATGTTCACCTGCTTCGCGACGCGGTCCAGGATCGAAGGCAACGTTTCGTCGATTGCGTTCAGGCTTACCAGTCCCTGCAGCCCAGGGTGGATGTCGATGTTCTCCTTGGTGTCGCGAGCGAGAGCTAGCAGCAGTTCCTTGACTGGCACCTCGTGCACCACGACGCTGTAAGTCGGGGTCTTCGCGCGTGGCGTCGGCGGCGGCACGTATGTGGCGTTTGTGACCGGCGGCAGGATTTTCTCGGCCTCCCCGGGCGGCGCCACCGACTCGTGACTGATGTGACCCGTGGACGGCGGGATCGTAGGCTTGTAGGCGCAGGCCGCGAGCAGCAGCGTGAGCCCGACGGCGCCACACCAGACGTCCGCGCGCCTCGGGGTTCCGCTGGCCTGCCTCGGGCCGCTGGTCTTTCGAGCGTTCACTGTTCCTCCGGGGTGGCCGAAGCCGCGATTGTGCATTCTCGCCTAGTCTGAGGACTGGTAGCTGTCGTGTAGGCCCGCGGCGCGCCTGTAGTGTGCGCCGCCGGGCGGCCGGCCGGGGCCTGAGCGGTCCGGTTAGGACGGTTTCCTCAGGCCGATCTCGGAACGAATGCCCTGTACCGTGCGAATGTAGGGCCGGTTGACTTTCAGCTCGTCGGGCAGCGCCTCAAGGGATCTAACGGCGTCCGCCCGGTTGCCGAAGGCTCCGTATAAAACCGTCATGGACGGCTGTTGATTCGCAAGGGTACGGTACACAAAAACTTTTTCTAGTTCAATATATTTGCCAAGGGTTTCGAAATAGTTCCTCAAGAGCGCGGGGTCGTTTGACCCCAGCAGTTGAATGCTGAAGGTGTCCCCCTGCGCCTCCTCTAACCAGCGCTCGGTCGCAAGCAAGCGTTGTTCCAACAGGTCGCTATGGGGGGACAGGCTGGGGCTCAACTTGAATCGGTCCGGGTCCCCTGACGCTTCGGATGTTGCCGTCGGGGGGGGCCCAAGCGCAGCCGGGGTCGGGGCTTGCAGCGGCGGCGTCTGCATCGTCTGAACCGCTGGTGCGTTCGGCGTGTCGGATGCCGCGGGCTGGTCGCTCGGAACCGGACCGCCGGTCATCGGCTTCACCGACCGGGGTTCGAGGACAAGTGGGTGCCCCGCAGTCACATTGCTACCCGGGACACGGGCCGCCGCGTTGTCGGCGAGGCGATTGTAGGCCAGGTAAAGCACGGCAACGGCCAGAGCCCCCAGCAGAAAGGCCGCAGTGGGCGCTAACCAACTGCTTCTACCGCGGCGGGCCGCCCTGCTGCTGAATTCGCTGTCGTAAACGGCGGCCCGGACGTGCTTCGACGTCACGTTGTGAGTGTTCTCGGCGAAGGCAGCGAGCAGGGCTTTGTCAGCCACGATGTTGATTCTCCGGGTCAGTCCGGCGGTGGCCTGCGTCATGTAGCGGATGACGGCCGGAGCGAAGAGGTCGGGCCCGTGGTAGCCGGCCGCACGCAGGCGGAACGCGATATAGGCCCGCACTTCCTCTGACTTGAGGGGCCCGAGTGAGAAGCTGTGGGTGATCCGCTCGCGCAGCTGGCGGATCTGCGCCCTGCCCAGATTCTCGTCCAGTTCCGGCTGCCCGAAGAGCACGATCTGCAGAAGCTTGTGCTGCTTGGTCTCGAGGTTGGACAGGAGCCGGATCTCCTCCAACGTGGCCAGCGGCATGCTCTGGGACTCCTCGAGGAAGATGACTACCTGTCGGCCTTCGGCGTGGCGCGCGAGCAAGTACTCGTTGAGGGCGTGCATAACGACAAGCCGCCCTGCGTCCCGCGCGATCGGCAGCTGCAACTCGAAGGCGATGGCATGCAGGATCTCTTCAGGCGAGACGCTGGGGTTGGCCAGGTACACGGCCTCGACCGACTTCGGCAGGCGCGCCTGCAGCACGCGGCAGAGCATCGTCTTGCCGCTGCCCACTTCGCCGGTGACCTTGACGATGCCCTCGCCGTGGGTCACAGCGTAGATCAGGGCCTCGAGGACCGCACCGCGATTGCCGCCTTCAAAGAAGAAGTCGGTATCGGGGGTGATCTTGAACGGGGGCTGTTTCAGCCCGAAGAAAGCGTAGTACATCGGTCGTGGGTCATTGATCAGGCGCGTTACGCTCGTTCGCGATCTGCGCACCGTAGTTCTGCATGCGGCTGTACAGCGTGGTGCGATGTACGCCGAGCAGCTTGGCCGCTTGGCTCAAATTGCCATTGGTGAGAGCCAGAGCCGCCTCGACGTAACTGCGCTCCAAACGCCGCAGAGCTTCGTCCAAGCGGAAATTCCTCTGCGTCAGCAGCAGCCGTTTGGCGGTCTCCACGGCACTGCGGTGATCATCGGCTTGCAAGGCGGTCGTCGACGGCTCCTGCCCTTCCTCCGGGTCCAGCTCGGCCAGTAGCTGCTCGCTGTTTACTGTTTCGCCTGCGTACTTGGTGGTGAGGCGGATGACGATGTTGCGCAGCTCCCGCACGTTGCCCGGAAAGGCATAATCCATCCATAGCTGCTCGGCGTGGGGATCGAGCTTGAACGCAGCTGCCGCGCTTTGCTCCGCGTAGAATTCCGCGAAATAGCCGAGCAGTTTGCGCTTATCGTCGCCCAGGTCCCGCAGCGGGGGCACCGTTACGGTGAACACGCTGAGCCGATGGTAAAGATCGGCGCGGAATCGGCCAGCCTTGATTTCCTGGCGCAGATCGCGGTTGGTGGCGGCGATAACGCGCGCCTGGCTGTGCCGGCCCTGCGTCTCGCCCACCCGCTGATATTCGCCGTTCTCCAGCACGCGCAGCAGCTTTGCCTGTAACTCCAGCGGCAGCTCACCGATTTCGTCCAGGAACAGACTGCCGTCGCGCGCGTCCTCAAAGTAGCCGGCGCGCGCCGTGTTGGCGCTGGTGAACGCGCCCTTGGCGTGGCCGAACAGGGAGGCCTCCACCAGACTAGGAGAGATGGCGGCGCAGTTGAGCGCTAGATACGGCTTGATGGCGCGCGGGCTTTGCCGATGCAGGGAGACGGCAACCAGCTCCTTGCCGCTGCCGGACTCGCCCTCGATCAGCACCGGGAAGGGCGAGTCCGCATATTGACGGATCTGTTGCTTGAGCTTCGCGATGGCCGGGCCGGAGCCGATAATGCCCGGCTCGACGCCTTCGGCAACCCGTTCGGCCGCCGTGATGGTGCGCGCCTTCAGCAGCAGCTCTTTCAGCCGGTCGGGCTCGCAGGGTTTCGTTACAAACTCGATTGCACCCAGCGCCCGCGCGTGGCGCGCGTTTTGTTCGTCGTTCTGGCCCGACAGTACCAGGATCTTGATGTCCGGCGACAGCGCCAGCAATTCGTTGATCAGCCGGAAGCCCTCGTCGGGTCGATGGGGCGTGGGGGGCAGCCCCAAGTCGACTAGTGCCAGTTCGGGCGGGGTTTCGAGCTGGCGGAGCAAGCTTTTCACCTGCGCCCGCGAGTCGGCCACGTGGACGTTAAAGTCCCGGCCCAATACGAAATCGAGCGTATCCGTGATCAGCGGATCGTCGTCAACGATGAGCAGATCGGGTTTGATCGGTGCGGCAGTGTCCACGTCGTGTGCTCGCCGACCACTGAGAGCGAGGATTATTCTGCCAGATCGTCCGCTGCGGTCCTAGGAGGCCGGGTGCCTAGGCTGCCGCGGGCGCGCCCGCCCCGATGCAGGCCAGGAAGGCTTGCTCGAGAGTCGCAGCTGCATGGCGCTCGCGCAACTCGCCGGGCGTCCCTGCGAAACGCAGCTCTCCGCGATGGATCACCGCCATCCTGTCGCACAGCTCGTCCACGTCGGCCAGCGTGTGCGAGGTGAAGAAGATGGTCCTGCCCTCGTCGCGCGCGGCCCGGAGCTGGTCTTTGAGCAGCGCGCGCGCCTTCGGGTCCAGACCGCTGGTGGGCTCGTCCAGAATATAGAGATCCTTGCGGCTGAGCAGACAAGCGGCCAGTCCCAACTTCTGCGTCATGCCCTTGGAGAATGCGCGCACCGGCTTGGCCAGAGCGGAGAGGTCCAGATCGAGCGCGAGCAAAATGCGCTGCGCTTGGTCGTGCTGGTACGCAACTTCCTGCAACTGGAGCATGTAGCGGAGGAAATCTCTGCCCGTCAGATAATAAGGCGGGTTGAACCGCTCCGGCAGAAACGCGAGGCGGCTGCGCGAGCGGGTCAGATGACTGGACACGTCGAAGATCTCGATTGTGCCGCGGTCCGCCTCCGAGAAGTCGAGCAGGCACTTGATCAGCGTAGTCTTGCCGGCCCCGTTCATGCCAACCAGTCCGAAGGTCTGCCCGGCCGCGACGGTGAGCGAAAAGTCGTCGAGTGCAACGGTGGACCGGTAGCACTTGTTCACGCGCGTGAAGCGCAGAGCCGGGGGAGTTTCGGTCGAAATCGTCATGCATTCCGGTTCGGGTGTCGGTTGTCGGTCGAGACGCTGCGGCGCACGCGCGCGCACAGCGGTTGGTCGAACGTTAGCCCGCATGCCGATGCCGTTGGCACGCAGCATTTGCCCTCAGTTTCTTGACAGCCTGTCAGCGCTTGCCGGGCTACCCGCGCGGCCACAGTGCGGCAAATCTCAGCAAGATGCAAGCCAACGCGCGGGAGATCGCGACCGAGCCTTTGAAACCGGGGTACAATCCGGCGCGTTTCCCGGCCAGATCCCTTCCGTGAGCGCAGACAGTCTCGTAGAACTTCGCGACGTCGAGTTTCGCTATGATGCGCGTCCCGTACTGACAGGGATCGACATGGCGATCGCGCGCGGCAAGGTGGTGGCGATCATGGGGCTGAGCGGTTCGGGCAAGACCACCATTCTGCGGCTGATCGGCGGTCAGCTGGGCCCGAGCCATGGCAGCATCTCGGTGGACGGACAGCGCATCCAGCAGCTGTCGCACCGCGAGTTGTACGCGCTGCGCCGTCGCATGGGCATGCTGTTCCAGTTCGGCGCGCTGTTCACCGACTACTCGGTGTTCGACAACGTGGCTTTCCCGCTGCGTGAGCACACTCGTTTCCCGGAGTCCCTGATCCGGGACCTGGTGCTGATGAAGTTGAACGCGGTGGGCCTGCGCGGTGCCGCCGAGCTCAAGCCGGAGGCGCTTTCCGGCGGCATGGCGCGGCGCGTGGCGCTGGCCCGAGCTATCGCCCTGGACCCGATGCTGATTATGTACGACGAGCCGTTCACCGGACTGGACCCGATCTCCACCGGTGTCATCGCCAATCTGATCCGCCGGCTCAACGATGCGCTGGGGGCGACTTCGATCGTCGTCACCCACGATGTGGAGGAATCGTTCAACATCGCAGATTACGTTTATTTCGTGTCGGCCGGGGTGATCGTTGCGCAGGGCACACCCGAGTCGCTGCGCGGCTCGCGGGAGCCGTTCGTCCATCAGTTCGTTCACGGTGACACCGACGGGCCCGTACCGTTTCACTATCCGGCGCCAGCCTATGCCCGCGATCTCGGGCTGGAGCCCCGGCCATGATCGGGGCACTCGATCGGGGGCTGCGCCAAATCGGCCATGTCGTGATCGAGGCCGTTTGGAAGCTGGGTGCCGCTACCCGCTTCTCCGGGCTGGTGCTGAGCCGTTCGAGCGAGTGTGTTCGCCGGCCTCAACTGACCCTTAACGAGATCTACTTCACGGGCACGCTGTCGCTGATCATCATCATCGTCTCGGGGCTGTTCGTCGGGCTGGTGCTCGGGCTGCAGGGATACGAGACTCTAAAGAGGTACGGGTCGGCCGAGGCGCTAGGCACACTGGTGGCGCTGGCGCTGGTGCGCGAGCTGGGGCCGGTGGTATCGGCGCTGCTGTTCGCCAGCCGTGCCGGCTCGGCTATCACCGCCAAGATCGGAATTATGAAGGCGACCGAACAGCTGTCGGCCATGGAGATGATGGCAGTGGACCCCTTTGCGCGGGTGCTGTCCCCGATCTTCTGGGGCGGCGCGATCTCCCTGCCGCTGCTGGCGGCCATCTTCAGCGCCTTGGGCGTCTTTGGCGGCTACCTCATCGGCGTGGTGATCATCGGCGTGGACTCGGGTGCCTTCTGGTCCCAGATGCAAGCCAACGTGGATCTGCGTGAGGACATCCTCAACGGGGTGATCAAGAGCGGTGTATTCGGTGTGGCTGTCACGCTGATCGCGTTGTTCGAAGGCTACGACGCACCGCCCACCGCCGAGGGCGTCTCCTATGCCGTGACGCGCACGGTGGTGACCTCGGCTCTGGTGGTGCTGGCCCTGGACTTTGTCCTCACCTCCTTCATGTTCACCGGGGTTTGACCATGAAACGTACCACAGTAGATCTATGGGTCGGAGTGTTCGTCACCGCTGGAGTAGCCGCCCTGCTCACACTGGCGCTCAAGGTGGGAAATGCCACCAGTGTGTCCGCGTCGGACGGGTATATCGTGTTCGGCCAGTTCGAGAATATCGGCGGCCTCAAGCCGCGGGCACCGGTGAAGAGCGCGGGGGTGGTGGTCGGGCGCGTGATGAGCATTGCCTTCGACGATCAAAAGTTTACCGCCAGAGTAACGATGCGAATTGATAAGCGCTATGGGTTTCCCAAGGACACGTCGGCGTCGATCCTGACCTCGGGCCTGCTCGGCGAGCAGTACCTCGGCCTGGATGCAGGCGGCGAGAGCACCAATCTCAAGGACGGGGACGAGCTCAAGCTCACTCAGTCGGCAGTGGTGCTGGAGAAGCTGATCGGCCAGTTCCTCTATGGAAAGGCGGCGGAGGGCGGAACGAAGAAATGACGCCGGGCGTGACGCAACACAAGGCGAGGGCGGTGTAACCATAACAATGCGGCGAGGTGACGGGATGGAGGGTGTAAGCAAGTTGGCAGCCGGGCTGCGAGGCTGGGTGGCCGGCCTGGTGCTGGTGATAGGGCTCGGCGCGAGCGGGATGGCGCTGGCCCAGCAAGCGCCCGACAAACTGGTGAAGACGGTCGCCGACGAGGTGGCGACCGCCTTGCGTCAGGACCAAGAGCTGCGAGCCGGCAGCCAGGCAAAGTTTGCCGAGTTGCTCGAGCAGAAGGTTGCGCCGCACTTCGACTTCGAGCGCATGACGCGCCTTGCGGTCGGACGCGGTTGGCGGCAAGCCACGCCCGAGCAGCAAAAGACCCTTGTCGAGCAGTTCCATCGCCTGCTGATACGCACCTACAGTGCCGCCTACGGCGCCTATGCGAACATCACGATCGAAGTCAAACCGCTGCGGGCGCAGCCCGCGGATGACGACGTGCAAGTCCATAGCGAGATTAAAGTGCCCAACGGCGGGCAGCCGTTGAGCGTCGACTACAGCATGTACAAATCCGCTACCGACTGGAGGATCTACGACGTGACGGTCGAGGGGATGAGCCTGGTCACCACTTACCGCAGCACCTTCGCCGAGGAGATCCGGCAGGGCGGCATCGATGGGCTCATCAAGTCCCTGCAGGAGAAGACTAGCGCGTCCCCTGCGGGAACGAAGAAGCAACAGTAGCGCCGTGGCCCTCGCCATGATTGAGTTTTCCGACGGCTGCCTTCGGGTCCACGGCCCGGTGACCCTGACCACCGTCGAGTCTCTGCTCGAGGACGCGAGACGGCGCTTCGAGGGTCCCGAGATCCGCGTCGATCTGTCTGGCGTCACCCGCGCCGACTCTTCGGCGGTTGGGCTGCTGCTGGCATGGGTCCGAGACGGCATTGCCAGCGGCCGTCGCATCCGCTTCGAGAATCTGACCGAGAACCTGAGATCACTCATCACGCTCTACGACGTCGGGGAGCTCATCCCCGGCGTATGAGCTGCCCTCCGTAACGGCAGCGCGCCGGCCATGCCTCTCGCAATCGAGGTCAAGCGGGTCCATAAGCGCTTCGCAGCCGTGCACGCCCTGGACGGGGTCAGTCTGGAGATCTCGCAGGGCGAATTCTTCGGTCTGCTGGGCCCGAATGGCGCGGGCAAGACCACCCTGATCAGCATCCTTGCCGGGTTAGCGCGGGCCGACTCCGGTCAGCTGCGGGTGATGGGCTACGACGTGGTGGCTCAGTACCAGCATGCGCGGCGCCTGATCGGCGTCGTTCCGCAGGAGCTGGTGTTCGACCCCTTTTTCACGGTGCGCGAAACCCTGCGCATCCAGTCGGGGTACTTCGGACTCAGGGAGAACGACGCGTGGATCGACGAAATCATCGAACGGCTGGATCTCACAGACAAGGCCTGCGCCAACATGCGGCAGCTCTCGGGTGGCATGAAGCGCCGCGTGCTGGTGGCCCAAGCGCTGGTGCACAAGCCGCCGGTGATCATCCTGGATGAGCCGACCGCGGGGGTAGACGTAGAGCTGCGCCAGGGCCTGTGGCGCTTCGTTCGGGAACTCAACCAGGCCGGACACACCGTCGTGCTCACCACTCACTATCTCGAAGAGGCTGAGGCCCTGTGCAGCCGCATTGCCATGCTCAAGCAGGGGCTCATCGTGGCGTTGGACACGACCCGCAATCTGCTGTGCGAGGTCGCCGGTGTGCGACTGCGACTACGTCTTGCACCCGACCGCCTGCCTGCCTCGTTCGCCGCCAACGCCGTCGCCCACGACGGGGGCAGCCGCACTCTCGCGCTCGACAGCTATGCCCAAATCGAGAACGTGCTGTCGGCCCTGCGGGCGGAACGCATTGAAGTGCAGGAGCTAGAGGTGCTGCAGGCCGATCTGGAGGACGTGTTCGTGCAGATGATGCGGAGGCACTAGTGTCGGGCTTCCGGACGCTGCTGTACAAGGAGCTGCTGCGGTTCTGGAAGGTGAGCTTCCAGACCATCGCCGCACCCATCCTGAGCGCGCTGCTGTATCTGTTGATCTTCTCGCATGCGCTGGAGTCGCGCGTTCAGGTGTTCCCGGGCGTTGCTTACACTTCGTTCCTGATCCCCGGCCTGGCCATGATGTCACTGCTGCAGAATGCGTTCGCCAACAGCTCTTCGAGTCTGATCCAGTCCAAGATCACAGGTAACATCATCTTCGTGCTGCTCACGCCCTTGTCCCCGCTCGAGATCTTCACCGCCTACGTGCTGGCGGCGGCGGCGCGCGGCGTGGTCGTCGGGCTGGGCGTGCTGCTGGTGACTGCCGGCTTCGCCGGCGTTCCGGTGCAGCACCCGCTTTGGGCGCTGGCCTTCGCCTTGCTCGGCGCCGGGATCTTGAGTGCCCTGGGCATCATCGCCGGGATCTGGGCCGACAAATTCGACCAGTTGGCGGCGTTCCAGAACTTCATCATCATCCCGCTTACCTTCCTGGCGGGTGTGTTCTACTCGGTCCACTCACTGCCGGCCTTTTGGCAGCACGCGTCCCACCTGAACCCCTTCTTCTATATGGTGGACGGTTTTCGCTACGGCTTCTTCGGGGCCGCCGACGTCGCTCCTCATGCGAGCCTTGCGGCAGTGGCCGGTTGTTTCATCGCGTTGTCTACGCTCAGCTTGCGGCTGCTGCAGACGGGCTACAAGCTACGTCACTGACCGGGCGGCTACAATACTCGTTTCACCCCGATCTTCAGGAGAGCCCCCTTGGTTGCGCCAGAGGATGTCAAGCGCTACATCGCGGAGAATCTCGATTGCCAGCACGTGGAAGTCACCGGCGATGGCCAACACTTTCAGGCGGTGATCGTGAGCGAAGCGTTCCGCGGCAAGTCGCGCGTGCAGCAGCACCAACTGGTCTACCGAGCCTTGGGCGAGCGGATGCGCGAAGAGATCCACGCCTTGTCCATGCAGACCTTGACCCCGGAGAATTGGGCCGCGCGCAGCTGATGGACAAGCTCGTCATCAACGGCGGCGTGCCCCTCTCGGGCGAGATCCGCATATCGGGCGCAAAGAACGCGGCGCTGCCCGTCCTGTGCGCTGGAATCCTCACCGCTGATACCCTGCAGGTGCAGAACGTGCCACATCTGCGCGATGTCACCACGACGCTGTCGCTGCTGGCGCAGATGGGCGTCGAGATTTCGCTGGACGAAAAGGGGGTGGTAAGCCTGACCGCCGCTGGCCTGCACAATCGCGTGGCGCCCTACGAGCTGGTCAAGACCATGCGCGCTTCGATTCTGGTCTTGGGGCCGCTCGTGGCGCGCTTCGGCGAGGCGCGGGTTTCGCTGCCGGGCGGGTGCGCCATCGGCCTGCGTCCGGTCGACCAGCACATCAAGGGTCTGCAGGCCTTGGGTGCACAGATCGACATCGAGCACGGTTACATCCATGCGACCGCGCGCCGCCTGAAGGGTGCTAGGATCGTGATGGACCTGGTGACGGTGACCGGGACGGAAAACCTCATCATGGCGGCCGCCCTGGCCGAAGGCACGAGCGTGATCGAAAACGCCGCGCGCGAACCCGAGGTCGTCGACCTCGCCAACTGCCTGCTGGCCATGGGTGGCAAGATTTCCGGCCAGGGCACGGACGTGATCACCGTCGAGGGCGTGTCCCGTTTGCACGGTACTGCGTATCGCGTGATGCCCGACCGCATCGAGACCGGGACCTTCCTGGTGGCGGCAGCGGCCACCGGCGGGGAGATCCGGCTGAAGGGTACGCGCCCCGACATCCTCGACTCGGTGCTGAGCAAGCTCGCGGAGACGGGTGCGGCGGTGGACAGCGGGCCGGACTGGTTGCGGCTGCGTACCAATGGGCATGCCAAGGCGGTGAGCATCCGCACGGCGCCCTACCCCGGTTTCCCGACCGACATGCAGGCCCAGTTCATGGCGCTCAACACCGTAGCTCAGGGTAGCGCGACGATCACTGAGACCGTGTTCGAGAACCGCTTCATGCACGTGCAGGAGCTGCGGCGCCTGGGGGCCGACATCGAAGTTGAAGGCAACAGCGCAGTGGTGCGCGGCGTGCGGGCGTTGGATGGGGCCAAAGTCATGGCCACCGACCTGCGCGCCTCCGCCTGTCTGGTGCTGGCGGGTCTGGTGGCGGGCGGCGAGACGGTGATCGACCGCGTTTACCACCTCGACCGCGGCTACGAGTGCATCGAAGAAAAGCTCAGCCAGCTCGGCGCTCGGATACGGCGTGCCCGTTGAAGCGGTCGCGTCGCTGACGAGCTCTTCCCTTTACGTCGTTACGTATGTTAGCGGTTTCCAGTTTTGGCCACGGCTTGTTCGCTGTTAAAGTGCTTGCCTCGAGTGTCATCTGTCCTTCGTGGGTTGATGCGTTTCGGATGTCCTGCCGTCCCTTCGGCGAAGCTCAGGACATGCTTTGCGGTTCAAGGTGTTGCTCCGCTGTAGAGTAGAATCTGTCCTTTGAGCTACAGCGATTGTGAACCGCATCAGCATAGCCCTGTCGAAAGGGCGCATCTTCAGCGAGACGCTCCCGTTGCTCGCGTCGGTCGGGATCTACCCGGACGAGGATCCTGAGACCTCGCGCCGTCTGATCCTTGGTACCAACCGCGAGGACGTAAGCATCATCATCGTGCGCGCCTCCGATGTGCCCACGTACGTCCGCTATGGCGCCGCCGATCTGGGTATAGCGGGGAAGGACACCCTGCACGAGCAGGGCGTCGAGGGTTTGTACCAGCCGCTCGACTTGCAGATTGCCAAGTGCCGGATGATGGTGGCGGTGCCGGCCGGCTTCGATTACGCGGCGGCGGTGCGCCAGGGCGCCCGATTGCGGATAGCCACTAAGTACCTTAAGACCGCACGCGAGCACTTCGCCGGCAAGGGCGTGCACGTTGACCTGATCAAGCTGTACGGTTCCATGGAGCTCGCGCCCCTGGTTGGCCTGGCCGACGCCATCGTGGACCTCGTCAGCACCGGCAACACCTTGCGCGCTAACCAGTTGGTAGCCGTGGAAGAGATCATGCGCGTCAGCGCGCGGCTCATCGTCAACCAGGCGGCCCTGAAGCTCAAAGACGACGTGCTGCAACCCCTGCTGGACGCGTTCACGCGGGCGGTGGAGCGGCCCTCGGCACATGTTGCGGCTTAATCGGCTAGACACCACCAGCCCCGACTTCGAGGCGCTGCTCGATAGGTTGCTCGCATTTGAGAACACCCAGGACGAGCGGATCGACCACACCGTCGCGGCCATCCTTGCGGACGTGAAGCAGCGCGGGGACGCCGCCGTGCTGGAGTACACCCGACGCTACGACCGTGTCCAGGCCCGCGACATGTCCACGCTGCGGCTGGCCAAGTCGGACCTGGAGCGGTCATTTGCCGCTCTGCCCGCGGCGCGACGCAACGCCCTGGTCCTAGCCGCTGGCCGCATCCGCGCCTATCACGAGCGCCAGGTCGTGCAGTCCTGGAGCTACACCGAAGCCGACGGCACGCGGCTGGGCCAGCAGGTGACGCCACTCGAGCGGGTCGGGATCTACGTCCCGGGGGGCAAGGCCGCCTATCCGTCGACCGTGCTCATGAACGCGATGCCGGCGCGTGTCGCTGGAGTAGGTGAGATCGTCATGGTCGTGCCGGCGCCCGGTGGTGAGACGAACGACTTGGTGCTGGCGGCTGCTGCCATCTGTGGCGTGGACCGCGTGTTCACGATCGGCGGCGCTCAGGCGGTGGGCGCGCTGGCCTACGGCACCGAGTCGGTTCCCGCAGTAGACAAGATCGTCGGACCGGGTAATGCCTATGTGGCAGCGGCGAAGCGTCGGGTGTTCGGGGTGGTCGGTATCGACATGCTGGCCGGCCCCTCCGAAATCCTGGTGCTGTGCGACGGCAGCACCAATCCGGAATGGGTCGCCATGGACCTGTTCTCCCAGGCCGAGCACGACGAGATGGCGCAAGCCATCCTGCTGTGTCCCGACGCCGCTTTCATCGACGCGGTTGCGGAAAGCATCCAGCGCCAGCTCGCCGATATGCCGCGCAAGGACGTGATCAGCGCGTCGCTGTCCGCGCGCGGGGCACTGATCAAGGTGAGGGATCTAGACGAGGCGTGCCAGATCGCCAACCGCTTCGCGCCCGAGCACTTGGAGCTCTCGGTGGAGGACGCCGAAGCTTGGTTGCCCAAGATCCGGCACGCCGGCGCGGTGTTCCTCGGCAAATACTCCTCGGAGGCGCTGGGCGACTACTGCGCGGGGCCCAACCACGTTCTGCCCACCGCGCGCACGGCACGCTTCTCCTCTCCGCTCGGCGTGTATGACTTCCAGAAGCGCACTAGCGTGATACAGATATCGCGCGAGGGCGCGCATGCGCTAGGCCCCATCGCCGCCGAGCTCGCTACGGGCGAGGGCCTGCCGGCTCACGCCAGATCGGCCCAATACCGCCTGCATGGATAAGGCACCGAGATCGGTGATCCGCGACGAGGTGCGGGCGATCTCCGCCTACCACGTCCCAGACAGCCGAGGGTTGATCAAGTTGGACGCCATGGAGAACCCATACGGCCTGCCGGCAGAATTGCGCGCGCAGATCGCCGACCTGGCTTCGGAGACCAGCCTGAATCGCTATCCCGATCCGGGGGCCGCGGGGCTGAAGGTGCAGTTGCGCGAGGCGATGCGCGTCCCCGACGGAATGGACCTGCTGCTTGGAAACGGCTCGGATGAGCTGATCCAGATCCTGGCGCTGGCGGTGAACCGGCCGGCGGCGGTGTTGATGGGCGTCGAACCTTCCTTCGTGATGTTTCGCATGGTTGCCACCTTCACCGGCATCCGTTACGTGGGCGTCCCGCTAGCGGCGGACTTCAGCCTGGATATCGTGCGAGTCCTGGCCGCGCTGCGCGAGTACCGGCCCGCCCTGACCTTTATCGCCTACCCCAACAACCCCACCGGCAATCTGTTCGACGCCGAGGCGATCCACGCGCTGATCGAAGCGGCCCCAGGGCTGGTCGTGGTGGATGAGGCCTACCATGCCTTCGCGGGCCGTAGCTTTCTGCCCCAGCTCGCACGCCATTCCAATCTGCTTGTCATGCGGACGCTGTCCAAGCTCGGGCTGGCGGGACTGCGACTGGGCATGCTCATCGGCCGGCCGGAGTGGCTGTCGGAGCTGGATAAGCTGCGCCTGCCCTATAATGTGAACGTGTTGACGCAAAAGATCGCGGCGCGTGTTCTGCAGCGGTCCGACGTTCTCGAGGCGCAGGCGGCCGAGATCTGCAACGGGCGCGCGCGATTGCTGGCAGGGCTACAGTCGCTGCCCGGGGTGCGCGCATTTCCGAGCGATGCGAACTTCATCCTGTTCCGCGTGCCTCGGGCCGACGTGGTTTGTGCCGGCCTGAGGGCGCGCGGGGTCCTGATCAAGAACCTGAGCGGCTCGCACCCGAGCCTGACCGATTGCCTGCGGGTGACCGTGGGCACACCCGACGAGAACAACCAGTTTCTGAGCGCCCTGCAGCAGAGCCTTTTGCAGGCCGCTTAACCTCCGTCGACCATGCGCCAGGCCCAGATCACCCGCAACACCCTGGAAACCCAGATTACCGTCAAGATCGACCTGGACGGTGCGGGCAAATCCGTGCTGTCCACCGGCATCGGCTTTTTCGATCACATGCTGGACCAAGTAGCGCGCCACGCCATGCTCGACCTGGAGATCGCGGCCAAGGGAGACCTGCACATCGACGCTCACCACACGGTGGAAGACGTCGGCATCACGCTCGGCCAGGCGTTCGCCCGCGCCGTGGGGGACAAGAAGGGCGTCCGCCGCTACGGGCATGCCTATGTGCCGCTCGACGAAGCACTGTCGCGGGTGGTCGTGGACCTGTCGGGCCGACCCCGTCTGGAGTACAACCTCGAGTTCACGCGCGCTCTGATCGGAGAGTTCGACGTGGACTTGATCCATGAGTTCTTCCAGGGTTTCGTCAACCACGCGCAGGTGACCTTGCACGTGGACAACCTCAAGGGCGGCAACGCCCACCATCAGGCGGAGACCGCGTTCAAGGCCTTTGGGCGCGCGCTGCGCATGGCGGTGGAACTGGATCCGCGCATGCAGGGGATGCTCCCGTCGACGAAGGGCAGTCTGTGAACTCGGGATTAGCCTGTAACCGCGCGAAGCCGCGTCGTTTCCTCGACCGCATGGAGCCGGGATGATCGACATCGCTGTCGTCGACTATGGAATGGGCAACCTGCGCTCGGTGTCCAAGGCCGTGGAGCACGTTGCGCCAGGGCTGAAGGTGGTGGTGACCAGTCAGCCAGATGACGTTCGCAGGGCTCGCCGCGTCGTGTTTCCGGGCCAGGGCGCCATGCCAGACTGCATGCGCGAGCTCGATGCCAGAGGCCTGCGCCCCGCTGTGCTCGAGGCGGCGCGCAGCAAGCCGTTCCTGGGCATCTGCATCGGTCTTCAAATGCTGTTCGAGGTGAGCGAGGAGGGCGACGTGGCGGGCCTGGGTCTGCTCCCCGGCCGAGTGGTGCGCTTCCCTGCTAGAGGGTTGGTCGGTGCCGCCGGCGAGAAGCTAAAGGTGCCGCACATGGGGTGGAACGAGGTGCAACAGACCCTGGAACACCCCGTGTGTCGGGGGATTCCGCAGGGCAGCCGGTTCTATTTCGTGCACAGCTACTACCCCGTGCCGCGCGACCGCTCGTTGATCGCGGGCTACAGCCTGTACCCGTTCCCCTTCACATGCGCGGTGGCCAGGGATAATCTCTTCGCCATGCAATTCCACCCGGAGAAGAGCCAAGAGCCTGGGCTCAAGCTGCTGTCCAACTTCGTGCAGTGGGACGGCCGCCTTACCGCTTCTCCCCGCGCCCTGGAGATGCCGCTGATCGGTGAGTGATCGGCCAGTGGACTTTTTCCCGGTAGAGTGTCTGTTGTATGATGGGCAGGCATGACATCACGGCCCACGCGCCGCCCCGCCTGATCCCGCCTGCGCATATCCGCTGCTTCCTGCCTGCTGCATGCTGCTCATTCCGGCTATTGACCTGAAAGATGGGCATTGCGTGCGCCTAAAACAGGGCGCCATGGACAAGGCCACGGTGTTTTCTGAGGACCCCGGCGCCATGGCCCAGCACTGGACCAAGCAGGGCGCGCGCCGACTCCATCTGATCGACCTGAACGGGGCGTTCGCGGGCAGGCCCAGAAACGAGGCAGCGATCAAGGCCATCGTGGAGGCCGTGGGCGACGCCATCGCGGTGCAGCTCGGTGGCGGCATCCGGGACCTGGACACCATCGAACGCTATCTCGATGATGGCATCAGCTACGTCATCGTCGGTACCGCCGCCGTCAAGACGCCAGGGTTCTTGCACGACGCTTGTTACGCGTTTCCGGGTCACGTGATGGTCGCGCTCGACGCGAGGGACGGCAAGGTAGCGGTCGACGGCTGGTCCAAGATGACGGGTCACGATGTCGTCGATCTGGCTAAGAAGTTCCAGGGCTACGGCGTGGAAGCGATCATCCACACCGACATCGGCCGTGACGGGATGCTCACGGGTCTGAACGTCGATGCCAGCGTCGAACTGGCGCGTTCTCTCTCGGTCCCGGTCATCGCCAGCGGCGGCATCGCCAACCTCGACGACGTCAAAGCCCTGTGTGCGGTGGAGCAGGAAGGCATCGTCGGCGCCATCACCGGACGGGCGATCTACGAGGGGACCCTGAACTTTGCGGAAGCACAGAAGCTTGCCGACAAACTCTCCGGCAAGGGCGCGAAGGCGTCCTGATCGGTCAGCCGACCCTCTTCCGATCGCAAGCACGAGATCTCGCCACTAACCCCGTTGCACAGACGGTCTTCTTGACAAGGTTCGCGAGTCGCGAGTAACGCAGCCATGGGTCTGGCCAAGCGCATCATCCCCTGCCTGGACGTAACCAGCGGGCGCGTGGTGAAGGGTGTGAACTTCGTCGGGCTGCGCGATGCCGGCGACCCGGTCGAGATCGCGCGCCGCTATGACGAGCAGGGCGCCGATGAGCTGTGCTTTCTCGACATCACCGCCAGCTCGGACGAGCGCGGTTTGATCCTGGGCATCATCGAGGGTGTTGCGGCGCAGGTGTTCATCCCGCTCACCGTCGGCGGCGGGGTGCGCTCGGTGGATGATGTGAGAGATCTCCTCAATGCCGGGGCCGACAAGGTGAGCATCAATACGGCGGCGGTGCTCCAACCCGAGCTAGTCGTACGCGCCAGCGGCAAGGTCGGCTCCCAGTGCATCGTGGTCGCAATCGACGCCAAACGCGTGGCGAGCTCGGATTTCCCCCGCTGGGAGGTGTTCACTCACGGGGGGCGCCGTCCAACAGGGTTGGATGCGCTAGACTGGGGCCGCCGCGTGCAGCAGCTGGGTGCGGGCGAGATCCTGCTCACGAGCATGGACCGCGACGGCACGCGCCACGGGTTCGACCTCGAGCTCACTCGCGCCTTTTCCGATGCGCTCGAGGTCCCGATCATCGCCAGCGGTGGCGTTGGCAGCCTGGAGCACTTGGTTGAAGGGGTGGTTCAGGGGCACGCGGATGCGGTACTGGCCGCGAGTATCTTCCACTATGGCGAGTACACCGTACGTCAGGCCAAGGAGTACATGGCTGCACGCGGAATCGAGGTGCGCGCATGAGCCCCCGAGCAGGGGCCCCGCGCTTGCGCGGGGATGCGAGCAAGGCGAGTGCGCGCAGCCGCCGACGCACGGTGCTGTGCGACCCGCTGCTGCTCGAAGAGGCGGCCGCATGAGCCCCCGAGCAGGGGCCGGCGCAAGGCGGAGCAGGGGCCCCACTTGTGGGGATGCGACCGTGGAGCCGGCCAAGGCGCGTCGCCCGCCGGCCCTCGCGCGTCTGCGGGGTCACATCCCAAAGGGAACCCTGTTCCGCCCTTCGACGCGCCCGCGCTTGCGCGGGGATGCGAGCAAGGCGAGTGCGCGCAGCCGCCGACGCACGATGCTGTGCGACCCGCTCGAAGAGGCGGCCGCATGAGCTCCCGAGCAGGGGCCGGCGCAACGCGGAGCAGGGGCCGGGCAAGGCGCGTCGACCGCAGCCCTCGCGCGTCTGCGGGGTGCGGCCGCTCCCGGCGGGCGCAAGCTTGGGGCGGAGTGGCCGCGTGGCGACCCGAGCAGACGAAGTCACATGCGGCCTTCAGCGCCCCTGCCCGCGCGAGCGCGATCCGTTCGCCGCAGGCCCGTTTGCAGGAGCGCGAAGCTTGCCCGGCACGGCGTTGCGGGATGCGCTCGCTCTGCCCGGACTCCGCCCCCAGCCTTCGGCACGTCGGGAGCCGGGCAACTCTTCGAGAGACCGAGTCCGGGGGCCGGTGGAACGCGGAGCAGGGACACGGCTTCCACGCTGCGACGCGCATCCCCAGCAAGCTGGGGCCCCTCTTCCGCCCTCCGACGCGCCCGCGGAGGCGGCCGCATGAGCCACCGAGGTAACCAGCGTGACAGCATCAGCCGGAGAGGCGCTACCATGAGCGCGAAACAGGAACGGGAGAAGGACTGGATGGACGAGATCGCCTGGTCGGCCGAGGGGATTGTGCCAGCAATTGCCCAGGACGCCATAACCGGCCGCGTTCTGATGTTCGCGTGGATGAACCGCCAGGCGCTGGCGCTCACCGTCGAAACCGGCGAGGTGCACTATTGGTCTCGCTCGCGCCAGCGGCTGTGGCGTAAGGGCGAGCAGTCCGGCCACCTGCAGAAAGTCAGAGAGCTGCGGCTGGATTGCGACGGCGATGCGGTCCTGGTCAGCGTGGAGCAGCAGGGAGGGATCGCCTGCCACACCGGCCGCGAACGCTGCTTCTTTCGTCGCTACGAGAAGGGCCGCTGGGTGGTGACCGATCCGATGTTGAAACACCCGGACGAGATCTATCCAACCTGAGGCGGTCAGCGGCCGGGGAGACCTAAATGATCGATGCTTCCATCCTCAACCGCCTGGCGCAGACAATCGAATCGCGCAAGGTCGCTGACCCGACCTCGTCTTACGTCGCGCGGCTGCTGGCGATGGGCAACGACGCCATCCTCAAGAAGATCGGGGAAGAGGCGGCGGAGACACTGCTGGCGGCGAAGGACGGTGATAAACTGCAGATCGTGCGGGAAACCGCCGACCTTTGGTTTCACACCATGGTGATGTTGAGCTTCCACGGGCTGGGGCCCAACGATGTGCTGGCTGAATTGCGTCGGCGCGAGGGGATCTCCGGCATCGACGAGAAGGCCTCCCGCCGGGACTGACCGCGTCGGGTAGCCGTTCGCTGCGGGCTGACCGTTGCGTCATGCCGGCCCGATGGGCGGGCTGTCGGCTGACACAAACCGCGCCCTGGAACTAGCGCCGACCCGCATGCAAGACGCGAACTGCATTTTCTGCCGGATCGTGCGGGGGGAGATCCCCTCGCGCACAGTGTACGAGGACCAGGAGGTGTTAGCGTTCCACGACATCAACCCGCTGGCGCCAGTGCACTTCTTGATCGTTCCCAAAGGGCACATCGCCTCGATGATGGACCTAGCGGATGGGCACCGGGACTTGTTCGGAAAGATAATGGTGCTGGCACCGAAGCTGGCCCGCGAGCAGGGGGCCAAGGACGGCTTCCGGCTGATCGTGAACACCGGCCGCGTAGGACGGCAGGAAGTCGACCATGTCCACCTGCACATCATCGGAGGCGGGGAGCCGCTGGGTTCCATGCTGCCGCGCTCCAGAAGTTGAGCGGTAGGCAGCCGAAGCGCGCCGGGAATTGATTGGATCCAAGAGGAGCGAGAGATGGGCTCATTTAGCATCTGGCACTGGTTGATCGTGCTGGTGGTGGTCGTGTTGATCTTCGGCACCAAGAAGCTGCGCAACCTGGGTGCTGACCTGGGCGGCGCGGTCAAGGGGTTCAAGGAAGGGATGAAGACCGAGGAGGACAAGGCGGAGCCCTCGGTCGCGGCCAAGCTCGAGCCTCCGAACACCGGGCAGACCATGGAGGGGGAAGTCAAGGACAAGACGCATTCGTAGTCCCTATCCGCCTCGGCCGCAGCGCCTTCACATGCTCGACATCGGCTTCTCCGAGCTAGTCGTCATCGGCGTAGTGGCGCTGATCGTGATCGGGCCCGAGCGTCTGCCACGCGTCGCACGCACCGCCGGCCACCTGCTCGGCCGCTTTCAGCGCTACGTCGCCGAAGTGAAGGCTGACATCAGCCGCGAGATGGAGCTGGCCGAACTCAAGAAGCTGCAGTCCTCCGTGGAGGACGCCGCGCGCTCGATCGAGCACAGCGTGAAGACCGGCATGGAGGACGCGCAGAAAGAGTTCCGGGACGCTCAAGCTGCGCTCGAGGGCACGGGCGCCGAACTCAAGAAGACCGAGGACGAGCTCAAGCAAGCGGTCTTCGATACGCCGACGCCGCACATGGGCACGGCTTTGCCCGGACCGGACCACGGCGGGCAGTTAGACGGCTCCGCGTCGCAGGCGGGCGTTTCACCGGCTCTGCTTCCTGCGACAGACAGCCCGAGCCCACTGCCTGTTATGCCCCGAGTCGAGTCTCCGCCGATAGCGGGGGCAGGTGTGCAGCGCGGCGAGAACGAAAATCTTTCGCCGCAGCTCGAGCTAGGCCTGGACGCCGGCGTTGAGCCTACTACACGCGGACAGACGTAGCCGGTCACGTCCGTGCGCGCGAGCCTATTTCCGGCGGCCCCTTCCTTTGCTGTGAAACCGTGAGCGAGAACGAGCAGGGACAAGAGGGTTTCCTGTCCCACCTGGTCGAACTGCGTAACCGCTTGCTCTGGTCTGTCATTGCGGTGCTCGTGGTGTTTGTTTGTCTGGTCCCCTGGGCGAAGGACATCTATCATCTGGTTTCGGAGCCGATGCTCGCACAGCTTCCCAAGGGCGGGCGCATGATCGCCACCGAGATCACCTCCCCGTTCTTCATCCCGTTCAAGGTCACTTTTCTCGCGGCGGTGGTCGTTTCGCTGCCATTCCTGCTCTACCAGGTATGGGCATTTGTCGCGCCCGGGCTGTACGCGCACGAAAAGCGCCTGGTTGCCCCGCTGGTGATCGCGAGCACGCTCCTGTTCGTGTGCGGGATGGCCTTTGCTTACTTTCTGGTTTTCCCGACCGTGTTCCGAGTGATGCAAGCCTTCACCCCAGCCGGCGTGGAGTGGATGCCAGACATCGGCACCTACCTCAGCTTTGTGATCAACATGTTCCTGGCTTTCGGCGTTACCTTCGAAGTGCCGATCGTAGTGATTCTGCTGGTCAGGATGGGCGTCGTTTCGGTCGAGAAGCTGAGGCACGTCCGTCCGTACGTGGTCGTGGGCGCCTTCATCGTGGCTGCGGTTGTCACGCCGCCCGACGTCACATCCCAGATCCTGCTGGCGCTGCCACTGTGTCTGCTGTACGAGGTGGGCCTGGTAGTGGCCTCCTTCATCGCGCGCCCGGACAACCCGGAGTCCGAGCTCCAGAAGGAATAGCTGCGGCCCACCGCACGCGGCGCTATTCCTCCTCTTCACCGCGGCGCGGGCGCGGCTTGGGGCGTTTGCCGACTGTGAGCTTGACCGTCAGTGCGGCGCTGTTGCGCAGGACTTTGAGCAGAGCAACCTTGCCCGGTTGTGCCTCAGCCACCAGATTGAGCATGGCGGAGGAGTCGAGCACCGGCTTGCCTTCCACCTCGACCAGGATGTCGCCCGGCTTGACCCCCGCACGATCTGCCGGCCCGCCACGCACCACCCCCGCGATCAGGACTCCCTTGCTGCTGTTGGGGAGCTTGAACGACTCTGCCAATTCGGCCGTGATGTCCTGCACCTCAACCCCAATCCACCCCCGCGTGACGGACCCGGTGGCGATGATCTGATCCATGACCTGCCGCGCCAGGCTGACCGGGATCGCAAAGCCGATTCCCATCGACCCTCCGCTGCGGGAATAGATGGCGGTGTTGACGCCGATCAGGTTGCCGTTCGCGTCAACCAGCGCGCCGCCCGAGTTGCCCGGGTTGATGGCGGCGTCGGTCTGGATGAAGTTCTCGAAGGTGTTGATCCCCAGGTGGCTTCGTCCCAGCCCGCTGACGATGCCCTGCGTCACCGTCTGGCCAACGCCAAAGGGGTTGCCGATGGCCAGCACCACGTCTCCGACGCTCGCCTGGTCCGGGCGGCCGAAGGTGATGGCTGGCAGGTTTTTCAGGTCCACCTTCAACACCGCAAGGTCGCTTTCGGGGTCAGTGCCGACCAGTTTGGCCCTGGCTTGGCGGCCGTCGTTAAATGCGATCTCGATCTCGTCTGCGGCCTCGATGACATGATGGTTGGTCAGGATGTAGCCCTCCGAGCCCACGATGACGCCCGAGCCCAGGCTCGAGGTGCGCTGGGTTTCGCCGTCGAGCTGGTCGCCGAAGAAGCGGCGAAACAAGGGATCGTCCATGAACGGGTGGTGCTGGAGCTTCACCTCCTTGCTGGTGAAGACGTTGACTACCGAGGGCATCGCTTTCCGCGCCGCCAGACTGTAGGAGCCAAAAACCCTGCCCGCGGCCGGCGCTTCCTCCCTTGACTGGGGATGTCCGCGCGATTCGTTGATCGTGAGCACCCCACCAATGCTGCGGCTAGGCAACAGGTCGGGCCGCAGCGTTTGCACCACGAGCAGGATGCCCAAGGCGATGGTGGTGGCCTGGGCGAACGTGAGCCAGATCTTGCGCATGAGGTGCGCGGCGGCAGCCGCGGAAAAGCGGGTAAAAGGCGGTTGATGCAAAGCAAAATTATATCCTGGAACGGCTTCTGGACTCCCATTCGGAATAACCCGCACCGGCTTCGGGGCCGGCGCCGGAGATCAAATCCGCTTGTTTGACAGACACTAATCGTTGCCGCTAAGATGCCCCCCTTCGTTTCGATCGGGACCCTTTCTTCGGTCCAGAACCTTGGGAATCAAGCGATTTTTTCATGAAGACCTTTTCGGCCAAGCCCCACGAGGTCAAGCGCGACTGGTATTTGATCGACGCAACCGACAAGGTGCTCGGCCGCTTGGCCGTCGAGATCGCGAGACGCTTGCGTGGGAAGCACAAAGCAGAGTTCACGCCCCATGTGGACACAGGCGACTACATTGTTGTGATCAACGCTGAGAAAGTGCGCGTGACCGGCCGCAAACCCGAAAGCAAACTTTATTACCGGCACAGCCAGTATGCGGGCGGGCTCAAGACTACGACCTTTGCCAAGCTGCAGGCGAAATTCCCGACCCGTATCATAGAAAAGGCCGTCAAGGGCATGCTGCCCAAGGGGCCGCTGGGCAGTACGATGTATCGCAAGCTCAAGGTGTACGCAGGGCCGGAACATCCCCACCAGGCTCAGCAACCCCAGGAACTCAATCTAACCAGCAACTAATAGGGACCCCGTAACCTAAAGGCTCTACCGCGTCCAGGATGTGAGCATGGCAACTCAGCAGCACTATTATGGGACCGGCCGCCGCAAAAGCGCCGTAGCGCGCGTCTTCCTTCGGCCCGGAAAGGGCCAGATCGCGGTCAACGGCAAGCCTGTTGACGACTTCTTTTCGCGGGAGACCGGCCGCATGATCGTGCGCCAGCCGCTGACCCTCGCAAACCACCTGACCACTTTCGATATCTCCGTAAATGTCCAGGGCGGCGGCGAATCAGGCCAGGCCGGTGCGGTGCGTCATGGTATTACCCGCGCACTGATCAACTACGATGCGGCCCTCAAGCCGGTTCTGAAGAAGGCGGGCCTTGTGAGGCGCGACGCGCGAGAGGTAGAACGCAAGAAGGTCGGTTTACATAAGGCCCGCCGGCGCAAACAGTTCTCGAAACGCTAACCCGGTGCTCGAGACCAAAAAAGCCGCCTGCGGGGCGGCTTTTTTGTTGCCCATGCATGGCCCGTTTGGGTTTATGATGCGGCATGAAGGTTGACCTATAACAGATTGATTAAAGGGAATATTGGATAATGCTCAAGGTCGGTATCGTGGGGGGAACAGGCTACGCGGGGGTAGAACTCTTGAGAATTCTCGCCCGCCACACCGAGGTCGAGCTCACTGCGATCACTTCCCGTAAGGAGGCTGGTATGCCGGTTGCGGATCTATTTCCCAGCCTGCGGGGGCGTGTCGACCTGAGGTTTTCGGACCCGGCTGCGGCTGACCTTTCGCATTGTGATGTGGTGTTCTTCGCTACCCCCCGGGGTGTGGCCATGGAGCAGGCGCCACGGCTGGTCGAAGTCGGAGTGCGCGTGATCGACCTGGCGGCGGATTTCCGGCTGAAAGATCTGGTTGAATGGCAGAAGTGGTATGGCATGCCGCATACCTGTCCCCAGCTGGCCGAGGAGGCGGTCTATGGCTTGCCGGAGATGAATCGGGAGCAGATCCGGCGCGCCCGGGTGGTGGGGGCTCCGGGCTGTTACGCCACAGTGGTCCTGCTTGGCTTTCTGCCGCTGGTCGAGGCCGGGGTTGTGGACGCTGGTCACCTGATCGCGGATGCGAAGTCAGGGGTGAGCGGTGCGGGCCGCAAGGCGGAGGTGCATACACTTTTCTCCGAGGCCGCCGATAACTTCAAGGCCTATGGCGTGGCCGGTCACCGGCACCTTCCAGAGATCTTGCAGGGGCTCGCGCGGGCCGCACGGCGCCAGGTCGGCGTTACCTTCATTCCGCATCTAGCGCCCATGATCCGCGGGATTCACGCGACGCTGTACGCTAGGATGACGCAGGAGGTAGATGCGCAGTCGCTGTTCGAGCGGCGCTTCGGGCAGGAGCCCTTCGTCGACGTGCTGCCGGCGGGCAGCCAGCCGGACACGCGCTCGGTCCGGGGTGCCAACGAGTGCCGCATAGCTGTGCATCGTCCTGGGAGCGGGGACATCGTCGTCGTGCTGGCTGTGATCGACAACTTGGTGAAGGGAGCTTCCGGCCAAGCGGTGCAGTGCATGAACATCATGTTCGGACTGCCTGAGACAAAGGGACTGGAAATGCTCGCGCTTTTGCCGTGACGGTGATCCGACAGCTGAAGCGCCGGTTTGGCATCGCCGCCCCGCGCGTCGCCGTCCACACGCAGGCCCCCTGGTACCTGCGTTGGGGCCTGATCTCGGTGGCCCTAGGTGCCATGTTGGGCGTGGCTTGGTTTACCTACGATGCCGGCCGCAACCTGGCCGGGTTCCAGAGCAGCCAGGCAGCGGCTGAGCAGGAGCGGCTGAGCGAAGAGGTGACCCATCTGCGGGACGAAAATGCGGAGCTGCGCAGCCAGCTCGCGGCCACGGAGCGCCAGATGCAGATCGAGCACGCCACTCATGGGAATCTGGCCAGCCAGATGAAGACGCTTACCGACGAGAACGCGTTGCTCAAGGAAGATCTGGCTTTCTTTCAGACCCTGATGACCACGAGTGGGGAGTCCGCCGCTGGCATCAGCATCAACCGCTTCCGCGTGCGTCCCGACGCGCTGCCAGGCGAGTATCGCTACCAGCTGCTGGTGGTGCAGGCGCGCACGCGCAGCCGAGAGTTCCAGGGGAAGCTGCAGCTGGTGGTGGATTTAGAGCAGGACGGCGATACGCAAGTGCTGGTCTTTCCGCGCGAGGGCGAGAAAGGCAACCCCTATAACCTGAGCTTCAAGTTCTACCAGCGGGTGGAGGGCGTATTCCACGTTCCCCCCGAGGCGACGGTCAAACGCGTGCAGGTGCGCGTGCTGGAAAACGGCACCGAGGCGCCCAAGTCGTCTCAGACTGTTAATCTTTCCTAGGAGAGTGCGAATGTTTGGTGGCAAAACGAGCAAGCCGCAGACCCGGATAGACAGCCTGATCGGCGACGGCACAACGGTCGAAGGGAACGTGATCTTCAGCGGTGGGTTGCGGGTCGACGGGCGCGTGAAGGGTAATGTCCTGACCGCGGACGACCAGCCCAGCACCCTGGTCCTCAGCGAGCGCGCCCGGGTGGAAGGGGAGATCCGCGTTTCCCACGCCGTGATCAACGGGACCGTGATTGGCCCGGTCTTCGGCTCCGAGTATGTCGAGCTGCAGGCCAAGTCCAATGTCACTGGAGACGTTCACTATCGGACCTTGGAAATCCAGCTCGGTGCTGTAGTTCAGGGTCGGCTGGTGCATCAGGAGGAGAGCCCGGCGCCCAAGGCCATGACGGTGAAACCCCTGCCCAGCAGCTGATCCGCTGGAGTGTTGATTACTCGTCGGTTGACCCCATCTGTGATGGAGCCGATAATCTTTTGCAATATAGTAGGTTGATCCAGGAGTCTAAGCATGAACGCAGTAACCGAAATGCCGGCACCGTTGGTATTCACGGATGCCGCCGCCAACAAGGTAAAACAGTTGATCGAGGAGGAAGGCAATCCCGATCTCAAGCTGCGCGTCTTCGTGACGGGCGGGGGTTGCTCGGGCTTCCAATACGGCTTTACCTTCGACGAGAGCATCAGCGGGGACGACACTCCGATGGTCAAGAACGGGGTGACCCTGTTGATCGACCCGATGAGCTATCAATACCTGGTGGGCGCCGAGATCGACTACCAGGAAGGCATCGAGGGGGCGCAGTTCGTGATCAAAAACCCGAACGCCACCTCGACCTGCGGCTGCGGTTCGTCATTTTCCGCTTGATCTCGGCGTCAAGCCAGACTAGAAGGGGGCCACACATGGCCCCTTTCTTGTTTATTTTAGTCGTCAGTTGATCGCCGCTAGATTCATCCCGCGGATGAGGTCCAGCTGCTCCAGCAGCGGCCGCAGTCCGTCCTCGAAGGCGGGCCGTAGTTCTGCGGTGATCGGCGGTCCCGGCGGGAGCGCGAGCCTGAGCGGATTCTGATGCACGCCATTCACGCGAAACTCGTAGTGCAGATGCGGACCGGTGGCCAGGCCTGTCATGCCCACAGAGCCGATCACGTCGCCTTGGTTTACGCGCTGCCCTACGCGCAATCCCTTGGCGTACCCCGACAGGTGTCCGTACGCAGTGCTGTACTCGTTCTTGTGACGCAGTACGATCAGGTTCCCATAGCCACCCTGACGTCCCACGAACTGCACGTAGCCATCCGCCGTAGCCTTTACCCGCGTGCCCGCGGGCGCAGCGTAGTCGACGCCCCTGTGAGCACGCCAGGTATTCAACACGGGATGGAACCGGGAGAGAGAGAACCCGGAGCTGACGCGTGAGAACTCGAGCGGCGAGCGCAGGAAGCTCTTGCGCATGTTCTTGCCCTCGGGCGTGTAGTACCCGCCGCGGCCTTGCGGATCCCGGTAGTAGACAGCGCGGGAGATGCGGCCTGCGTTGGTGAACTCGGCTGCCACGATGCGACCGCTGCGCACAAACTCGCCGTTGTTATAAAACGCCTCGAACACCACGGCGAAGCGATCGCCGGGCCGCAGATCGCGGTGAAAGTCCACTTGACTCGAGAAGACATCAGCCAGCTGCACGGCAATGCCGTCGCTGAGGCCGGCCGCATCCGTTGCAGTGAACAGCGACGACTGAATCTCACCCGAACTCATCAGCAGCCGTCGCTCGGTGGGCAGCGCCTGTTCACGGGCAAAGAAATCCCGCCCGCGCTTCTGCACTATCAACTCGGTGCCGTCGCCTTGGAGATAGCCTAGCTTGACCAGCTCGCCATCGTCCGTGGTCACGGCGCGCACGCTGCGGCCCGGAACCAGCTGATACAGGGAGCGCACGTGACGCGCTCCGCGCAGATACGCTATGGCGTCGGGGTCGGTAACCTGGAGGCGGGCCAGCAGCGAGCCGATCGTATCGCCGCGTTGGATCCGCTCCTCCCGCCAATACTGGGTGGACGCCTCGGCTGCAGTCTCCACTGGGGGGACTAGGCGCATGTCTTGGATCACCCGGTGGAGAACGACGGTCTCGGTTGCCGTGTCCGGCGCGATGCCGAAGGCCGCGACGACTCCCAACAGTGGCAGGACGGCCATTGCCACCAGCCCGCGGCGCGAGACACGCCCTCGTTGCCGGGCGGGAGGGGTGAGGCCGAGAGTCTTTTCCGCTAGAATCCCGTTCTCCTTTTTCCATCGGTCGAGTGCAAACGGGCTGAAGGGTAGCAGAAAAGCCACGATCGGGCGATGGGGTGCAAATCCAAGCTCTCTAACCCGCCGTCGCTGGTCCAGGATGTTCGTGTCTAGGGTACTCATGGTTGGCGTCCAGGAAAGCCTGAAGGTCATCAAGCGCGGCTGCGAAGAGCTCCTGGTGGAGGATGAGCTGGTGGACCGGCTCAAGTCGGGCCGGCCGCTGCGCGTGAAGGCGGGCTTCGACCCGACCGCACCCGACTTGCACCTCGGGCACGCGGTGCTGCTAAACAAGATGCGCCAGTTCCAGGATCTCGGCCACCATGTGATCTTCCTGATCGGCGACTTCACCGGGATGATCGGGGACCCCGCCGGCAAGAACGCCACGCGACCGCCTCTGTCGCGCGGGCAGATCGAGGACAACGCCAAGACCTACAAGGACCAGGTGTTCAAGATCCTCGAGGCGGACAGGACCGAGATCGCATTTAACTCGACCTGGTTCGACCCGATGGGTGCGGCGGACCTCATTCGACTCGCGGCCAAGCATACAGTGGCGCGCATGCTTGAGCGCGATGACTTCGGCAAGCGCTACCGCGGCAACCAACCGATTGCCATCCACGAGTTCCTCTATCCGCTGGTACAGGGTTACGACTCGGTGGCGTTGCGCGCGGACATCGAGCTGGGCGGCACCGATCAAAAGTTCAACCTGCTGGTGGGGCGCGAGCTGCAGAAACACTACGCTCAGCCGCCCCAGTGCATCCTGACCATGCCGCTGCTCGAGGGGCTGGATGGCGTGAACAAGATGTCCAAGTCGCTGGGCAACTACGTGGGCATCAACGAGCCGCCGAATCAGATCTTCGGCAAGATCATGTCCATCTCGGATGATCTGATGTGGCGCTACATCGAGCTCCTATCCTTGCAGCCGATTGCGGAAGTCGAGGCGAAGAAACGGGCTGTGGAGCAGGGCGCTAACCCGCGCGATGTGAAGTTTGACTTCGCCACGGAGATCGTCGCGAGATTCCACGGGCCTCACGCTGCCCACAACGCCGCTCGAGACTTCAACGCCCGCTTCAGAGAACGTGAGATGCCCGAAGAGATCCCCGAACACACCATTGCGCTGGTTGGGGAACCGCTGCTTCTGACTCAGATCCTCAAGCGGGTTGGGCTCACGGCCAGCACCTCCGAGGCGGGGCGCATGATCGACCAGGGCGGAGTCAGGCTCAACGGCGAGAAGGTGAGCGACAGGGGCCTGGCGTTAGGCAAGGGGCAGCGGTTCGTTGTCCAGGTCGGCAAGCGCAAATTCGCGCGCGTCAGCCTGGTCTGATTGCCCTTTTCTTCCAGCGTGACCAGCCGCTCGTAGCAACGATTATTCGGGCCAGCCTTATTGTTCTGCAGAGTTGTGCGAGGAGAGTTGCGGGTGATCGAGAAGGTTGCGTGAAACCGCCAGGGCCCGGTTCAAAGTTCTGTGCTCTTTCGCCGCCGGCAACAAGCGTTGTAAAATCAAGACTTACTCACGCCGCGCAGCCTTTAGGGAGGCTACGCAGCAGAGGAAGCGATAATGGAAATTCTTCTTGCTCAGCCGCGAGGCTTTTGCGCAGGCGTAGTGCGGGCGGTGGAGATCGTGGAGCGCGCTCTCGAAATATTCGGCACGCCGGTGTACGTGTTCCACGAGATTGTCCACAACCGATACGTGGTCGATGACCTCGAGAGGCGCGGGGCGGTTTTCGTCGAAAGCCTGGACTTGGTCCCGTCCGGCTCGGTGATTGTCTTCAGCGCCCATGGCGTGTCCAACGCCATCGTGCAGCATGCCGAACGCCAGGGGCTGGAAATCATCGATGCCACCTGCCCCTTGGTGACGAAAGTGCATCTTCAGGCGCAGCGCTACAGCGCCAAGGGCTTCGAGATCATCATCATCGGCCATCTTGGGCACGAAGAGGTCGATGGCACCATGGGGTCGGTGACCGGCCCGGTGCAGGTCGTCTCGACGCTCGACGACGTAGCCGCGCTCAATGTCATCGACCCGCAGCGCCTGGCCTACGTAACCCAGACGACGCTCAGTATCGACGACACGCGCGAGGTCATCGCGGCGCTAAAACGGCGCTTCCCCGCCATCCAGGGGCCGGAGCTAGACGACATCTGCTATGCGACCCAGAACCGGCAAAACGCCGTGCGGCGGCTGGCCTGCGAAGTGGACATGTTGCTGGTGGTGGGCGCCCGCAACAGCTCGAACTCGGTCCGCTTGTGTGAAGTGGCCACGCAGCATGGGCTTGCTGCCTATCTGATCCAGGACGAAGCCGAGATCGATCCGAGCTGGTTTGTCGGCGTGAAGCGGGTGGGCGTCACGGCAGGGGCGTCGGCGCCGGAGGTGCTCTTGCACAAGGTGCTCGAGCGGCTGCACCAGTTCGGCGTGACCGCCACGCGGGAGCTGGACGGCGTGCAGGAGACGGTTACTTTCAACCTGCCGAAGACGCTGCTGGCCGGCAAGCCTGCGCAGCGCGACGCGGCTTCTTAAGTGCGCGCCGAGCCGGCGCGACGGTACCCTTGATACTGCAATACAGAGTCGCGCGCTACAGCGTGACTCAGAGGCTGCGCGGAGTGCGTCGCTAGCCAACATCGTGAAGCGCGGCATCGCGTTACACTAAGCCGTCGCACCGGCTCAAAGCACGGCAGACTTGACGGAACACGCTGACCATGGCGATTGTCTCGGACGAAGCCTACCAGATGCACATTTTGCATGGCGTGTCGCGCACGTTCGCGTTGACCATCCCCCAGCTGCCGGCGCAGCTGTGCAAGGTCGTGACCAATGGGTACCTGCTGTGCCGCATCGCCGACACGATCGAAGACGAGGTCGCGCTGGATGCTGAGCAGAAGCGACATTTCGCCGAGCAGTTTATCGACGTCGTCGCCGGCCGCTCCCCTGCCGAGCCGTTCGCGGCCAAGCTCCATCTGCTGCTGTCCAGCAGAACCATCGAGGCCGAGCGGGACCTGGTCCGCAACAGCGCCGTGGTCATCCGCGTCACCCATAGTTTCACGCCAGCTCAGCGCGCGGTGTTGGAGCGATGCGTCGCGATCATGGGCGAGGGCATGGCCTGGTTCCAGGCCAACCAGAGCAGGGCCGGGCTCCCCGATCTGCCGCATCTCGATGCTTACTGTTATTACGTCGCCGGGGTGGTGGGCGAGATGCTGACCGAGCTGTTCTGCGACTACTCAAACGACATTGCACGGAACCGGCCGCAGCTGCTGGTGTTGGCGGTGTCGTTTGGCCAGGCCCTGCAGATGACCAATATCCTCAAGGACCTTTGGGAGGACCGCAGCCGGGGCGCATGCTGGTTGCCGCAGGACGTGTTCCGCGAGTTCGGGTTCGATCTGAAGAACCTCTCCAGGGGACACCACGACGTCGCTTTTGCTCATGCGCTGCGCAAGCTCATCGGCATTGCACACTGGCACTTGCGCAATGCCCTTGCGTACACCCTGCTGCTTCCACGCGATGAGCGAGGTCTGCGCAAGTTCTGCCTGTGGGCCATCGGCATGGCGCTCCTCACTCTGCGCAAAATCCACGGCAACCCGGCATTTACCGCGGGTCAGCAGGTGAAAATTACGCGTCGCAGCGTGGCCGGGACGGTTTTGGTGGCCAACTTGTTCGCGGGGGGAGACCGCATGCTGCGCTGGCTGTTTGACCTCATTGCGGCCGAGCTTCCGCCCGCTGTTGCCACGGCGCAGTCGGATACCTCGCGCCTTGGCCCCCGTGCCGGAGGCGCGGCCCTTGCCGCACGAACGGCCGTCGCAACAGTCGCGAACCGCGACTGGCTGGCGCATGAATAAAGACCGCTGTCCGGCCGAGACCGCATTGCGGGGCGCAGTGGTGGTGGCGCGCGACGCGTTGCTTTCCCACAACCAAGCGATGTCGAGATTCCTATGGATGGTCTGAGTCTCGCCACTGGATGCGAACCGACGCTCGACGTTCGTGGCGTCGCAATGATGCTTCAGGCGGGGGGTGTCACGCCCGCCGGAACCTTGTAACGGTTGTAGGACCAGAGGTATTGCGCCGGGCACTTGCGGATGAGGCGTTCGAGCCCGCGGTTGAGCTGGCGCGTCGGCGATTCGCCCGGGTCCAGGGGCGGGAGCGGCTCGAGATGAATCCGGTAACCCCTGCCCTGTGGCAAGCGCTCGCAGAACACGAGGACCACGACGGCCCCGGTGCTGTTCTGGAGCCGGTGCGTCAGCGTCATGGTGTAGGCGGGACGGCCGAAGAACTCGGTCCACTCGCCTTCGCCCTGGCTGGGCACCTGGTCAGGAAGGATGCCGACCCACTGGCCGTTGCGCAGTGCGCGCAATAGCGTGAACACCCCTTTCATATCCGCGGTCGCGAGCCGGACGTCGCCGCGCGCCCGGCCAGCTCGAATCAAGGGCTCGAGTCCAGTTTGCCTCGGTGACCGGTACATCGCCGTGATGGGCGCACGGGTGGTGGCATACTGGGCGGCAACTTCGAAGGAGCCCAGATGCGGCGTGAGGTAGATGATGCCCTTGCCCTGCGCCCGCGCCTCGTCGACCAAGGCCTCCCCCTCGACGTCTTGCACGAGCCTGACGACCTCGTCCTGGGGCCGCGTCCAGAGCCAGGGCATCTCCAGGAGGGTCTTACCCGCCTCCGCGATCGCCGCGCTCCGAAGCAGCGGGTCGTCATAGCCGGCGTAGCGCATGTTCTGTTCGAGCCTGCGCCGCTCGCGGGCCGACAGGGCGAAGGCCAGGCGTGCCAGCGCCGCGCCCAGCGCCTGTACTGTGCGCAGCGGAAGAGCGGCGATGATTCGGAACAGAAAACGCATTGGACGGGCCGGCCGATCAGAGGTATTTGAAGGTGGGCGGCCAGCTCGACCGGCATCCCGGGACGCCCGCCGGGCCGACACCGGCACCCGGACCGGGTGCCGGGCGCCAGCGCACGATCGCCATGGTATATTTCCACTTTCCGAGCCGCAACCCACCAATGGATGCGCACCATGAGTTCGTACGATTACATCAAGCAAGTGCTCATTGAGAGGCACGACGTCAAGCCGGACACGATCCGGCCAGAGGCGACGCTTGCTGAGCTCGGGCTCGATTCCCTATCGGCCGCCGAGCTGATGTTCGACGTCGCGGACAAGTACGGAATCGACATCCCGGACGAGCGCGCGAACTTCACTACGCTGGGTGACGGGGCGGCACTGGTCGACGAACTCATCCAAACCAAAGGTGCCTGAACCAGCCACTGCGGCCCGCCGACGCGTATTCGTCACCGGCCTCGGGCTCGTCTCGCCGCATGGCGGCGACCCCGATGGCGTGTTCGAACGGCTGTACGCCGGCGAGTCTGCGATCCGCAAGGTCCGCAGCGGGACTGCGGAGTTCGGGGCCGATGTTCTACTTGCGCAGGCCGAGTGCGATCCGTCCGGCGTGATCCCCAAGGCCCAGCTCTTTGTCATGGACCGGGTCTCGCAGATGGCGGTCATCGCCGCCCATCGCGCGCTGGCGGGCGCGAAGCTGCTCGTGGAGGACCGGGGCCCGGCCGCCGCTGGCATCTACATCGGCTGCGGACTTGGGGGCTCGAGCGCGATCCAGGAGGCCTACCGTCTCTACTACCAGCGACAATCCCGCAAGGCTAAGCCGTCCACTGTTCCTCTCATCATGACGAATGCGCCGGCTAGCCACATCTCCATGCGCTATGGGATCCGCGGCCCCTCGATCACCTACTCGATCGCTTGTTCATCGTCCGGCGTGGCAATCGGCGAAGCGTTTCGCGCGATCCGCGATGGCTACCTGGATTGCGCCCTGGCGGGCGGTACCGAGTCGATGCTGAACGACGGAGCTATCACGGCCTGGGACGGACTCGGCGTGCTCGCGAAGGAACATGCCGACGGCGCGGCGGCATCCAGCCGTCCGTTCAGCAAAGACCGCACCGGTTTCGTGCTCGGGGAGGGTTCGGTGGCGATCGTGATGGAGGCGCAGGAGGCGATGCGCTCGCGCGGCGCGCAGCCCCTTGCCGAGGTGGTAGGGTACGGTGCGTCTAGCGACGCGCACAACCTCACGCAGCCGGCGGTCGACGGCCAGGTGCGGGCCATGCGCGCGGCGCTCGCAGACGCCGGGCTTCAGCCGGAAGCGGTTGGCTATATCAACGCGCACGCCACTGCCACGCTCGCGGGGGACAAGATCGAGATCGATGCGATCAAGCAGACGTTCGGCGGCCACGCTCGCCGTCTGGCGGTGAGCGGGACGAAATCGATGCATGGACACTTGGTCGGCGCGGCCGGAGCGCTCGAATTCGCGATCACAGTGCTGGCGCTGAAAAAGCGGCGCCTGCCGCCCACCGCGCATCTGACCATGCTGGACCCCGAGTGCGACCTCGATTGCGTGCCGTGCGCGGGACGGCAAGCGCCGCAGCTAGAGTACGCGCTTTCCAACTCCTTTGCGTTCGGTGGCTCCAACGCTGTGCTCGTCGCGCGTCGGGCATAGGGCTGGAGCGGCTTCCCAGGAGCCGAGGCGATGCGACCCACGACCCTGCCCGCTACGAAAGCTGGCCGATGCTGTGTGCATCGCCGAATAACTCTTCGGTGTGCGTCAGGGCCTGCAATTCTGTGGCCCATCCTGCGAGCATCCTCCGGGGACCCGCGCCTTGGGCAGCTGTTCGCGCATGAATGGGTGCATCGAGCCCAGCGCAACGCACGCGCTAGCCCGAGGCTGCTCTGCACTCTAGCTAAGCACGGATCGTCTCACCGTTAAGCGGTGGCTCAAAGACTAGAGTTTTCGGATGAACGAAATGCTGGGAACGAAAAAATACTCTCCTCCCTGCAGCCTGACGCATTGAGGAATCTCAAACGGTACCATGTTTCCCGACCTGGATGGCCACAAGGGCTGCTGTAGTAAGGGCTTCCCGTTCTCCATCTCACGCGTGTCTCGCGATCCAATCAGCGGATCGACACCCTTGAGCTTCTCGGTTGGTTCGAGCGGGAACCAGGCATCGTTCGCCCAGTGGCTTTGAAGTTCCTCGAATTGGGTTTCGATGCTCCGCTGATAGCACATGAAAAGAAGGCCCACCTGCCCCCACTCCGGCCGTTCTCTGAGTGATTCAGGTGATGCAGGCTTGGTGGGGTCATCCTTGCGAGCGCCGTATGGGATCCCACGACGGACAATCCAATGCTGACGTTCCCCGCCCACCCCTTGTTGGGGATCGCTGGGAATCGTCGCTCCCCGAGGGTTCAGTTTTCTCGCGTGAGCATTGAAGGGACATACGTTCCCATGAGTGTCGTTACGATAATCGAAGTCGTTCGAGGGGGGATTTGACGGCGTCGCGGAGGAGAGCGTCAAGGACGTACCATCCTTCTTCCGGCCAATCACCATAGCACCAGCCTCATCGGAGGTCTTTCCCGCCGCTTTGCCAAGGGCGATCTCCAGCCCGGCAAACATGCGCGGATTCTGCTCCAGCTTACGGAACACCAAGTAACTCCCGAAGCTGTTCTCGTCCCCGCCGTGACATCTTTCCAAAACCACGCTTGGAGGTGAGAGCGGATTCCAGGTGTTTTGACTCCCCTCCAGATCTTGGAGCACGAACACTGGCGAGCTCATGCCATCCACGTAACCAAAGTGCTCGATCCGTTGCCTCGCCGCGTTTCGAAGCGCTCTTCCAGTTTCTGTGCCCAACTCTCGTGCGTGCGGAGCCGATCGCCGCACGATCATGTCTTTGTAGAGCTTAGTGACCTCAGGTGTGTCGCAAGACACAATTACCAGGGCGTGGATCTCCTCAAGCGCTTTGCCGCCGTCTTTTTTTAGCATGGTCCACTGTTCTGGGGGGGGATCCTGTAAGCTGGGTCGGCCCCGCATGCCAGCTTTGAACGCCGGATCCTGGGGAATCGAATCCGGGTTAATCCCAAGCTTTTCGTAGCCCTTGCAGGACAGGGCGAGGCTCAAGAACAGTTGTCCGGAGATGGTGTGTAAGCCAGGGTCCGCTTGTGTTGCTGCTTTTGATGAGCGCAGTCGTTGCCAGACACGAACCTGGTCGCCTGCAGAAGTGATCAGCCCTCGCAACCGCTTCAGGCACTCCTTCGCGCCATCCGCACTGTCAAAGTGCAGGAAAATATGGGCCGCGTGATCTCTCCCGTGGCCTTTGAGAATGTTGCCTTGAAGGTCTTCGAGCAATGCCCACTGAGCAGGAGAAAGTTTGTCGAGATCGAGGGGGGTGTCTAGTATACCAGCCATGTTTCCTCCTTGGCCGCTTTGCGACACGGCCCAAGCGTCGGACTGCGTGTGGTCACCTTGGGGTAGCTCTTGCTGAGTACGCATCGAGCGCTGACCTCACTGCGTCTGCAGGCTCGAGAGGGGTGAAATTGGTCAGCGCTCACCTAAAGTAGCCGAGATCCTAGCTAGCCACAGTAGAGACGATGTGACCCGTTAATCACCTTCCAAAAGCACGTGGGGTTTTTCTGGAATACCACAACCGTCACCTCGTCTAGTCGGGAAACCTGTTTTGCCTGCTCATTGATGTTTCCGCCTGGGATTTTTTTCGCGGTTGGCATCCCCGGTCGGTGATAGCATTGGGGATCCTTATCGTCGAAGAAGAACACTATCGTGCGCACGTTCGAGGGGTTAGTTCCACCGTTGCTATCGAATAAGACCTGAAGGTAGTCGATGACGTCCTTATTGATTGGTGACATATCGCCGGGTAGTGATACCATGGTTGCTCTCCTGTTGCTGGTGTGGTTGATGAACGTCTTCAGAAGTACAGCGCGATTCGCCCGAAGAAGGTCCTCGCGGGGGTAAAGCGCGGATTCAACGGTTCCGTTGTCAGAAAATTCAAATCATAGAAAGAGAACTCCTTATCAAAGAGGTTGTTGACAGTTAGGGATATCAGGCCACGACGCTCCGGCAATCGATAGCCGAGAAAGAGGTCGACCAAAGAAAAGTCGCTGTTCGCCTGATTGGTTGGAGGGAAAGATGTGCTCGCCACGTATTGCTTGACATACGTTGCCGTGGCGCCTGCAATGAAACCGCCAGCGGTGAAAAAACGCACGCTCAGGGGAAACAAATCATTGGTCACTTGCGAGGGCAGTCCCACGTCGGCCACATCCGCTGCCGGCCGGGTCGAATTCTCTCGGAGCCATCTGAGCGAGACTGCAACGTCACGCCGCGGCGTCCATGCGAGATACGCGCCCAAGGCGCTCTCTGTCGAATTCAGGAAGAATGGGGAGCCAACTGCATCCAGAGGGATGGACAGTGAACGCCGGGAGGCCTCGACGCCCGCCAGCGCGTCAGAGCCAAGGCGCGCATCTCCAGCGATGGCAAAGCCGTTTGCCACCGTTCCGTTGAAATCATCGGAATACAGGCTGAACCCCAGGATCTGTGTTGGCCTGATCGTCTGGTCGGCAACCAGCGCCGGTTTCACGGACTGGAAAGCAGCCATGCGAAAAGACAGCCAGCTGAGTGGACGGACATAGAAGCCCGCCATCGGGCTGAGTTTCTCAACGTCCAGGTTCGCTTCGTTGACGTGATCGTAAGAGCCTCCCAATACCAACAACATAGCGGGCGCGGGCTGGAAGCTCCACAAGAGGTACGCGTTCTGTCCCCTTGTGCCGAAGGTTAGCTCGCATGGCGGGAACGGGCAGGGGCCCGGAGAAAACTGGTCCTGCTGTTGCGCGTTGCCGTCGTACGCTCCCAGGCCCGTGACCAGTGAGCCCCCGAAGCCCTTGTAGATCCACTGCGCTTCGCCCTGGTCCGTCTCGGTTGTCCCGCTGCTGGTGAGCTGCATGCCAAAGAAATCGGGAAAGAACAGACTCTCCTCTCTCTTGGCGTGAATTCCCGAGAATAGGACTGTAGACCGCTCGCTGAGGTCGACGCGCGCACCTAGCCGAGCGACGTCGTGCTGCAAGTTCCGCCGGAATCCCGGGTCGGATATGGTCGGATCGCCGGTCAGGCTTCTGTCGCCGGCCTCCGCATCACGAGTCCTGTACTCTGCTTGGAGGTTGATGCTGGGTGTGAGGGCGATCTGGGCGAAAGCGTCATATATGTTGTTCGTAAGGTCGTTATTCGGTCGAAAACCCTGAGTCTGGTAGTGGAACTGTCCCAGGCTCAGGGAGAGTCGGTCGACCAAACCTGACACCACGACCTCATCGCCAAGGGTTTCTTCGTTGCCTGCGAGGGCGGTCGCGAACAGATGCAAACCGTTGCTTTCGAATAGGGGGCTGAACTCGTTGTAACCGGGCGCAAATTGAGTCGCGCTGGGAAGGATTCCGAGCTGCGCGAAAGCGGCCTGGGGTTGAGGAGGATTCAGGTTCAAGGGCTGCAGCAGCTGGGCTTTTAGAAGTTCGCTCACACGAGTGATTTCCTGCCGCTCGACGGGGCTGGAGGCTTCGGACAGAAATCTGTGCGCAGAGTAATTGGAGGGATCAAACGAGACAGATTTCGACGCCTCGATCTGGGCCGGTTGATTGAAGCCGAGGTCCTGGTAGATCTGCGCCAAGTTCGTCTCGCGCGTCGCGCGATCTTCATCCACCAGCAGTTTCGATCTGTACACCGCTCTGTTGTCGTTGAGCTCGATGGACTTCTGGAACTCTTCGAGGGCCTCGACGGAGCGGTTCTGCGTCTGCTTTAAGATCGCGTCGTAGAACCAGGGCGTAGGGTCCTTAGGATCGAGCTGCTTGGCTAAGCCGAACTGCGTGGAGGCGAGCCGGTCGCGCGCCTTGGTGTCCTCCTCGTAGTAGGCCTTGCCCATATAGCTGCGGAGCAGCGAGTTTGTCGGGTCCAGGGCGACGGCGATCTCGATTTGCTCGCGGCCCGCCGTTAGGTTGCCCTTGCGGATAATGGCCAGCCCCAGCCCCAAGCGGGGAAGAGGATCGCTCGAATCGCGCGCGATGGCCGCCTCGAAGTCGGCCTTGGCTTTCTTGATGTCGATCGCCGCCAAGTGCACAAAGCCCAGGATCGTATGCGCCCGACTGTCATCAGCGTTGGCGTCCACGGCCGCCTGGGCAGCGCGCTCGGCGGAGCGGACCTTGCCAAGCGACAGCATGAGCTCGGCCACGCGCGCTAGCGCGATGGAACTGCGTGGCTCTAGCTCGGCGGCGCGCTCGGCGCTGGTAAGGGCATCCTCCAACTTGAAACTTGCCTGCTGCGTGTAGGACAGCGCGATCCAGGCGCGCGGATTTACCGGGCCGAGTTGGGTGGCGTGCTGGGCCAATGCCAAAGCCCTTTGCTTGTCATTCTTGACCACGCTGATGACCGAGAGTAGGGCCTCCGCATCGCTGTTGTCGTGAATCAACTTAAGCGACACGTCGATGTCGGCCTCGGCTTCGTCCACCCGTCCGACGCGCAAGCGTTGCTCGGCGCGCACTATGAGGCAGCGGCTACTCTCGTCTGGCGCGGGCTGGTCGCACTGCTGATCCGGCCCCACTCCTGGCCCGGGTTCGCTCAGCGGGGGGTAGTACAGCGCCCACTGCACCGCATCGACCGGCTTGATCAGCACCTTGATCGCTGGCGGCTCGCCGGGGCCAGCGGAGATGGCTTCGCCGCTGCTGAGGATGAAGCGCTGCACATTGGCGAGCAGCGTCTCGGCGCTGACCTTGCCTTCGAACACCGCCAGCGACGTCGCGGTGCAGCTCATGCTGACGAGGAACTCGGTGCCTTCCACTGCCGCATTCACGAACGGCGTGCGGACCTTGAACTTGCGCGGGAAGCGGGTGATGAAATAGCCCGCACCGCAGGCGTCCTTGGGCGTGGTCTCGTCCTGGAAGAACTCGACGATGGTCTCCTCGCCCGCAATGCTGATGCTCACCGTGGAGTTCTGGTCGAGCCGGACGAACTTCTCGGGAAGAATGACCAGCGCGGCACGGCTGCGCGGTCCGGCGTGCAGCAGGTCCCCCTGGCACACGGGCGTATCCAAACGGGTGACCGCAGACCAGTTCTGCTGCCCGGAGCGGCGCACTTCGACGATGCCTTGCATGGAGACGATCCGCGCCACCACGGGCGTGCATGTGGGAGGCGCGTCGGCAGCCGTCGCGCGCGTGGGCGTTGCGCACACCACCACGAGCGCTGGGACAACGCACCCCAGCGCCAAGGCCGAAGCGCTCGAGACGCCCGACCGCAACATCCTTAACCCCCTCCCCGCCGAGCCTTACCGGCCCGTTAAAGGCTAAGCATCACGACCGAAAGCAAATCCCATCTAAACCCCTTTTTTTCTTGTATGCAAGCTAACTTTCGTCATAGGTATGCAATCCGCGGGCTTCGTCATACCGGAGCGGTCCACAGGGCAGTGTCAGGGGGACTGTCGGATCGCGCCGCCGCCCCACAGCGGGTGGGAGGACAGCCAGTGCACGTAGAAAGCGGTGGGCCCGTCTTGAGGATAGCGGTCGTGAGTCGCCCTGAAGCGCTCCAGGGCGGCTTCGTGCCGGCCCCCACGCAGCGCGTCCAAGGCCAGCGCGAACTCCAGGCACAGCTGCATAACATAGGCGCTGGCGCTCTCGCGCTCGCCTGCGATCTCGAAAACGTGGGTGGGCAGGCTCTTGCCCCTCAGCTGAAACACCCCCAAGTCTCGCACCAGCAGCGCGTCGAGCCCGCGGATCATCGGCTCCGATGCCAGGATGCGCGTGCCCAATAGCTTGTTTAGCTCCTGCAGGCGAACCGAAGTCACCACGGCGTCCCCCACCGGGCGGAACTCGAAGTGGTTGACCGCGCCCATCGGGCTCGTTGCGACTTCGCCACCCGAGATCCCGATGCGGGTCGGGAGCCGGAGCGTAGGCGAAGCCGCGTTGAACCGGTCGACCGCCGACATCAGCTCGAGCGCCGCCTCGCACGCCTTCACATGTAGGCTGCGGTCGGCCTCCCGTCCGCTCCACAACGCCAGGACCGCATCGCCGATCAAGTCGACCACCGCCCCTTCCTTTTCGGTGATGGGCGGGAACACGGCCTCGAAGTAACGGTTCAGAAACCGCGCCAGCTGCGACGGATGCATGCCTTCGGCCAGCGCTGTAAAGCGCTCCGCGTCGGTGGCCAGGCACACCCCGTAAACCGGCTCGTTCACTGTGTCCAGCCGGGCTCGGTTCTCCAGCAGTCCTTCGATCACCAGGTCCGGAACGAACTTGCCGAACAGCCTGCGCAGCTCATCGCGCTTGCGCCGCATCTCGCGGTAGTGATAGGCCGCCGCATACAAGATGCCGGCCGGTGCCTGGATCGTGACCGGAACGAGCACCGGTAGCCATAACGATGCGAGCCGGAACCGCAGCAGCGCGAGCCCGAGGTAGGCAGCGCACAGCGCGAACCCGGTGATAAGACCGCGCAGAGGAGGCGGGACCAGGAGCAACAAAGCCAGCGCCAGGCCGAAACCGACGGCTACCAGCGTTCGCGAGGCAAGCGGTAAGAGCTTCACGCTGGTGCCCGACGCAAGGTTGGCGACCGCTGTTGCCAGGATCTCGCTGCCGCTGAGCTTGACCCCGTCGCTGGTGGTGTAGACGCTCGGGTAGTGGTCGTCGCGTTGTGCGGGGGTGAAGTCCACGTAACCGACGATCACGGTTTTGCCGCGCAGCTCCTGAGAAAGTTGTGCGCCGCTGCGCGATGCGAGCTTCAGGACGTCCGCGTAGCTCACGCTAGGGAACGTCCCGGGTTGGCCGTAGAAGTTCAGATAACGAACTGCGTCGCCGGCATACAGATCCACCAGCGCCCGCAGGGCGGCGCGGCGCCGGGCAGGCAGTCCCGCGCCGTCGCGGCCTTCCAGGGAATCGTGCAAAGCGTCCGCCAGGCTCGGCTGCGATCGAACCAGATGCCGCAACAGCAGCGAAGTGGCCTGCAAAGGCCGGCGCTGGTCGAGCGCTTCCGGCGTGCGCGGCAGCAGCTCGGCGTCTTCAGGACTGGCCTGGGCTATCAGGCGCACGAGGTCCGAGTGCACCTCCGCGACGGAGCGTTGGAGCAGCAGGGCCGGCATGCTCGACATCGGCCCGTCTTCCTGGCTGAAGGCGGCGAACCCATTGACCCGGCCCGCCTGCCCATACGCCAAACGCAAGGGCGCGGTGCCCAGGGCGGCGGACTCGATCAGCGGGCTCACCGCGGCCGGCCGTTCAGCCGGCTCGGCGCGTGCGTCTCCCGCTATGGGCTCCCGCTTCATCCGGACGGGATCGAGCCATTGCGCGATCAGCACGTTGCCGGCCGATTCGATCGCATCGGCCAAGGCGCGGTCCTGGTCTTCACTCAGCCGCAGACCCTTCTCCGAACCGCCCGGCACCAGAGGCCGGAAAGAGATGTCCAGTGCAATGACGCGCGCCCCGGCCGCAGCCAGCGCCTGGACGGCCAGTGCGTGCACACAGCGGGGCCAGCGCATCACCAGGTGCGGCGGAGGCAGCCGTTCGTGCGAGGCAGGCGCATCTCCGACCCTGAGATCGAGGCAGCGGTTGCGCGCCTCGGGGTCGATGGGCAGCGTGATGCGTTCGGACGACTGCTGGTCGATGGTCACCAGCACGATGTCATCAGGGGGGGCCTTGGGGCCGCGCAGCTTGAACAGGAGCCACAGGTCGAAACTCTCCTGCAGCGGCCAAAGCGCGGGCGTCATGGTTAGCCCGGCGCCGAGGATCGCCAGCACTAGACCGGCGATGAGGGCATGCCGCCAGGCCAGCCAGGACGCCCCTAGAAAGGCACGCGGGTTCATGGCGGATGCGGCTGAGCGCCGCGCGGTCGGGGCGCGTCAGTGCCGGCGGGACTGATCTTCGAGCAGATGTCGCGCGATCAGTTGCATCACGTGATAGGCGAACTGAGGGTTTTCGAAGTACAGGCGTTTCGCCCGCTCCGCGGTCAGGCAGAAGAGGCGGGCGTCGGTCTCACAGCGCGCTGTGCAGGTGCGGGAATGCTCGGGCGCGAAGATGCCGATCTCCCCGAACAACGCCCCCTCGGCCATCTGCTTACCGATCTCCGGCAGTGCAACCTTGCCCTGCTGGATGTAGTACAGCGCGCGTGCCGGATCTCCTTTTCGAAACAGGATCTCCCCCTTGTGATGGGACTCGTCCGACATGTGGGGCAGCAGCCAGTCGCGCAGCGACAGACCTTGCTCGGCCTCCTCCAGCGCCATGTTCTGCACATGGTCCAGACGCTCGACGATGCGGATGGCCTGCGTGCGGTTTTCCACCCCCAGTTTCTTATAGGAGTTGCTGAGGTGGATCTTGACCGTTCCTTCCGTGATGCCCAGGCGCTTGGCGACGTTTAGGTTGGACCGCCCCTCGCACACCTGGGTGAGCACCTGCAGTTCCCGCTCGGTAAGGCTGTACGGATTCGGGCCAAGCCGGCGGCTCGTGCCCTCGTCCGCCACGAATGCGGGCGTCCGACCATCTGCTGCGAGGTGGCCGCGGTCAGCATGCGGTCGATGGCTCGCGCCGCCGAGCACCATCTGTAGAACCCCAAGCGCCTGCGCCTCGCGGTAGCTCTTGGGAAGGTAGGCCTGGGCGCCGGCGTTCATGATCCCGGCTATAACGCTCTCGTCTAGACCGCTGGCGAGCGCTACCACCGGCACCCCGGGGAGGCGGTCGCGGCAGCTGCGCACCAGGCTGGCAGCGCGGCCCGGGGCCGCGTCGGCGTCGATGAGCACCAGAGCGAAGCCCGCCTCGGGGTCGGGCTCCTCCACGCGCTCCGGGTCGCAGCGTTCCACTTGGACCCGGCTCGCGAGCTTGGTCAGCGATCCGCTAAACGCGTCCGCAAACAGACCCGCATGCGTGGCCAGCAGAACTCTCATACGCGGCGTCCCCCGCAAAATCTCCGATATCTTGCGCCCATTCTTTCCGGCTGTCATGCAGCCCTGGGCGAACGGCGACAGGGGGGGTGAACGCGCTCGTCGAGCACCTGTGACGGCCGGCCCATGGAGAGAGTCCAGTCGTCGCATCCTACCGACACGTTTAGGGGAGGCAAACTCCACCGTAACTGACTCGGTGACCGCTTGATCGGAGCATCGCTGCCGCGCGCTGCTCGGACCCTGTGTTGCCGAGCTAGCCCCCAGAGGACAGAGAGGTGGCCCCACGAGCTACTTGACCGTCTCCTTGACTTCCTTGCCGGTCTTGTCGGCACTCTCCTTCATCGCGTGCCCGACGTCTTTGACCGTCTTGCTGGCGCCGTGCCCGATGTCCTTGCCGGCTTTGCCGTATGCCTCACCGGCCTGGTGCACCGCGCTCTTGGCGTCTTTCCCGATTGCCTTAGCGGCGCGCTCGAAGAAGTTGTCCTTTGTGGCCGGCGCCGGCGCCGGCTCGGGCTTCTTCTGGTCCGCCGCATGGGCTGCCAGCGCCAGGCTGGTGATCAGAAATGCGATGGTCTGTTTCATTTCGGCTTACCTCACTTGAGCGAAAAGTCGACGCGGCTACCGGGGAGCTTGTCCTCCCCCTTGGCGGCCTCCAGCTTGGGCGCCAGGAGGAACACGCGGTCCACCGGCACTTGGTCCCCACGGGTGATGAAGTTCTTGGTGGCCTGCGCGCGCTGGTTGGCAAGCTGGATGAGATCATCGTCGGTGACCGCGGTGTTGGTCAGCATGAGTTTTTCCATTTCCTCGTTCGGCAGGTCCTTCTGGATACCGATCAGGTTGCGCGGCTTCGGAAACTTCGCTTCCTTGTAGGCGCGCTTCAGGTAGGTCTCGTACTCTTGGGGCTCGATCTTAACCTCGTCCACCGAGGCCGCCGACGAGCCCTTCTTCACCAGGTCCTTGAGTTTCTGCGCCTTCATCTGCTGGTCGAAGCGATGCCGGCGCAGCCCTTCGCGATCCTTGTCCGGGTCGCTGCGACCGCTCGCGTCGAGTTTAAGCGCCGGACGCTCGAAAAGCGCCTTCTGGAGCTTGGTGAGCTTATCTCCGGCAGCCGGAGTTATCGCCGCCTGGCCTGGCTCGAATGCCACGTACGAGAGCTCCGCGCCGCTTCCTCCAACCAGCGAGCCGATCAAGTCGAAAGGCGCGGTGATCGCCTTCTCGATCAAGTTGAAGATGATATGCAGCACGATGCCGCCGACGCTGAACTTGGGATCGTCCACCGACCCGCTGATGGGCATGTTTACGTCGATCACACCGTTTCGATCTTTGAGCAGCGCCACCGCGAACAGCACCGGCAGCTTGGTCGCCGTGGGGCTGTCGACCTTCTCGCCGAAGGTGAGCTGGTCGAGCGTGAGGCGGTTGCTGGCCGCGAGCTTGCGGTTTTCGATCTTGTAGGCGACGTCGAACGACATCTTGCCCTTCTCGATGGCATAGCCCACGTATTTCCCGGAATAGGGGGTCAAGGGCCCGAGCTCGATGTCGCGCACGTTGGCTTTGATGTCGAGGAATGGGTTCTGCAGCAGCGGATTGATCTTGCCTTTGATCTCGACTGGCGCAGTCTTAGCGAAACGGCCGCGCAGGTCCACATCGGCGGTGGTGTTCAACTGCGACGACAGCCCCGTCACAGAACCGCCGATCTCGGTCAGGTTGGCCGAGTAGTTCGGCTTGACGAACAGGTCGGTGAAGTTCACGTTGCCGCCCTGGAGCGTGACTTTGGCGATAGCGATGGACGGCGGCGGCACAGCCGGTGCGCCCTCGGCCTCTGCGGCCGGGGGCTTGACTGGCTTGTCGCCTTTACCTGGCGGCTTGGCCGGCTTGTCGCTCTTGGCCGGAGGCGGAGCTTGGTCCGCCGCACGGGCCTCGGCCTGGGCGGTGGCTGTCTCGTCCGCCGACTGCGCGGTGCCGCCGCTGGCCAGGATGTTCTGCACGTTCAGCCTGCCGGTCGGATAAATGATCAGGCGCGAGTAGAAGTCGGACAGCGCCACCTCCTGAATCTGCAGTCTGAAGGGGGCCTCGGGCGCAGCCGTATCGGATTCGCGAGCGAAGATCGCCTTCCCAACTGCGAAGGCGCGGTAGGTGGTGTCGATTCCACCGACGAAGAGCGACTTCCACTTGAGGAAATCCTGGGATGTGGCCTTGTCTACGGAGGCGAAGTTGTTGATCCCCGCATCGCCCTTGAAGACGACGGTCCGGGGGCCCGGTTCTGGCGCCGTAAGCTGCCACCTTCCGCGCACCATGACCTCGCCGCTGGTGATCAGGATGTTGAGCTTCTCCTCGAGGTAGGGTTGCAGTGGAACCAGGTCTATGCTCTGCACGTCGACGTTTAGATCCGCTCCCCGCGGGTTGATTCCGGCCAGTCCGGACGCCAGCACCTTGCCGGTCTTGTTGACGCCCATGGCTAGGGCGACGTTGGCCTTTGAGCCGGGGCGGTTGGACAGGTTGTCCACGCTGAGCTTGATCGGCTCCACCACTTGAGTGACCGGCTGCGCCAGCACCTGGTCCTCGAAGCTCACCGCGTAGCGGTCGAGAGCGATCTTCTTTACCAGCCACTGCCACGTTTCGGCTGATTGCTTCGCCGTCGGCGGCGGCGCGGGCGCCGTGGCGCTCTCGTCCTGCGCGGTGAGCCGAGTGAGATCGATCGTGCCGTCCTTGTCGCGTACCAGACGCACCTTCGCTTGCTTGCTCGAAAGCTCGCCTACCTCGACCGTGTGCTTCACCGCGTCCATGTCCACGCCCTTCAGGTCGACGGCGGGCACAGATAGAAAATCCTCCTTTGCGCCACGCTTGCGCAGGCGCAGCTTGCTCAGCGAGGCTTGCAGCCCGGATATCGTCGCGTTGACCGTTTTGCCAGTCTGCGCCGCGCGAAACCGGGTGGACAGGTCCAGCGTGCCTTCCTCGACGTCGAAGCGGACCAGAGGCGCGTAGTAAGGCGAGTAGTTCTTGGGCTTCACGCCGCTCACTTCGAGGCTCCCGTCGATATTGAGCGGCGAAGCGAACAGCATGCTCGTGTGCTTGAAGCTCTCTCCGAACTTTGTACCGAATGAAACCTCCAGCGTGGCCGGGTCGACCTGCGGCAGCGCGAACTTCCGGAAAACGACCAGCAGGTCCGCGATGTCGGTCTTGAACAGCTTGGGCGCGGCGTCGTCGGCGAAATGAATCTGACCGTTCTCGACCCTGACCTCCTCGACGCGGAGCTTCATCGGCTGATCGGTTTCGTCGCGCGCTGCTTCTTGTTCTTGCGGCGGCTGCGAGCCGGTCCCCGCCTGCTCCCGCTTCGGGACGACACTCACCCAGTTAAGGGTCCCGTCGTGTTCGCGCCGGACGAACACCTCGGGGCTGCGCAGAACGACATTTCCAAGCTTGACGTCGCGCGCGAACACGGCGGCCGACTGCACCGGGACCTCGAGCCGGGCGAAGCTGAGCAACGCGCGCCCGTCGAGCTGAGTCATCGCGAACTTGTCCAGCGCCGCCTTGCCGGAGAGCTCCAACAGCGGAGGCTTGTCCGGATAGAGCGTGAAACTGGCAGTAAGCCGCGTCTCGAGCAGCGCCGATGCGATCTTGAACGGAAGCTTGACCGGCAGATACTCGAGATAGCGCGGGATATCGAGCGAGTAGATGTCCAGATCGAGCTGCGCCTCCGGAGGGGTGGCGAACGGCTTGCTGCGGCCGGTCAGCGCGATCGGCGTATCGTTGACCTTGGCCGAGAACGACGGCTGGACGTAGCTGTCCGCCAGGTAGGGCAAGTTGGAGAGAAAGGGGATGGCGATATTGATCTCTGTCACCGCGTGCTCGGCCTTCTTGGGCCGGTCGTCGAACACCACCTTGCCCGCGAGCACCTGGATGTTGTTGAGCGAGAAGCGAGGCTGTTGCTGGGCTTTCTTGGCCGCCCCTGTGGCTGCACCCGGTTTCTCGGGCCCGCTGCCGCTGGTGAACTTCGCCACCAGATCGGAGAAGTTGTAGCTGCCGTCGTCGCGGCGGACGATGTGAACATACGGGCGATCGAGCCGGATCTCCCTCAGGATCGGTCCGCGCCGGATGAGGGATTCGGCCTGCAGATCGACGAACAGTTCCTGGAAGGACACAAACACCTCGGGGCTGGCGGGCTCCTTAATCGAGACACCACGCACCGCCGCGCTCAGGGCGAAGGGGTTGATCTTGATCTCTTGAATCGCGACCTGCCGGCCCAGCAGCTCGGACAGGTTCTTGACCAGGTAGTGCTTGGCGATGGGCGGCACCGCGAAGAACCCGACCAGAGCGAACAACACAATCAGGCCGAGCGCCCAGAGCGCAACCTTGAGCAGCTTTTTGCCGACCCCAGCACTGGCTTGCCTGCGCCGCCGGAACCACGCGCCCAGCGAGCGCTCGCCAGACGTGCGTGAAAACGGGCTTAACAGGCTTAGGAGTCTCATCCCCGGTGTCTCGGATCGAATGGTCGTTGCAGAGCGCCCGACAACCTCGCAGGTGTGCGTTGATTATGGACAAAAATCCGCTGCCGGGACAGCCGGTGCGCCTTAGCCTCCCGTGGAATTGTGGTCCGACCCACCGCGTCCGGCCGCGCTCAGCCTGCACGCAGCTTGGCGGCACCGGGCGCTGGCGCCCGAGACAGCAACCGCGAGCCCGAGTAGCAGACGCGAGCCCGAGCAGCAGCTGACGCAGGCAGACAATCATGGCGTCCTCCTTTGTCACACCATTGTGGCAGAGACACAATCTGTGACAGATGGTGCTGGTGAGACATGATTCCCGCTCGTCGGATCACATCAACCGGACCCCAGCTGGGGCGTTATCGAGTACGTGAAGCGCACATTCTTCTGCATCGCAGCTCTGGTGTTCGCCGCGCCGGCGGCTGCCGGCCTGCGCCCGGTCGAGGTGCACCAGGTCATCGCACTGCCTGCGCAGGACCACGAAAAAGTGGTCGCACTGACGCTGGACGCCTGTGGGGGCCAGTTCGACGCTGATCTCATCCGCTTTCTGATCGCGCACCAGATCCCGGCCACGATCTTCGCGACAAAGAGATGGTTGGACCGCAACCCGGCCGGGGTCGCCCTGCTGAAGGCGCATTCCGATCTGTTCGAGATCGAGGATCACGGCGCCAATCACGTCGCGCCCGTGGTCGGCGAAGGCCGCAGCGTGTTCGGTGTCCCCGGCAGTCCCGACCTGGCCCATCTGGAGCGGGAGGTCCTGAGCGGAGCCAGCGCCGTCGAGATGGCGACGGGCGAGGCGCCGCGCTGGTATCGCGGGGCGACGGCCGAGTACGATCCCGCGGCGATCAAGGCGATCCAGGCTATGGGTTATCGGATCGCCGGGTTCTCGGTGAATGCAGATGCCGGGGCAACGCTGCCGCGGGCGGTCATCATCGCCAGGCTCGACCATGTGAAGAGCGGCGATATCATCATCGCCCACATGAACAAGCCCGCGTCGGACACCGCCGAGGGGCTAGCGGAAGGCGTGCAGCGCCTGCTCGCCCGCGGCTTTCGTTTCGTCAGACTCGACCGGGCGGAGGTCCGCGCGGTGCGCTGAGCCTTACCTGCAGGGCAAACGTGCTGCGCCGAGGGGTCCTCGATGCGACTCACCCGAACTGGGGCATCGAGCCGCGCCGCGACGACAGGCGGCGAAGAACGTACAGACGCCCCAGCGAGCCACTGGCCCGCCAGGACGACAGGAGTCAGAACTTGGAATAGACGCTGACGCCGAACACGTTGACGTTAGACATGGTGTCGGTGTTCGTGCCATCCGGGACCCGGTAGAGCTCCCACTCCACGCGCAGTCCCACGTGTCCCTTTGCGAACTCGAAGGCCACGCCGGCGCCGGCGTCCCAGCTTGTCTTGGATTCGCTGGTCTGGGGCGTCAGGACGACAACGGAACCGGTACCCGCGTAATTCACTGTCGACTTCGCGTTTTGCACGCCGCCGCGTCCAAATATGCTGAAGGTCTGCGTGAATGGAAGGCTCGCCACCGCATCGAGGTTGAATCCGCTCGTCTTCACTTCGCCATTCAGGGTCCCGGGAGGCGAGACGGTCGAGTTGAACTTGAATGTGCCGAGATTGAAATAGCCGCCCTCCAACGCGATGTATCGGTTGAAGCTGTAGCCAACGAACCCTTTGTACGCAACGCTGTTCTCGCTCGTGCTCGTCGTCGCGCTGGTGGCGCCGAGCGAAAGCAGTGAAGCGTTGATATTGTCCTGGTCGATATTGGCGAAGGACGCGCCCGCGCCGATCCCAATGTATACGCCCGATCCGTTGGAATCGGCGGCCCAGGCCGAGCCTGCGAACAGGGCCGCGGCACTCGTCAGCACGGCCAGCTGGATCCTAGCAACCTTCTTCACGATGTTCCCTCCTTGCCAAATGGGGCTTGTTCTCCTAGGTTGCTCGACACCGGCCAAGCCCGACAGCCAGCCCTACACCGCGATCATATCGGCTACGGCTCATCTACCTTTAGTTTACCCAGGACACGGGACGTGAAACGCAGTCGCAAACTCACACGACATTGCATGGAACGGACTGCTGTCCCGCCTCACCCGTGGGCGCCCGGCGGGTCCACCCGAAGCCAGATCGTTACCGGCCCGTCGTTCGTGAGCGTGACCTGCATGTGCGCGCCGAATTGCCCGCCCGCAACCCGTGAATAAAGCTCACCCGCGCGCGTCAGCATGTACTCGAACAACGCGTGTCCGTGCTCGGGCGGGGCAGCGGGTGTGAAGCTGGGGCGGTTCCCCTTGTGGGTGTCCGCCGCCAGCGTGAACTGCGGTACCAGCAACAGACCGCCGTCGACCTCGCGCACGCCGAGATTCATTTTGCCTTGCGCGTCGCAGAACACGCGGTAGTTGAGCAGCCGCTGCAGGAGGCGGTCGGCCTCGGCTGTGCCGTCCCCGCGTTCTGCGCAGACCAGCACCATGAGGCCTGGCCCGATGGCGCCGACGATCTGGCCCTCGACCTCGACGCGGGCCTGGCTGACGCGCTGGAGCAGCCCGATCATCGCAACATCCCGGCGCCTACTTTTTTCGGGTCAGGAACCCGTGCCAGGGGTCCCAGTAGTACTTCCTCCAGCCTTCGGTGACGCCGTCAAAGTCGTGATCGGCGACGTTCACGTGCACCAGTTCTATGCGCCCGCCCGCCGGGTCCGGCCAGAAGGTCAATACCAACGTGGAGTCGAGGTCTTCCGGCTTCCAGTGATTGGCGCGCCAAGTCTGCACGATCATGCGTCTGGGCACAGTCGCGAGCATGCGCCCTGACAGAGCGCCGCCGAAGGCCTCGAACACGGATCCGGGCACGGCGCTGATATTGACCGGCGCCCCAGAGAACGCGGCGTGAGCCGCGGGATCCAGGTACATGTCGTACAAGCGCTCGGGTGGGGCGGGCAGGACGACCGACTGCTGAACGAGTTTGGGCATGTGGTCTCCCCAGCCTTCGTGGTAGAAGTGGGCTCGAACCAGGACGCAGCGAGGCTAAGCGCATTCTAACCGGGCGACCGATACCGGGTGGGCCGCAAACACACCGCTGGCCGGCGTGTCGGCGCCTGTTGTGCCTGCTACACTGATCCGGTCAACCGAGGCCACCCGTGATGGAAGACAGCGACAACTCGACGCCACCGTCGGGCAAGGAAATCGCCACCCTGGCGGGCGGCTGCTTTTGGTGTCTGGAGGCCGTCTACGACCAGATGAAGGGCGTGGAGAGCGTGGAGTCGGGCTACATGGGCGGGCACACTGCTAACCCGACCTATACGGCCGTGTGCTCGGGAGGAACCGGTCACGCCGAGGTGGTGCGCATCACCTTCGACCCGAAGCTGGCGAGCTACGAGGACCTGCTGAACGTGTTCTTCGTCATCCACGACCCGACCACGCTCAACCGGCAGGGCAACGACGAGGGCACCCAATACCGGTCGGCGATCTTCTATCATTCCGCGGAGCAGAAGCGCATCGCCGAGCAGGTCATCGCGGAGCTCTCCCGACAGCGGCTGTACGACGATCCCATCGTGACCGAGGTCTCGCCCGCCGGGACCTTCTACATGGCCGAGGGTTACCACCAGGAGTATTTCCAGCGCAACGCGCAGCAGCCCTATTGCCAGTTCGTGGTTGCACCAAAGGTCGCGAAGTTCCGCAAGACCTTTCTGGAGCGTCTGAAGCGCTAGCGTCCTTGACGCCTTGGCGCACTGCGACGGGAACTGTCGCTGGCTCGCGACTGAGCGCGAGCAAACATATATTTCCCAGCGCGAGTAGCACCGGTGCGGTGTTCGTCACCCGCCGATTACGGACCCGATTCCCCACGCGCCGAAGGCGGCAATCGCAACGCCGCTCATCGCGTTGATCTTGCGCACTGCACTCGGGGTCGTGACCCAGCGCCGCAGAGCGGCGCCGAAACTGGCATAGCCCGTTTGCACGGCCAGGCTGCCGAGAAACAGGCAAAGCGAGCCGTACAGCACCGCGCCGACACCGCCGTGCACCGACATCTGCCCCGAGAAGGCCGCGAACAGCAGGATGGTAAGCGGGTTGGCCAGGGTAAGCAGATAGAGCTGGATCAGGCCCGGAGCGCGAGTCGTTGGCTCGGCCCCGGCCGTGGGCATTACCGTCTCGCGCAGCGCCCTCGTGGCCAGCCAGAGGCCGAGCACGATCAGCAGACCCGAGGAAGCGAGCTGGAAAGCTCTTTGATGCGCGTGCAGGAGCCTGACCAGGCCTGCCCCCGTCGCCAGCGCGAGCAGGGCATAGGTGAAGTCGGCCAGCGCCACGCCCAGCGCTGCGGAGAGCGCCGCCGACAGCCGGTGGTTGAGGCCAGTGTGGATCAGCAGCAGCGCGATGGGGCCGACCGGCGCGGCGATCGCTACCCCGAACAGGAATGCGCGCAGCGCTTCCAACGTCATCGGCGAGACGACGGCTTCATACCGCTAAGATACCTCGGCAGGCAGCTGCAGCGTAAATTCCCTGGGCGTTTCCCAGCGCTCGCGGCCATCGTGCGCGATGGCTATGCGCGCGGGATAGCGCGTTCGACCAGCGCAAAGCCCCGTCCGGCGCGGGGATCAGTGCAACCGCGCTGGCGTTGCACGCGCTGCCTGCGCGCGTAGCTGCCTTGCGACGCTCGGCTGCGGCGCCCGCGCATCGGCGCCTTGACGACATTTAACTGTTGACACGGCATGCACCCCTCGGCATTCTGTCGCTGCCGCGCCAGAGCCGAATGGCGGGCGGCTCAAGATTCACGCACAACGGCAATTCGACTTGAGTGGAGGTATAAGCACATGGCCATGAAGAAGACCGCAGCGAAGAAGGCTCCGGCGAAGAAATCGGCGGCGAAGAGGCCCGCCAAGAAGCCGGCGAAGAAAGCCCCGGCCAAGAAGCCGGCAGCGAAGAAGGCTGCGCCCAAGAAGAAAAGCGGCGCGAAGCGCAAGCCAAACGCAGCGTTCATGAAGGCGATGACCCCAACCGCCATGCTGGCCGCAGTCGTCGGCGAGAAGGCGATACCCCGGACCGAGGTCACCAAGAAGATCTGGGACTACATCAAGAAGAACAAGCTGCAGGACGCCATCAACAAGCGGATGATCAATGCCGACGAGAAGCTGAAGGCTGTCTTCGGCGGCAAGAGGCAGGTGTCCATGTTCGAGATGACCAAGCTGGTCAATGCGCACCTGAAGTAATCGTCTTGCATCCGGCTGCCGGCGCGACGCCCGGCGGCCGCTCAGCGCGGCCGGGCTTGCGCCCGGCCAGCGCGGATCTGTCCCTGTCGGCGTCGAGGAGGAAGCCGGAGGCCCGGCCGCCGGCGCGGACCCGCTGCGTCGCATCCTGCAGCGGCGGGAAGCGCGCCGCCTGCGCTACCCGCCCAGCCCGTCTACCAGCTGGCCCTACGTGATCCGGTGCAACGCGGTCAAGAACGACGACGGCAAGACCGTCTTCATCAGGCACGTGGAGTTTCCGCCGCAGTAGGCGATACTTCCGCGCCGCGCCCCCGCGGCGGAGCGAACAGGGCGGACCGGTCGACGTCGGCGAGGCGGTCCCAGCCACACATTGCCATCACCCGGTCGATCTCGCTCCTCAAGAGCTGGAGCACCCAGGCGACCCCCGCTTCACCGGCGACGCCCACACCCCAGAGCTGGGGCCTGCCGATCAGGCACCCACTGGCGCCCAGTGCCAGCGCCTTGAGCACGTCCGAGCCGCGACGCACTCCGCCATCCAGGAGCACCGGCACGCGCCCCGCGACTGCATCCACGACGGCCGGCAGGGCCTCCACCGAGGCGGGGGCGGCGTCGAGCTGCCGCCCGCCGTGGTTCGATACGATGATGCCGTCGACGCCCAGAGCGATGGCTCGGCGCGCGTCTTCCGGGTGCAGGATGCCCTTCAGCAGCAGCGGCCGATCCCACAGCCGCCTCAGCCACTCCACGTCTATCCAGCTTGCGCCCGGATCGAGCAGGCTGCCCATTTTCGCCGCCAGCGACATGATGTCGGAGTCACCCTTCCGGCTGTAGTTAGCGAGGGTGAACCTGGGCCCTCGGGCCATCCGTAAGAGCCAGCGCACGTGCAGGCCCATGTCCAGGATGTTTCCCAGGCCCAACCTCAGGGGGACAGTGAATCCGTTGCGCATGTCGCGCTCGCGCCAGCCGGGGACCTGATTGTCGATGGTCAGGACCAGCGCTCGGTAGCCGCTGGCATGCGCGCGCTCGGTGAATGCGCGAGTGAGCTCACGATCCCGGTAGACGAACACCTGCATCCAGAGATTGCCGCTGACCTCGCGCGCGAGGTCCTCGATCGCCACGGTCGAGGCATGGCTCATCGTATAAACGGTTCCGGCCGCGACCGCGGCGCGCGCGGAGGCCACTTCGGCCCGCGGGTAGAGCAGTCCGGCAAGCCCGGTAGGTCCCACCAGCACGGGTCCGTTCAGCCGTTGTCCGAACAGCTCGACCGATTGATCCCGCGCTGAGGTGCCTTGCAGCGGGCGCGGCAACAATAGGGTCTGCGCCAAAGCCGCCTCGTTGCGGCGCAGTGCCAGTTCGTCCTCGGCGCCGCCGTCGATGAAATCGAACACGACGCGCGGCAGGCGCCGCTGCGCCAGCCGTCGCATGTCGGCGAGGCTATGGGCATGTCGGCTGAGGAAGTCTCGATCCATTTTCTTCTCGTCTTGCGTTATCCGACGGTGTATGTCAGGCCGACTTTTGCCGCGCTGCGTGTTGGCAACAGTTTCATATTGCACAACAGAAAACGCGTCCTTGACAAGGTAACACGGCCCCCACACCATGGCGCGAAAACAACCCCCTCAGGTCGCAGGACGCCCGCATGAGCACATCACCGCGTTGGAAACGCCGTCCGGAAGGCTCTACGTGGGGGGACTGGGGACCTGACGACCAGCTCGGTCGTCTCAATCTGCTCACCCCCGAGAAAGTGAAGCAGGCGGTGGCCGAAGTGAGAGAGGGGCGCAGCTTCTGCCTCAGCCTGCCGCTCGATTACCCCGGGGGCAACGTGCTCAACCCGCGCAGGTATCCGCCCGTCCTGCGCCCGACCATCCGCGGCGGGCGGCCGAACTTCATCTACCAGGTTCGCAACGATAACCCGGATGCGACCGACGTAATCAACGACGACGTGGCGATCCTGCATCTGCAGTACTCCACGCAGTGGGACAGCTTGGCGCACGTCGGGCAGCTGTTCGATGCCGATGGCGACGGCACGGCCGAGCCGGTGTTCTACAACGGGTATCGACCGGGAGTCGATATCGTCGGCCCGAGCTCGGTGTCGGACGCGGGCGGCATCGACACGGTGCCGGCGAAATCCACATCCCGCGCGGGCGCGTTGGGGATCGAGAACATGGCGGCCAAGTGCGTGCAGGGGCGGGGGGTGATGATCGACCTCCATGCTCACGTGGGCCGCGAGCGCGTGGCAGTCGGCTACGACCAGCTCATGCGGATTCTGGCTGCAGACAGAGTGGCGGTGGAGGCGGGCGACATGGTCTGCCTGCACACCGGCTTCTCGCAGCTGCTCCTGGAGATGAACCGGCAGCCCGACGCGCATACCCTGGAGAACTCGTGTGCCGCGCTGGACGGTCGCGACCAGAGGCTGCTCCAGTGGGTCACCGACAGCGGGCTGGTGGCATTGATCGCCGACAACTACGCGGTGGAAGCGCATCCCGCCGTGCCTCATCCGGGCCGCTGCGCCATGCTGCCGCTGCACGAGCACTGCCTGTTCAAGCTCGGGGTGAACCTGGGGGAGATCTGGTACTTGACCGAGCTCGCCAGCTGGCTGCGCAGCCACGGGCGCTACCGCTTTCTGCTCACCGCGCCGCCCCTGCGTCTGCCCGGCGCCGTGGGCTCGCCCGCCACCCCCGTGGCCACCGTCTGAGCATGAGCTACGTCACCGGTGTCGGCCTGACGCCGTTCGGCAAGCTTCCGGGTCGCACGACGCTCGACCTCATGAGCGAAGCGGCGGCCGCGGCGTTGGCCGATGCCCAACTCGAGCGCGCCGACGTCGACGGCTTGCTGTGCGGGTACTCCACGACCTTCCCGCATCTAATGCTCTCGACCACGTTCGTCGAGCACTTCGGGCTCAGCCCGACTTACGCCCATGCCATGCTGGTGGGGGGCGCCACCGGGTTCGCCATGGCGATGCTGGCGCACAACCTGGTGGAAGCGGGCGCGGCGCGCAACGTTCTGGTGGTGGCAGGCGAAAACCGCCTCACCGCCCAGAGCCGCGACGCGGCCGTGCAAACGCTGGCGCAGGTCGGCCATGCCGAGTACGAGGTCCCGCTGGGCGCGACCATTCCGGCCTACTATGCGCTGGTGGCCTCGCGTTACATGCACGAGCACGGGACCACCGAGGCGGACCTGGCGGAGCTGGCGGTGCTGATGCGCCGCAACGCGGTGACCCACCCGGGCGCCCAGTTCCGCGAGTCGATCACAGCGCAGGACGTGCTTGCGTCCAAGCCGATCGCGTCCCCGCTCAAGCTGCTCGACTGCTGCCCGGTGTCCGACGGCGGCGTTGCATTCGTCGTGGGCCGTGAGCCGACCAGCGGCTTCCGCGTGCGCATCCTGGGAGCCGGGCAGGCGCATACCCACCAGTACGTGACCGGCGCACCCAGTCTGACCGAATTCGGTGCGAAGGCCAGCGTCGAGCGGGCGCGCGAGAGCGCCGGGATCACGCTCTCCGACGTGTGCTACGCCGCCATCTACGACAGCTTCACCATCACCCTTACCATCCTGCTGGAGGAGATCGGTCTCGCGGCGCGAGGGCAGGCGGGCAAGACCGCGCGCGCGGGCTATTTCAACCGCGACGGGCGGCTGCCGCTCAACACCCACGGCGGCCTGCTGTCCTACGGGCACTGCGGCTGCGGCGGCGCGATGGCGCACCTGGTAGAGACGCATCATCAGATGACCGGCCGCGCGGGAGCGCGCCAGGTGAAGGACGCATCGCTTGCGCTGCTGCACGGCGACGGCGGCGTTCTGTCGTCTCACGTCAGCCTGGTGATGGAAGCGCGATGACCCAGGCATCGGCGGCGCTGGACTGGATCACGGGCGGCGAGGGCATCGCGTTCCAGAGCTGTTCGGCCTGCGGCCATCGGTGGTATTTCCGCCGTGGCTTCTGTCCGCGCTGCGGGTCGGTGCCGCCGGTTGACCGGCAAGCCACGGGCCTGGGTACTGTGCACGCGGCCACGCTGGTGACCCGGGCCCCGAGCGAAGAGTTGCGCGCCCACGCCCCGTATCTGATCGTCCTGGTGGACGCAGACGAGGGCTTCCGCCTGATGGCGCACGGGGCTCCCCGGCTTCGCATCGGGGAGCGCGTGCGCTGCCGCTTCGTCTCGTTTGCGGGCAAACTCATCCCGTACTTCGAACCGGCATGAGCGAGACCGCGAGAGTGCGCTTGCGCACAGTCCTCGCTCCCAGGTCCGTCGCCGTCATCGGCGCGTCCGAGAACCCGAACAAGATCGGCGGCCGTCCGCTCGCGTACCTGTCGCGCTTCGGCTTCAAAGGCAAGGTCTATCCCGTCAATCCCAAGCGCGGCGAGGTGCAGGGCTTCAAGGCCTATCCGAGCTTGGCGGCGCTGCCGGAGACGCCGGAGGTTGCCGTCATCGTCGTGCCCGGCGAGCTCGCCGTCGAAGCGGTGGAGCAGTGCGCTGGCGCCGGTGTGCAGGTCGCCATCGTCATGGCCTCCGGCTTCGGCGAGACCAGCGACCCGGCTGCACGCGCCAACCAGCAACGCATGGTCGAGTTCGGGCGCGCTAGCGGCATGCGTGTGATCGGACCCAACTCGCAGGGCCTGGCCAACTTCGCTTCCGGCGCGGTGCTCAGCTTCTCCACCATGTTCCTCGAGGCTCCGCCCCAAGACGGCCCGGTGGCGATCGTGAGCCAGAGCGGGGGCATGAGCGTGGTCCCTTACGGATTGCTCCGCAGCCGCGGCATCGGCGTGCGCCACGTCCACGCCACCGGCAACGACTGCGACGTGACCGCAGCGGAGCTCGCCTCGGTGGTGGCCGAGGAACCGGACCTGAAGCTTCTGCTGCTGTACCTGGAAAGCATCAGTGATGCCGCTGCGCTGGAAAACATGGCGCGCATCGCGCATACGCGGAGCCTTCCCATCGTCGCGCTGAAGGCGGGGCGCACTCGGGCCGGACAGGAAGCGGCGCGTTCGCACACCGGGGCGCTCGCGAACGAGGACCGTGTAGTGGATGCGTTCTTCGAGCAGCAGGGTATCTGGCGGGCCCGGGACGTGGGCGAGCTGGTCCACGCCACCGACCTGTACCTGAAGGGTTGGCAGCCGCGAGGGCGGCGACTGGTGGCCGTCAGCAATTCCGGCGCCGTGTGCGTGATGACCGCTGATGCGGCGAGCGCGGCCGAGATGCCGATGGCGCAGTTGAGCCAGGAAACCCGTTCGGCTCTCGCCGCAATCCTTCCGAGCTTTGCGACCACGACCAATCCAGTCGACGTCACTGCCGCCCTGCTTTCCAACAGCCGCTTGTTCAGCGACATCCTCCCGGTGCTCGCCCGCGATCCGGCGGCCGACGCTTTCCTCATCGGCATCCCGGTGGCGGGGCAGGGCTACGATGTGGAGGCGTTCGCGCGTGACTCCGCGGCTGTCGCGGCGCAGACCGGCAAGCCGCTGGTGGCGGCCGCGCCGCAGCCGAGCATTGCGGCCAGGTTCAGGGACGCAGGCCTACCGGTGTTCGCTACGGAGAGCGAAGCGGTGGCGGCGCTGAACCAGTTCCTGTCGCACCTGGAGCTGATGCGGGCCGCAGTGCATGCGGGGGCGAATACGCAAACGGTCCTGGCCCGCGACGCCGGCCAAGCGCGGCTATTGAATGAAGCGGACAGCCTGGCCCTGCTGAAACGATTCGGCGTGCCCGTCGTCGAGCACCGGCTGTGCCGCACTGTAAACGAAGCCGCACAGGCTCTGGCCGCGCTAGGCGCGCCGGTGGTGGCGAAGGGTTGTTCGCCCGACGTGGTGCATAAGTCCGAACTCGGACTGGTGCGTTTGCATCTGTGCACGGAGCAAGAGGTCCGTGACGCGTTCGTCGACATCGAGCGCCGCCTGCAAGAGCAGGGCGCGCGCGTCGACGGCATCCTGCTGGAGAAGATGCTGGCGGGTCGGCGCGAGATGATGATCGGCGCGCGCATCGATCCGGTGTTCGGCCCCGTGATTCTGGCCGGCGACGGCGGCAAGTATGTGGAGGCGATGCCCGACGTCGAGCTGCTGCTCCCGCCCTTCGACGTGGCGGGGGTGCGCCGCGCGCTCTCACGGTTGCGCATCGCACCGCTGCTTGGTGGGGTGCGCGGCGAGCCGCCGATGGACGTGGATGCCTTCTGCGCGGCCGCGGTCGCCGTGGGTCGGATGATGGGCGATGTCAAAGCCGCGGTGACCACCGTGGATGTCAATCCCGTGCTGGTGGGGAGTCGGGGCGAAGGGTGTCGCGCGGTGGATGCGGTCGTCTACGCGGTGGCCTAGCTCTCGTACCCGGATTCCGCGTGCGCTGCATCCGGGCCTACAGGAACCTACGCGCGCCCGAACCGTCCGCCTGCAGGCTCCTGTCTAGACCAACTGGCTTGCCCGGTTCGGATGGCCCGTGCGAATCCTGCCTTTGCCGCTTCGATCGCCGCCGCGTCCTGTCGGCCCAAAGGAGTGGAGATTGGCACGGTGAGACTGTCACGGCCGTATGGTTGTGTTTGGAGGCGTTGGCCGTAGCCCACCAGCGCTCTGCCGTTCGCATCCAGGACGAATTGCGAGGATTCGCTTCGCGTGACGGCGGGAACGGGCACCGAAGGGGGAGCGTCCGTGCGTGCGGCGTCCAGCGCGAGAAGCGCATCTGCGAAGGAATTCGCCTGGGCGGTTCGGTTCCCCAACAGCGCGAGACCCCATTTGTCCGATAGGTATCTCAGCAGGCTAGTGTGATCGAAGACGTTGGCCACGACGCCCGGTGCCACCCAGGGCGAGATCAGCAGAGCCGGGACCCGGACGCCGAGCCGATCGAAGGTGAACTCCTCGGTGTGATCGTCCGGTCGCACCGCCGCGGGCGGAGCGACGTGGTCGTAAAACCCGCCGTGTTCATCGTACAAAATGACCAACAGGCTAGTGCGCCACAAGGCTTCATTGCCTCTGAGCGCGTTGTAGACGCGGGCGATCAAGGCCTCGCCGTTCATCACGTCGGACGGCGGGTGCTGGTCGTTCTGGTCCGGGCCGCAGTAGTCGGGTTCGATGAAGACGTAGCCGGGAAATTCCTGCGCCGGCCCGGCGGCATCCACGTAAAACTGGTCCACGTCGCGGTAGTGGTCGAGGTAGTCCCATTGCCGGGTGAGGACCAGACTCTGGGGCAGTCCATGGTGGTAGATCTTCCACGACCGCCCCGCGGTATGGAGCAGCTGGAAGATGGTCGGCTGGTCGTAGCAGTGCAGGTTGAGATCCAAGGAGTCGCCGGGCATTTTCACGCGCCCCAGCGACGTGCCGGTGTGCAGGAACAGCCGATTGGTCCAGGTTGGGCCCGGAACCGAGCAAAACCAGTGATCGCACACCGTAAACGACCGGGCGAGCGCATGCAGCACCGTCAGCGAACCGGGGCCTGCCGGGTAGTAACCCATGACGTCCTGCAGCTGTTGATCGGTGGCCTGCGGGTACGCCTGCAGGAAATCCGCGATGAAGCCGCTGCACCCATCGGTGATCTGACGCAGCACATTCGGCGTCTCGTGCATCGGATCGAGCTTGGTCACGCGGCTTAATACGGGCCGTTGCGCCACAGTGCGCGTGGGGTCACCTCCGAGGTTGACCCTCGCTTCGGCCGTAGCATCCACGCCTTCGAGCTGCGGGTAGATGCTTTGCAAACTTCCCAGCATCTGATCGAAGGAGCGATTCTCCAACATGAGCACGACGATGTGTTCTATCGGATCGGTGCGCAACTTGATCCTCCGTGATGTCCCGCTTCCGGCGGACGGCAGCGTCGCCCGCTTCCTGGATCCGGACGGTCCAGCAGCGTCGCGGGTTGGCTTGTGACGAAAAGTGTACGCGCTCCGGGCGGCTAGTGAAAACTGTGCTCTTGGCTCACAATCACGGGCCCACACGCCCTGACCCCACGAGCGCCGCGATGCCGGCGCACGGAAGTTCTGTGGTTGCACCGCGCCCATGCTTCGAAACTCGCCGGCGAACTGCCGGGGGCCGGTCCCAAGCAGCGGGCGCAGGACTTGCCTTGCTTTGCTCCAAGTGCCCACGCAAGGCATTGATCCGAGACCCCGGTCAACGAAGACATGGCGCTTTACGACCCACCAGTCGCTCCGCAGCGACACGCTCCACGTACAGACCGCTTGAGGAGCCAGGTCGTCGTAGTCTTTGCCGCGATCGTGGGGCTGGCGTTGCTGCTGTCGATCTTCACCTATCTGCACAGTCGCTCGGTAAACCTCACCACGACAGGATTCGTGGATCATGACCTACCCAGCGTCGAGACCCTGTTCGACCTCAAGCTTGCGGTGGTCAGCGAGGAGCCCATTCTGTATGACTACTACGCGACTGGGGACAGGGCGCGATTCCGGGCCAGCCACGGCGCGAACGCCCGCAGAATCGAGAAGGGCCTCGTGCAACTCGAGCGCAGCGGTGTCAGTCCGGAGCGGATAGCTGAGGTCAAAGGTCACTACCGGGAGTTGAACCGGCTCGCCGCAGAGCTGGATGCCACGCTCGGCCGCACGCCCGCGGATCCGCGCAAAGCCCAGGGATTGCTGGCGGCGATCAACCATCACGCCGCGGAGATCAACGCGGGCGTGGACAAGGTGTTGGCGGTCGTCAGCGGCGATGTCGACAAGCGGGGCAGAATCGTGCAGGAGGAAGTGGCCACCATCGTCAGCATGGTGGTGGCGTTCAGCGTGGCCACCCTCATCCTGCTGGTCCTCACCGGCTATTCCTTGCGTGCCTATGTCGGCGAATCCACCAAACGCAGGCAGCTTGCCCTGTTCCCGGAGCGCAATCCACATCCGATACTGAGCGTGTCGAGCGAGGGCACACCGCTGTATGCCAACCGCGGAGCGCGGCAGATGCTGGAGGATCCTGAGGCTTCCATCGCGGATTTCGCTCGTCTGCTGCCCGCCGATCTGGTCGAGCGCTTGGACGAGCTGAGGCACTCGCGCCGCGACATCGACCGCTTCGAATACGAGGCCTGCGGGCGCCAACTGTCGTGCGAGATTCACCCGTTACCGGACCAGGACCTGTTCCACGTTTATCTCTCCGACATCACCGAGCACAAACGGGCCGAGCAGAAGCTCATGCATCAGGCCTACCACGACGCCCTGACAGATCTCCCGAACCGTCACGAGTTCCACGAGAGGCTCTCCCAAGCGATCGGCGCGCAGGCCACCGGTGCCGTGTTGCTTCTCAATGTCGACCGTTTCTGGCTCTACGTCGACAGCCTTGGTCACGATGGCGGGGACGAGGTGCTCAGGGCCGTCGCCGCTCGGCTCAACCAGACCCTGCAGGGCTCGTGGTCCGAGTTCCTCGCAGCTCGACTCTTCCGTATGGACGGCGCGCGGTTTGCTGTCTTCGCCCCCGGCGTGCGCTCAGCCGCGACTCTGGATTCCTTGGCCCAGCGCATGCAGGAGTCGGCGCTCGAGCCGATCCAGGTGCGGGACCGCCAGTTTCTGTTGACCTTCAGTGTTGGCGGCAGCCTATTCCCGCTGGACGGGAGGGATGCCGAGACGGTGGTCAGGGGCGCGGACCGGGCGATGCATAGCGTGCGCAAGCAGGGGGGCGACGCCTACCGCCGCTACGGCTCCGAGCTGGACGCCGAGTACTCGGAGCTCCTCGAGCTCGAGACGGATCTGCGGCGGGCTCAGGAGCGCGGGGAGTTGGCGCTTCACTTCCAGCCTCAGGTAGACATCCGAAACGGCGCCCTGATCGGATTCGAGGCGCTGCTGCGCTGGAGCCACCCCGAGCGCGGCATGATCCCGCCGAACCGCTTTATCCCGTTGGCGGAGAACACGGGTCTGATTGTGCCGATCGGCGAGTGGGTGCTCCACACTGCTTGCCTGCAGGCGCGCGCCTGGTTGGATTTCGGACTACGGGGGTTCGCAGTCGGTGTGAACGTCTCCGCTCGTCAATTCGCCGGTGGAGACCTGGCGCAAACGGTCCAACGCGTAGTGCGGGACACCGGCCTCGATCCAGCCTATCTGGAGCTGGAAGTCACCGAAAGTGTGGCCATGCAAGACGCCGAGCGGACCGTCGAGACGCTCAACGTGCTCAAGGACATCGGCGTTCGGACGACTATCGATGACTTCGGGATCGGTCACTCGTCGCTGTCCTACCTCAAGCGACTACCCGTCCACCGGCTGAAGATCGATCAGTCCTTTGTGCGCGACATGACATCGGACCGCAACGATGCGGCCATCATCACGCGCGCGGTGATCGCTTTGGCGAAAAGCCTGAGGTTAAAGGTCATCGCCGAGGGCGTTGAGACTGAGGAACAACGAAAGATGCTCGCCAGGTACGGCTGCAGGGAAATCCAAGGCTACCTGATAGCCCGGCCGGCGGCTGCCTCCGACCTCACGCCCTTCCTCACCAGGCACCTGCAGCAAGACATCAGAAGCCCCAAGGCAGACCAGCGCAAGCTGCGCGTCGTCTGACGCCAGTGGAGCGGCACGTCGACGCCGGGGTGCGGACTCTGCCGCCCGCACCCCGGGATGAGCCTAGGCGTTGGGCGGCCGGTACTTGACTGTCTTCTTCACCGCTTGGTCGACCTCTTCGGGTGTGAGCAACGCGGTGGTTTTGGTGCGGGCCGCTCCGCTGGCAGTTACCGCGAGCGAGAGCGCGGCTGCGGAGACGTGGTCCGGCAGGTCGACGATGGCGAACGCGTCGTAGTCGCCAAGGCAAAATATTGCACCTCGAGCTTCCCGCCTACGCTCTCCGCCGCCTGCTGCACAGACGCGCGCCGCGCCGTTCCACCAGTCTTCATGATGCCCTTCAGGCCTTCCAGAGTGTACGATGCTTCGATTAGATATTTCGCCATGGGTTAGCTCCTCCAAGGATAGTGCTGTTGACACGGTATCGCGTCGCGTCCCGTTCGACGTAGCGACGACCGCCGACGCGGCGCACTGCTCGCCTTCGCGATACGGGCGAGAAGAGGAATGTGTGCGCATGACGGTACGCTGCGAGGTTGCCGATGTCAACCGGTGCGCTCAACAGCCAATCGTGCGCGCCCGCCATGATCTCTCGTAGTCTCATGCGCGCACTCGGGTGCTCAGTTGAGATCGTCGTCCTTCCAACACTTCGTCCCCTTCGCCGTGATCTCCGCCCGCTCCTCCTCGACGTCGTCGGCAGCACAAGGAGCAGCCATCGGCGCCCCGACCGCCATCAGTAACCCGATCGCTCCGATTCGCATGCTCACTTTACCGCTATCCGGCGTCCGGAAAGTGGAGGCTGCTCACGGCCTGAACTCCGGCTTCAGCGCCCGATACAGGCGCCGGAACTTTTCGCCTGTCGAGCGATAGGCGTCCACGAGAGCGGGTTCGGGCTCGATCACCTCGCTTACTGCCGGCACGGTGCAAACTTCGCTGACCGGCTCGCCGGTCACAGCCAGCCGGGCCAGGCGCGCCGCTCCGAAGGCCGGACCCTTTGCGCCCTCACGATAGAGGACAACCGGCCGATCGAGCGCGCTGGCGAGGATGCGCATCCACGGACGGCTGCGGCTCCCGCCGCCGATCGCCGCGACGCGCTGTACCACCGTCCCGGCGGCGGCGAGGCAATCCTGTGCTTCGGCCAGCGACAGCGCCACGCCCTCCAGCACCGACTGGATCAGCGCCCCGGCCGAGGTCTCAGCGTCCAGGCCGAAGAACACGCCCCTGGCATAAGGGTCGTTGTGTGGTGTGCGCTCCCCAGTCAAGTAGGGCAGGAAGATAACGCTGCCCGCACCCCGGTAACTTGCCTCCACGCGCGCAAGGAGCGCGCCGATGTCGTCGCTGCCGAGAAGCTTCGCGGCCCAGGCCAGACAGCTCGCGCCGTTGAGCATGGCCGCCATCTGGTACCAGCGCTCGGGGACGGCATGGCAGAAAGCGTGGATGAAGGCTTGCGGAAAGGGCCGGTAGGCTGCCGTGGACACGAAGTATTGCCCCGACGTGCCGAGAGAGACAAACGCGTCGCCGTCGGAGACCGCGCCGATTCCAACGGCGCCGGCCGCCGCGTCCCCCGCGCCTCCCGCGACGACTACATTCCCCGGCAGACCCCATTCGCGGGCGATCTCGGGCCGCAGGACGCCAGACGGTTGCGAGCCCTCCACCAGGCGCGGCATCTGCGCCTCGGACATTCCACCCGCTTCGAGGATTTCCGCCGACCAGCTGCGAGCGGCCTCGTCGAGCCACAGAGTTCCCGCGGCGTCGGAGAGGTCCGTGACCCGTTCCCCGGTCAGGCGAAACCGCACATAGTCCTTGGGAAGGACCACCGTGCCGATGCGTGAAAAGATCTCCGGCTGGTGCTGCGCGATCCAGAGTAGCTTCGGCGCGGTGAAACCCGCCATCGCGGGCACGCCCGCGATGATTCCAAGCCGCGGTACACTCTGCTCGAGCCGGAGGCACTGTTCGTGCGAGCGCCCGTCGTTCCACAGGATGGCGGGGCGGAGCACGCTGCCATCACCGCCGAGCAGCACGGCGCCATGCATCTGCCCCGATAGTCCTACCGCGCGCACCGCGGCAAAGCTGCTGGGCGCCGCCTGCCTCAGGCTCAGCACAGCGCGGACGACGGCGCTCCACCAGTCCTCGGGGTCCTGCTCGGACCACAGCGGTTGCGGCCGTGAGATCTGCAGCTGCTGTGTCGCTTCGGCAACGACGCGCTGACGCTCGTCGGCAAGCAGCGCCTTGACCGCGGAAGTGCCCACGTCGATTCCGAGATATACTGCTGTCATGGCGATGAGTGTGGCTCCGTTGTCGCGCTGTGCTCCCGCACCGGTTGACGCGGACCGGATGCCCGGAGCAAGGGATGGCACCCACCGTGTCTACCGGGGGTGCTGAACAACAGCGTTCAGGCGCTGGCAGCTACGCCGCACCCGGGAGGCTGAACGGAGACTAACCCAAAGCGACACGATTTAGTAACATAGCCGGCGGAAGAGGCAGACGCGGCCGCGGGTCGTCGAGTCAACCTGTTCTCTTCGCTCAAGTTTTGTGCTTACTCATTCGAATGGAGGAGGGTCCTACATGAAAGCCAAGAGAGTCGTCTTGCTGTGTCTGCTCATGTGCACCGCAGCATTCGCTTATGCGCAGCAGCAGCCGATTGTCGGCCTCATCACGAAAACGGAAACCAATCCGTTCTTCGTGAAGATGAAGCAGGGGGCTGAAGCAGCCGCGAAGGCCGACGGCGCCAAGCTGATGTCCGCCGCCGGTAAGTTCGACGGCGACAACGCCGGCCAGATGACGGCCATCGAGAACATGGTGACCGCCGGCGCCAAGGCGATTCTGATTACACCCAGCGACACCAAGGCGATCGTACCGGCCATCAAGAAAGCCCGCGCTGCCGGGGTGCTGGTGATCGCGCTCGATACCCCGACCGATCCTCAGGACGCGACCGATGCGCTGTTCGCCACGGACAACTTCAAGGCCGGTGTTTTGATCGGCCAGTACGCGAAGGCCGCAATGGCCGGCAAACCCGCCAGGATCGCGACCATGGACCTGGCCCCCGGCATCACCGTCGGCCAGCTGCGCCACGACGGGTTCCTCAAAGGCTTCGGCATCAAGGAAGGCGACGCCAGCATCGTTTGCAGCCAGGACACGCAGGGCGACCGGGCCAAGGGTCAGACCGCGATGGAGAACTGCCTGCAGAAGGCGCCGAACATCAACGTCGTGTACACCATCAACGAGCCCGCCGCGGCCGGCGCGTATCAGGCGCTCAAGGCCGCAGGCAAGGAGAAGGGCGTGCTGATCGTGTCCGTCGATGGCGGGTGTGAAGGCGTGAGGAATATTCAGGCCGGCGTCATCGCAGCTACTTCGCAGCAGTACCCGCTGAAGATGGCGCAGCTGGGCGTCGAGGCCGGTGTCGCGTACGCCAAGACCGGGAAGAAGGTATCCGGTTACACCGATACGGGCGTCACGCTCATCACCGACAAGCCCATGAAGGGCGTCGAAAGCAAGGACACCAAGTTTGGCTTGAGCGCTTGCTGGGGCTAGTGCCTTTCGAGCCCTCTTTTCCCTCACCCGCTCGTGGGGGAGGGCAAGCTCTCTTTCCCTCCCCCGCTTGCGGGGAGGGCAAGTTCTCCTTCCCTCCCCCGCTTGCGGGGGAGGGTTAGGGTGGGGGTAGGACCGGTGGGGGGGTAGGACCTATGACCGCTCAGACAGCGACAGCCGCCAGTCCCGGTGTACGTGGCCTGTTCGCGCACATGCCGCCGGTGGCCACGTTCGGGCCGTTCATCGCCCTCGCTATAGCGTGCGCGTTCTTCGCCTTCCAGTCGGACCGCTTCCTGACGGGCCAGAACTTCTCGCTGATCCTGCAGCAGGTGATGGTCGTGGGGGTCGTGGCCATTGGCCAGACCCTGGTGATCCTCACCGCGGGGATCGATTTGTCGTGCGGCATGATCATGGCGCTGGGCTCGATCGTCATGACCAAGTTCGCGGTCGATCTGGGATTGAATCCCTACCTCGCGATTCTGTGCGGGTTGCTGGCGTGCGTCGCGTTCGGGCTCTTGAACGGCGCGCTCGTCACCTATGTCAGGCTGCCGCCGTTCATCGTCACCCTCGGAACGCTGAACATCGCCTTCGCGCTCACGCAGATCTATTCGAAGTCGCAGACCGTCTCCGGGTTGCCCGACGCAATGCTGTTCTTCGGCAATACATTCAAGATCGGCGAGACATCGGTGACCTACGGTACGGTCCTGATGCTTCTGATGTATCTCGGCACGTGGTTCATGCTGCGCGAGACGGCGCCGGGTCGGCATGTGTACGCGCTTGGCAACAATCCCGAAGCCGCGCGGCTGATGGGCATTCCGGCGCGGCGCATGCTGGTGGGAATCTATACCGTCGCCGGGCTGATCTACGGGATCGCTGCACTGTTGCTGGTGGCGCGCACCAATGTCGGCGACCCGCAGGCGGGACAGACGGACAATCTGGAGAGCATCACCGCCGTTGTGCTGGGTGGCACCAGTCTGTTTGGTGGCCGCGGGATGATTCTCGGTACCCTGATCGGCGCGCTGATTATCGGCGTAATCCGCAACGGCCTTACCCTGATGGGTGTTCCGTCTGTCTACCAGATCCTGATAACCGGTATTCTCGTGATTCTGGCTGTCGCCACCGACCAGATGTCACGCCGCAAGGCTTGAGAACCATGTCCGCCACCGCTCCCACCCCCGTCATCGAAGCGCGTAAGCTGGTCAAACGCTACGGCCACGTCACGGCACTGGACGAAGCGGACTTCGAGGTCATGCCCGGCGAAATCCTGGCGGTGATCGGGGACAACGGCGCGGGCAAGTCGACGCTTATCAAGGCCTTGTCCGGGGCGCTGATTCCGGACTCGGGCCAGATCTTCGTCGACGGACAGCTCGTCCATTTCCACAACCCGGTCGACGCCCGCAAGCACGGCATCGAAACGGTCTACCAAGACCTGGCGGTGGCCCCCGCGATGACGATCGCGGAGAACCTCTTTCTCGGACGCGAGGCCACCCGTGGGGGCTGGCTGGGATCGCTGCTGCGGCTGCTGGACAAGAAGAGGATGCAAGCCGAAGCGAGCGCCCACATGAAGGACTTGCAGATCGGCATCCGTTCGATGAAGCAGGCGGTGGAGACGCTGTCGGGCGGACAGCGGCAAGGTGTGGCTGTGGCCCGCAGCGCTGCCTTCGCGCGGCACGTCGTGATCATGGACGAACCTACCGCGGCGCTGGGGGTGAAGGAATCGAACATGGTCCTGGACCTGATCCGCCGCGTGCGCGAGCGGGGCTTGCCGGTGATCCTCATCAGCCACAACATGCCGCACGTATTCGAGGTGTCCGACCGTATCCACATCCAGCGCCTCGGCCGGCGAGCGGCTCTGGTGAGAGCGAAAGAGATCAAGATGTCGGATGCAGTGGCGATCATGACCGGGGCCCTAGAGTACAAGGCCGCGGCCTGATCGCCAGCAGGTCCCGTCCCCCTCGAGCTTGGCGCTCGCCGCAGCGCGCGGGGTGAGCGAGCTTGCCCATGGAGGGCCGCGATGACCAAGCACGCCTATCGCATCGAGCACGATCTCCTCGGCAAGCGCCAGGTCCCGCGCGACGCCTACTACGGCATTCACACGCTGCGCGCCCTGGAGAACTTTCCCATCTCCGGGACGCCCATCAGCGTCTACCCTGAGTTCATCGACGCGCTGGCCTGCGTCAAACAAGCGGTGGCGCACGCCAACCTGGAGCTCGGCCTGCTGGACGATAAGCGGGCGAACGCGATCATTCAAGCCTGCCGGGAGATCCGGGGCGGAGAGCTGCACGATCAGTTCGTCGTGGACGTGATCCAGGGCGGCGCAGGCACCTCCACCAACATGAACGCCAATGAGGTCATCGCCAACCGTGGGCTGGAGCTGCTCGGGCACAAGAAGGGCGAGTACGAGCACCTGCACCCGATGGACCACGTCAACCTGAGTCAGAGCACCAACGACGTCTATCCCACTGCCATCCATGTAGCGCTGCGCTTCTACCTGGATCGCCTGGTGACGGCCATGGCTACGCTGCGCAAGGAGTTCGAGCGCAAGTCCGAAGAGTTTGTGGACGTCATCAAGATGGGGCGCACGCAGCTCCAAGAAGCGGTGCCGATGACCCTGGGGCAGGAGTTCAGCACTTACGCCGTGATGCTCGACGAAGACGAGCACCGCCTGCGCGAAGCGGCCGTGCTGATCCAGGAGGTCAATTTAGGCGCCACCGCCATCGGCACCGGGATCAACACCGAACCCGAGTACGCCGCAATGGCCGTTCGCTACCTGGCGGACATCTGCGAAGTGCCGCTGGTGGTATCGCCCAACCTGGTCGAGGCCACGCAGGACGCGGGCGCCTTCGTGCAGCTTTCGGGCGTGCTCAAGCGTGTGGCGGTGAAGCTGTCGAAGACCTGCAACGATCTGCGCCTGCTGTCGAGCGGACCGCGCGCGGGCTTCGTGGAGATCAACCTGCCTGCCGTGCAGGCTGGCTCCAGCATCATGCCCGGCAAGGTCAACCCGGTCATCCCCGAGGTGGTCAATCAAGTCGCCTTCGAGGCGATCGGCAACGACATCACCGTGACCTTCGCGGCCGAAGCCGGTCAGCTCCAGCTCAACGCCTTCGAACCGATCATCGCCCACAGCTTGTTCAAGAGCATGACCCACTTGCGCCAGGCGTGCCTGACGCTCGGCGACCGCTGCGTGCGCGGCATCACGGCTAACCGCGACAGGCTCAAGCGCATGGTGGAAGAGTCGATCGGACTGGTGACCGCGCTCAATCCGTACATCGGCTACGAGAACGCTTCGATGATCGCGCAAGAGGCCCAGGCTACCGGCGCGAGCATCTATGGTCTGGTCCTGAGGAAGGGGCTGCTCACGCGCGAGCAGCTCGACGAGATCATGCGCCCCGAGTCGCTTACCCGCCCGCGCTCGTCACGAGGAGAGCGGTAGTCCCCCTCTCCCCTTGCGGGAGAGGGCAGGGGTGAGGGGTAATACAACGCGCCACTACCGACCCAACTCTTCCAGTCCACTAGTCATATCCCAAGAGACCGACGTAGGCAGGTGGGGAAGTATCGTTCGTACTGAGCCTGTCGAACCATGAACGGCACTTCCAAAGCCTCTGTCAAGGTCCGCTAGCCGGGGCGGTCGAAGGCGGTGCGGAAGACGACAACGCCCACAACAATCGACGGAAGGACGCACTCCAGCAGGCCCCGCTCGGATCGAAGCGCAATCGAACCACCAAACGTCATCATGCGCGTTACGCCGGCCGCGCCCAGTCGAGCAGGTTTATGATGCTGGGAACAAGTTCCTAGAGTTGGTAACAAGGTACTCATATCGGGAACCGCCGAGTGACGCCCATTTCAAGTTAGAGTTCTGCGAATGCAAGCCATCGGAGTCGACACATGGGAGGAACTGTCGGAGCAGGTTGATCGCCTCCGATCAGAGCGCATGGAACTCATGCAGGTGCGTCACGGGCACTCCTCCGAGCTTCTCTTTCGGGGCCAGGGGAATTCACGTTGGAAGCTGCAGACGACGCTTGAGAGAAGCGCCCCTCACGTGAAGACGTTTGCACAATACTTTAGGCTCATCTCGATTGCTAAGCCACAGATCGAGACCTTTCTACCTCACCGATGGGATCTGGCTGAGTATTCCGACCTGGAGAAGTGGGCAGCCGAATACGATAACCTCAAGCTCACACGGTTTCCCGGGTACGACTATCTCGTCTACCTCCGTCACCACGGGTTTCCATCCCCGCTGCTTGATTGGACCCGCTCCTTAGCGATTGCTGCATATTTCGCGTTCGAAGATGCCCCTGAGGACATGGCGGCGATCTACGTCTTCTGGGAAGAACGCGGTTGGGGTAAGGCTGGCGCCTCTAATGCACCACAAATAGTCTCCTTCGGCCCTTACGTCCGCTCTCATCCCCGACACTTCAATCAACAGAGCAGCTACACCATCTGTTGTCAGTTTGATAGCGGCCCTTGGAAATTCTCTCCTCATGATCTCGTGTACGGCACAAGCAAGAACGACCAAGATCGTCTTTGGAAATTCACGTTGCCAACGTCAGAGCGAACGAAGATGTTGCGTCTACTCGACGCAAACAATATCAACGCTTATTCGTTGTTCCAGAATGAGGAAGCACTGCTCCGCACAATAGCTACCAGGGAACTGTTGCTACGTGAAAGAGAACTCTAACCAGAAGCTGGAGGGGAGCGCCGAACAGCGTTGCCGCTGTTCGGTTCCCGTCGCGCTTCGCGCGCCGGCGCCTCCTCAGCCCCAGCGTTAGCAACTCGGAGACGTTCGCATGTTCTACGTCTTTAACGTACAACAGTGGCTCGACGAAGTTGTTTCTGTTTGTGCCGAGAACAATCTCAAGCCCGAAGACTCGGTCTTCGCGCTGTTGCTGTTCTCCTCACTTGACTTCGATTTCGTAGCCTTCTTCAGAGACCGCAAGCCACAAATTTCTCGGTACTCTGGCACAAATGTGCACATATTTACTCCGATGATCTTCGCGGACGACGTCGTGCCAGATGACGAGTGGCGCCAGATCAGGGACGGCTTCGGCCGAGCCGGCATTCCTCTGACGAACCGCCCGTCGGCGATATTGTTTCAGCTTGAGAAGCGCAGCGACGCGCCCGGGTACGATCCAAACTACTTCGCTGCGTTCGAGTTGCCATCCTTCGACAAGTTCGAGCGGTTGCTTCGAGACTTCGTAGACACATGCATCGCGCATCGCAAGGCGCCGGAGCGTCTTAGCCGCGAGCTTGGCACTCTTTTCAGGGCGCAAAACCTCGTCCGCCATGTATCGCAGGAGACCCCACTCTCCGGGTGGCCAATCAGTAGTGTGCTGCATGCCCCTAGAGTGTTCATCAGCTACTCACATGCGGACAAGCCGAGCGTTCTGAATCTCTACCACCAACTGAAAGTCGCCGAAGTCAAGCTGTGGCTTGACCAGTTCGAGCTCTCTCCCGGGGTGTTATTTCAACAAGAGATCGAACGGGCGCTGCGCTCCAGCGATGCGGTTCTTATGGTCCTCTCGCGGAATTCAGACAAATCCAAGTGGATCTCGTTCGAAGGGTCTTTCTTCTACAGTCAAGGCGGCCAGAAGCTCATAATTCCGGTTGTACTAGATGAAGAGGGCAAAACTCTCGCTGGAGAGTTGCCCTTCTTGCAAGGGCGCTTGTACGTTGACCTTTCGAGCGCAGAGGCACAAGAAGTCGGAGTCACCAAACTCGCCGAGACACTTTCGAGGATGCAGCGTGGCTAACCATGTGCTGAACCCGACTGCCCAACCCAGCGTACCCTCCGCGCTTTGCGCTCCGGCGGCGGGTTAGCACGAGCGTACACCTCGCGGGCGCGCACCTTCGGTGTATGCGAGAGGGGACGAGTGAACCGCGTTGACCTTCTGCAATTCATGCGCAGCCATCGACTGGCTGTTCAGGCGTCCGTATCGCCGTCCGGGACACCCCAAGCAGCGGTCGTGGGCATCGTGGTAACTGACGACCTTCACGTCTTCTTCGATACGCTCGACACAAGGCGGAAGGCGCAGAATCTCCGCCGCAACCGGAAGATCTCGTTCGTTATCGGTGGGCTGATAGACGGTGATGAACGGACCGTACAGTACGAGGGAGTAGCGGATCAACCCAGCGGGGAAGAACTCGAACGGCTGAAGGAGCTATATTTCACTCGGTTTCCGGACGGGCGTGAACGGCAGAGCTGGCCCGGCTTAGTCTATGTGCGCGTGCGCCCGACGTGGATCCGGTACAGCAACTACAGTCGCACGCCGCCGGAAATCGTTGAATTCGACCTCTCGCCTCCACTATGACCCTGGCCCCTGAGATCCATGGTACTGTCCCGATCCGCTCCGCGAGCCAGGAGTTCCTGCAGAGGTTTCGCCAGCGCGTCGATAGCGGGCTTCTGTCCGGACAACCCCACCCGCGGTCGAACTACGTCGTCACTCAGGCTGACACACACCACCTCCACGTCCGCGCGGCAGACTGGTGGACCGCGATCAGTGTCGGCCTGAACGAGCTCGACCTCGAGCTGCCGCAGGGCGGGATCGTGCGTTATCAGGTCCACTACTGGCGCTGGGCCTCCTATGCTATCGGGCTTTCTGGCGTGCTCGGGCTGATTGGTCTGGTGCTGCTGCTCACCTTCGATGTGCGCACCTACATCACCCAATCTCCGGGGCGAATGGTCCCGGGCCTTTCCGTCGATCAGAACCTCATTATCGTTTGGGCGATGGTGCTGTTCTGGGGGTTCGTCTGGCCGTGGCTGCTCATTCTGCTGCACAAGGGCCCCTTGCGGCGCCTGGTGACGCGTCTCATCACGGAGGTCGATCAGCAGGCTTCCCTTGCTGCTCGAGGGTGACGACACTCCGTGTGACCAATGGACTGTAACAGCCGATTCGGGAGTACCCCTCACCCGGCCCTCTCCCTCAAGGGGAGAGGGAGCGTGCTCTGGATTCCGTTGTTACAGGCCACTAGCGCGCCCGTCCAAGCCGGGCAGCCGAGCATCATCTGACTGTACCCGGAGGTTGGGCCATCTGCGCCCGTGTCATCCCCTCACGGGGCGGCGGCCTCTGGCGCAAATCCTGCATGCCCGGCAGCGGCTAACTGTCACGCCGCCGTCATGCTCATCCTTCTCGCCCTGATCGCCGCTGCCCTGAGCGCCTGGGTCATCGTCGCCTACAACCTTCTCGTACGCGACCGCGCTCGAGTCGGTGCGGCGTGGAGCGATGTGGGCGTGCAGCTCATACGCCGCCACGATCTGATCCCCAAGCTCGTGGAGGTGGCGAAGCAGCACGCCGGCTTCGAGCGCAGCGTGCTGGAGCGCGTGGTGCAGGCGCGCTTGCAGGCGCAGATCGCCGCCGGCCCGGCCGAGAAGCGCGGTCCCGAGAGCAGCCTCGGGCTCGGTCTGCAAAGGCTCATCGCTGTGGCGGAAGCCTATCCGCAGCTCAAAGCGAGCCAAAGCTTTCTCGATCTCCAGCATCAACTCTCGGAGGTCGAAGACCAGATCCAGTATGCCCGCCGCTACTACAACGGCGCGGTCAACAATCTGAACACGCGTGTGGACACGTTCCCCGATCTGCTGATGGCGCGGCTGTTCGGCTTCCGCCCCGCCGAGTACTTCGAGCTCGACAGCGCCGATGAAGCGCAACCCGCGGAGGTACGCTGATGCGACATCTTGTACTCACGCTCGCGCTGCTGACGGCCGCTATGGCCGGCGCCGACGAGCGCATCCTGTCTTTCGACAGCCAGATCCAGGTGCAGCCTGACAGCAGCCTGGAGGTCATCGAAACGATCCTCGTGCGCGCGGAAGGCCATCAGATCCGCCGCGGCATTTTCCGCGAGTTTCCCACGACGTACTTCAAGCCGGACGGCACCCGCACGACCGTGGGCTTCGAGCTGCTCTCGATCAAGCGCGACGGAGTGAGCGGGGGGTATCACATCGAGCAGCGCAGCAACGGCGTGGCCATGTACGTCGGGGACAAGGATCGCTTCCTCCCGCCGGGCAAGTACCTCTACGAGATCCGCTACCGGACCGATCGGCAGCTCGGGTTCTTCCCTGACCACGACGAGCTGTATTGGAACGTCACCGGGGTGGGCTGGGCGTTTCCGATCGACGTTGCGACCGCGCGCGTGAAGCTTCCAGCCGGAGTTCCCGCAAGCGCAGTGCACGTGGAGGGGTACACCGGTCCGATGGGCGCCAAGGGCAGGAATTACACGGCTCGCGTAGACAACGGCCTGGCAGTGTTCGAGACGACCAAGCCGCTACCGCCGCAGCAGGGACTCACCATCGTCGTGACCTGGCCCAAGGGGTTCGTCGCGGCACCGGGTGCCTTTGCTTCCGTGCAGTACTTCCTGCGAGACAACAAGCCGTTGGGCTATGCCCTGATCGGCTTGCTCTGCGTGCTCGGGTACTACTTCTTGATCTGGAGGGGTGTCGGCCGCGACCCGCAGCGCGGCGTCGTGGTGCCCCGCTACCGTCCGCCGGAGGGTGAATCGCCCGCCTCGACGCGGTACCTCGAGCTCATGGGCTACGACAACCGCTGCTTCGTGGCTGGGATCCTGAGTCTCGCGGTGAAGGGCTATCTGATCATCGAGCAGCAAGCCGGCGGGCTGCTGCGCAAAGGCAAGTACGTCCTGCAGCGCAAGGAAGGCTCGACCACCCCGCTTACCTCGGATGAGGAAGCGCTTCTGCGCACGATGTTCGCGGGGCGCGACTCGCTGCTGCTCGATGACCAGTACCATACGGTCCTGCAGCGCGCGAGGAAAGCGCAGGAGGAGGAGCTGCAGCGCAAGTACCTCGAGAGCTTCTTTCACATCAACTACGGCTGGCATTTCCTTGGCGTTGTCTTGAGCGTCCTGGCGATTTCTGTGGGGATCTTTGCGCTCTCGAACGATGGCCGCTTCGGCATCGAGTGGTTCGTGGTCACACCCGGCGGCTGGGCAACGGTCGCTGTCGCCTTCGCCGTGCTGGTGGTCAACGCCCCTTTCGCCAAGTTGCTCAAAGCACCCACGCGTGAGGGCCGCAAACGCATGGATGAGATCGAGGGCTTCAAGTTGTATCTGGACGTAGCCGAAGGCGACGAGTTGAAGCTCGCCGGCGTGCCGCGCAAGACGCCGCGATTGTTCGAAGCCTACCTCCCGTTTGCCCTCGCGTTGGGCGTGTCGCAGCATTGGTCCGAGAAGTTTGCAGAGGTATTCCGAGCTCAGGCTCAGACCGACGGCAGCTACCAGCCCGGGTGGTATCGCGGCGACCGCTGGGACTTGGACAACGTGAGCGGTTTCTCTACGTCTCTGGCCGGCTCGTTCGAATCCGCGATTGCCTCCGCATCCACGGCGCCCGGTGAGTCCT
>JBGPOV010000005.1:0-81871 GCA_041488255.1 Gammaproteobacteria bacterium | reverse complement strand
GCAGTCTTGCAGATCAGGCGCGAAAATGAGGCAGGGGGCTCCTTCTCACCCACTGTGTCGAAGCACTTAGGGGTGCTGCGAGCTTCCCCTGCCTCCGGTGATAGTAGCTAGCTACCACCGGAAATCAAGATACAAGGGGTACTCCCGAATCGGGTGTTACAGTCCACTCGTTTCGCGCTGGACATCCCTAAGGCCCGGACGCGGCCAGTTCCTAGAGCGGTCCAAGCCCAGCGCTGTCCGGCATCGCATTCCAGCGCCCCGCCTTAGGCTCACCTCATGACCCTGCCAAGGAGCCACTCTCCTTGCGTCATACAACAGCAGGGGAACCCCAATGGAGGCAAGGACCACGTGCCGTCCCGGCCAGAACGGGACGAAGAAGTTGGTGCAGCGTTTCGGTGATCGCCTCATCTTCGTTCGGTATCGGTACGACGAGCAGCGCCGAAGACGCTACACGACGGTGGAGCTGATTGTCGATGAGCAACTCTGGGCGCCAACACCAGCAGCCAGTTTGTCGGCAACAGCCGCGTTCAATCCCGATTCGAAGGTCACACTGCGGATCGGTGTCCACGAGGCGCGCGTCCGCGCGAGAATCAAGCAAGCAGGAGCGCAGTGGGACCCGACCACTGGCGTCTGGATCCTCTCGCTACGCCGCGGGCGGGCGCTCCAAGACAGGATCGTCACCGTATGACCGGCGGAAGGTTTATTCTATTGGGAACAAGTTCCTAAACGTAGGACCAAGGTACTCATATCAGGAACCTCAGAATGCGGCCGACTTCTAGTTGAACGAGCCCGCACCATTGGTGCGGGGGAAGTGTCGGAGCGACTGATCTCTGAACGCGTCTCCGAGTGACATGCACTTGGGACTGGAAATGGTCTGGCGAGTCTTTTACTCATATTCACATAAGGATGCCGAGTTCAGACAGAAGCTCGGCGTCTATCTCGCGCCACTCGCGCGTCAAAATAAGATCGTCGAGTGGCACGATCGCATGATTGAGCCGGGAGCAGATTGGAACACTGAGATCAGCGACCAACTCGATTCAGCCCATCTAATTCTCCTTCTGATCAGTGAAGAGTTTTTAGCCTCCGAATACTGCTTTGGCATCGAATGGGAAAGAGCACTATCCCGTCTTAAGAACGGAGAGGCGAAGGTTATTCCCATCCTATTGAAGCCGTGTCTGTGGAAAGAGTCGCGCTTCAGTGAATTGCAACTTATCCCGCGCGGTGCGAAGGCGATCAGTTCATGGCCGTCACGGGAGGAGGCCTTCGTAGAGGTGGCGACGGAGATCAGCAACCTCGTATCTGGCCCTGCACCGTTGTCTCCGGACGTCAGTCCAAGGCCCGATAGAACTGACGCTTTTTATACATCTCTTGGCGTGGTACGTGGTCAAGTTCGCGCGTATGCGCACACCTACGAACGAATTCGGCAGCGCATGCGAGCGTCTGATGAGCGCACTACGCGTATGGAGCAGGTTTTCGAGAAGATGCGGACCCTCGCCACGGCCTCATACCCCTTGCTGGATGAACTCGCCAACAGCCCATCTCCGGGCGAACGCTTAGCCGCGGTCGCCATCCTTCAGGTTTTCGCCAGCGACCAATACTTTCCGCTCCTGGTGAGGCTAATTGGGTCGGAGAAACCATTTGTCGGTTATCACGCAGCGAAGGCGCTCCATTTCGCTGTGGGCGGGTTAGATCCAAGTATGCACCCACGGCTGTTGCAGGCGATAGCGGACGCAAAGTCCGCACTTGAGTTGTCGCTTGGCTTCAATACTGATCGGCAGCGCGTAATCCAAGAGGCGGAAGAAGAGCTCAAGTCGACTATGGACGCGCTGGCTGTCCCTGAACCAAGGCACCACTGAGATGGGAAGTCGATGAACGGGAGCAGCATGACGGAGGCTTCCTTGACGCCGATTGGTCGTGGCTCCGTTCGTGGAAACCTCTCGGGCTGGCATCCCGCGGTTGAAAACTCGGATAGGTCGCGGCTATGTGAGGCAGAGGTATCGTCTCTCTCTTTGAGGTCTGCCCGCAGTGCGCGGGTGGTGGTTTGCTGGCCGCTGCCCAACCTTTCGCTGAACCGGACGCGTCGGGAAGCGTGGTCGTGCTTTACTATCACTGTGCCAGCGCGCCGGTTAGCTCATTCCCGTTAGACACCCCAGGAATATCGCGGGGAGGAACTTTAAAATGGCAATCGTGACGGTACCGATCACGGACGCTCAGCGTGACCGCATATTGGCCTTCGACGAGGGCCACTTCCTCGATTTCAAGGGCAGAGACATTCAACCCGCCAAACTCAGCCGCTCCGTGTCGGCACTCGCCAATGCCGACGGCGGCGAACTCTATATCGGTATCACGAACGATCGGAAGTGGGACGGTTTCCACAACCTCGAGGCTGCAAACGGTCACCTCCAGCTCCTTGAGTCTCTCTTTCCGTTGGGCGAGGACTATGCCTACACGTTCCTCAGGCACGATCGCGAAAAGGGCCTAGTTCTCCAGCTGGTCGTCCGGAAGAGCCGAGCTGTAGTAAAGGCTGGAGATCGAATCCCCTATGTGCGGCGCGGTGCTCAGAATTTGCCAGTCAACACGCCCGAGGCCTTGCAGACGCTTGAGCGAAACAAGGGGATTACCTCCTTCGAAAACGAGACAGTGAGCGCAGACCCAGTTGAAATCTCAAATAGCGCAACGATCATCCGGTTCATGTTGGAGGTGATACCGACAGCGGAGCCGGAACCGTGGCTTCGAAAGCAGCAACTTATCCAGAACGAGAAGCCGACAGTTGCTGGAGTGCTTCTATTCTCGGACCTCCCGCAGGCTCTTCTGCCCAAGCGAAGTGGACTGAAGATCTACAGATACAAGACGACTCTTGCTGAGGGAACAAGGGAGACGTTGGTTGGAAATCCGATCTCTGTAGAAGGCTGTGCCTACGATCTCGTTCATCAAGCCGTTGCGCAGACCCAGGAAATCATCAACGAACTCCGTGTTCTTGGACCGGAAGGCCTGGTTCCAATAGAGTACCCGCCAGAGACCCTCCACGAGGTAATCACGAACGCCGTTCTGCACCGCGACTATTCGTCCGCGGACGACGTTCACATTCGTATCTTCGAAAACAGAGTGGAAGTTGAAAGTCCGGGCAAGCTACCTGCGCATATCACGCCGCGGAACATCCTAAGCGAGCGCTTCGCGCGAAACGGGAACCTGGTCCGTGTCATCAACAAGTTTCCAGACCCACCCAACAAAGACGTAGGTGAGGGCCTAAACACTGCTTTCGCAGCCATGAAGCGGCTACGCTTGAAAGAACCCGTAATCGAGGAGAAGGAAAACTCGGTTGTTGTTCACATACGACACGAAAAGCTCGCGTCCGCCGAAGACATTGTCCTCGATTACTTTCGCACGCACGCCACAATCACGAACCCCGTCGGCCGGCAGCTGACCGGACTAGAGTCGGAGAACGCAATGAAGAGCGTGTTCTATCGGTTGCGAGACCGTGGCCTCCTGGAACGCGTGCCCAATCTCGGGGGAAACAAAGCGGCTTGGAGACTCACCCGTAAAGGGAAAGCACATCTTGAAAAGACGCTCTTGGCCGAGGATGTCTAACCTGGCAATGAACTTGACCGTCCAACGGCTGCGGTTCGCTTGCTGTTGTCCGGCAAGTTATTGCCGTCGTTACCCATGGAACAAACGATGGTGCAAACGCTGACCGCCACGATCCTCGTCACGCTTGCCTTAGTCTCCCCGCTCTGTGTTGCCGAGGAGAAGGGCAGTGGCGATCTACAGTGGGATTTTCCGGAACCGGAACAGTATGCCGCACACCTCCAGGGCCTTTGTAGACCTGAGGCGAATTCCGCATTGTTCATCGCGGCGATGCGTGATCGGGGGTTGACGAAAGCGCAGGCACTCGAGCGACTTCCCAAGGGGATGCCGGACAGGCTGCGCTTGACGCATGTCGTCGCCGAGAACCTCGACGATCTATTCACGTATCCAAAAGTGCACTCCCTTACGTATTACGTTTTTCGAAGTCAGAGTTGCATACGCGAGAAGGCCGAGGGAAAGCCCATCGTGTCCTTCTCATCAATCGCAGCGGACGCCCTGAGATGCCAAGAATTGATCGGTGTTGCTGCACGACAGAAGCTTGCCGAGTGTGTCCGCGGGTCGATGAAATGAGTGGATCGATGGCTAACAAGGCAATCAAGAGGAGCGCTGAACAGCGGCGCCGTTCAGTACCCTCCTCACTGCCAACGTTGGGCGTCTTTCTAGCCTCCTCCCTATAATGCTCCCATGCGCTTTGAATGGGATCCGCGGAAGACTGCCGCAAATCTGCTGAAGCACGGCATTTCATTCGAGGAGGCGACAACCGGCCTCCGAGACAACCTAGCCATAACGGGCCGAGACCCCGATCACTCGACCGGCGAGACTCGATACATCACTTTCGGGGTCTCGTCTCAAGGGCGTCTTTTGGTGGTCGCGCATACCGAGCGGGGCGCTTATCCGCTGGCTCGGATGGAGGAGAGTGGGCGGGAGCCACCGAACCAGCCTCTGCGGCAGAGGCGCGGAGCAGCGGCGCTTTGACTTTGTTGGCGTGATCGCCGCGCCCACTGAACGGCGTGCCGTTAGACGCTGAGTTATTTCTGCTATCGTAAGTTGGAATCCAGCGCATGCCGAAACTCTATCTGATCCGGCACGGCCGTCCCGCGGCCGGCTGGGGCGAAGAGGCGGACCCGGGTCTCGATGCCACCGGCCAACAGCAAGCCGAAGCTGCGGCTCGGACCCTCGCACAGACGCTGAATCCCACGCCGATCTATACGAGCCCATTGCGCCGCTGCCGCGAAACGGCGCGTCCACTCGAACGGCTGTGGCAGCGGCCAGCGGAAGTCTTCGAGCCGGCCGCCGAACTTCCTTCGCCGCCGCTTGATCTTCGAGCGCGGCAACAATGGCTGCAACAGGCCATGCGGGGAACGTGGCGTGAGTTGAACGATCTCGCCCCGGCAGGCTCCCCCGACTATCTTGCGTGGCGGCAAACCCTGCTGGATTCGCTCGCTCGCCTACCCCGGGACAGCGTCGTCTTCTCTCACTTTATTGCGATCAACGTCGCCGTCGGGGCGGCGCACTCTCGCGAGGATGTCGTGTGCTTTCGGCCCGATCACGCCTCGATCACTTGCGTGGAAGCGGGGAACGGCAGCCTGCGGTTGGTCGAACTTGGCCGCCAAGCGGACACAACGGTTCTGGCGCGCGCGTGAGAAAGCGACTCGTCAGGGCAACCACCTGCAAGCAACGATCTCCGGGGGCTGAAAAATGATCAAGGAAGTTGAGTTTCCGTCGGAAGGGGCGACGCTCCGAGGATGGTTTTTTTTGCCGGAGAGGCGGAAGGAGAAGCCACCCGTCATCATCATGGCGCATGGAACATCCGCCACCATCTACATGGTGGCCGATAAGTATGCCGAGGCATTTTGTCGAGCGGGTTTGGCAGTCTTGCTCTATGACCACAGAAGCTTCGGGAGGAGCGGCGGAGAACCTCGGCAGGAGATCAATCCCTGGATTCAATGTCGAGGCTACCGCGATGCGATTAACTACGTCGAGCGGTTGGATGAGGTCGATCCCGAGCGAATTGCGCTTTGGGGCGACAGCTACACGGGCGGGCAGGTGGTCGTCGTCGGCGCAATCGATCACCGAGTCAAAGTCGTCGTCGCCCAAGGTCCCGTGTTTGGCGCGGAGCCCCCATCCGTTGAAGCGAACAGCGCTAATTTCGAGACGATCAAGGAAATATTGCTGCGGGGCGATGTTCGCGGATCGCCAGAGACGACGACCGGTCCGATTCCGGCTGTGTCGTTCGACCAGGCCGGTACGCCGTCGCTGCTTCAGCCGATCCAGGCGTTCCGTTGGTTCATTGACTACGGGGGCCGCCCCGGCTCTCGCTGGATCAACCGTGTCACGCGGGTGCTACCGCCGACACGGATACCGTACAACCCTGTGCTGTGCGCACCTTTTCTTGAAGCGCCCGCTCTGATGATGGTGGCACCGGAGGACGAGATGGTGCACTGTAATTACTCGGTGGCCAAACAAGCCTATCAGCTCATGCCCGGTCCCAAACAGTGGTATGACATCGCTGACGGCCATTTCGGACTCCTGTATTACCCCAGCGAGCTCTTTGACGAGGCTAGCCGGGTGCAAACCGAGTTCTTCAAGAAATGGCTATCGGTAGCCTAACTCCTATCTGGACCTAGAGGACGCGCGAACGTCGTCAGAGGATTGAGTTTTCAAGGAGTGATCCCATGCCACACACAGATCGATTGAGGTTGCTGATGCTGGTGACGGTCGCCGCAATAACGCTGTGCGGCGCGGGTACATCCCCGGAGGGCGATGTCCAGCCGACCAATGATCTGCCCAATCCGTACCAGACCATCGCACCGTGGGGAAAACTACCGGAGGGAAGGACGTGGGGGGCGCTGAATGCCGTCGCAATCGACAATGATGGCGAATCCGTCTGGGTGGCGGACCGATGCGGTACGAATCCGGACACCCCGCCTGGGGCGTCCCCGTTCGCGTTCGACAGCTGCGCCGGTTCAGCCCTGCCGCCGGTGCTCAAGTTTGATTCATCCGGCGACCTTCTGAAAAGCTTTGGCGCCGGCATGTTCATTTTTCCCCACAAGATCTATGTGGATCGGGACGGCAACGTATGGGTGGCCGATGCAAGGGGTGCAAACGAACGGGAACGCAAGAAGAACCCGGAGGAAAAGGCAAAGGGTCACGTGGTCATCAAATTCAGTCCAGATGGCGAGGTGCTGCTGACACTTGGGAAGGCGGGAGTAGCCGGAAATCCGCCGGAGGCCTTGACTGAACCGACCAGTGTCGTAGTGGCACCGAGTGGTGACATATTCATCGCGGAGGGCCATTCAGGGCAGGCCGACAACGCTCCACCGGATACAGTCGCACGCATCTCGAGGTTCACGAAGGACGGCAAGTTCATCAAGTCCTTTGGTAAGTTGGGATCGGGGCCGGGAGAATTCAGGACGCCTCACGACCTCGCTATGGATTCGCTGGGACGGCTCTTCGTCGCTGACCGGGGGAACATGCGCATTCAGATTTTCGATCGGGACGGCACGTTCATCGCAGAGTGGAAGCAGTTCAGTCGCCCGAGCGGCGTTTACATACGGGACGACATGATCTATGTGGCCGATTCAGAATCGAACGGATTCCCATCTGCAACCCACCCGGGATGGAAGAGGGGTATCCGAATTGGAAACCTCAAAGATGGCGATGTCCTGTATCGTATTCCTGATCCGCTGGAAATGACCGGAACCAGCGCGGCGGAGGGTATAGCGGTCGATATGAAGGGCAATGTGTACGGCGCAGAAGTCGGCCCGAGGCAATTGGCGAAACACATCAAATAGCAGCACCGAACGCTGTGGGAGAAGATTACTGGGAGGAACCAGATGCCGCCGAAGGATCGTTGCGTGTCCTTACCCGGCTTTGGAAAGGAGTTCACGGTGCACAGGTATGAAGCTCGAATCAGTTGGAAGCGCAATGGGGCCAAGTTCTCCGACAATCGCTATAGCCGAGGCCACCAGTGGTCTTTCGATGGCGGAGTGACAGTCACCGGCTCCTCCTCCCCGAACTCAGTTCCGCTGCCCTACTCGGTTGTCGAAGCGGTCGACCCCGAGGAGGCTCTGGTTGCCTCCGCGTCCAGTTGCCACATGCTCACGTTCCTCTACCTCGCTGCCAAGCGTGGATTTGTCGTGGAAAGCTACTTGGACCACGCCTTCGGGGTGATGGAGAAGAACTCAGCAGGGAAGCTGGCCATTACTCGCATCACCTTGCGCCCCAAGATTGAGTTCTCGGCGGATCGGTCGCCTGCCGCCGAGGAGTTGGAGTCGCTGCATCATACGGCACACGAGCAGTGCTACATCGCCAACTCGCTCAAGTCGGAGGTCGTGGTAGAAGCCGGTTGAATCGCTTATGAAGCCGCACCCCTGACTTTTTGCCTTTGGCCGCCGAGTTTCATATGCAAAGCCTCCGTCATCTTCTAGGGTTCGTGACCCGACGCGCATGCAATGAGCACTGCGGCAAATAGCTTTAGACTCGCACCTATGTCGCCGCTGATACTGGTGCTCACACTTGCTCTGTTAGCATTGCCACTCGTATTCTTGGCGAATGCGGTTATCGGAGGAGGCCGGTTGGCGATCCCCGGGCTGTTGCTCGTCGCCATCTACGCCTGGGTGTGGCTGCGGTTCCGGCCAACCCTCTTTGTAGTTCGGCCCGGGGTTCTCGAGGTGATCTGGCCACTCAAGCGCCGGCAAATACGCCGGGAAGAGATCGCCGATGTGCGTCTCATCGACAAAGGAGAGCTGCGACAGCAAGTTGGCTGGGGCATGCGCGTCGGCGCCGGCGGCCTTTGGGGCGGGTTCGGCTGGCTGTGGACCGCCCGGCGGGGAATCGTACAGATGTACATTTCGCGCACCGACGGCTTCGTTTGGATCGAGCGCGTTGACGAGCGGCCGTGGTTGATTACGCCGGAACACCCCGAAGCTTTTATTCGGTCTCTGTCCAGTTAGCCGAGTCCGGTACTGTCAGAAGGGGAGAAAATGAGAACGATAGGCACGAAGGGAAGCTGATGTGAAAGCTTGGCGGCTCCACGGGCCAGGGAGGCTCGTGCTCGAGGAAGTCGATAATCCGCAGCCGAGGCCTGGCGGCATCGTCGTGCGAATGGAAGCGGCGCCGGTGCTCAGTTACATGAAACAAGTCATCGATGGCTCGCTCGGGTACGCGATGCCGGCCTTCCCGTTTGTTCCTGGAACCAACGGAGTGGGAATCGTCGAGGCGGCTGGCGTGGGCGTGTATCACATCAAGCCGGGCGATCGGGTATCGCTCAATCCGCACTATGCTGTCGACGAGCGAGTGGGCAGTCCTGCTCAAGTCCTGATCGGTCTCACGGCCATGGGCGCGTCGCGCTTCGACGATATGCCGCCCGAGCCGCTTGCCCTCCAGAGGGATTGGCCCGACGGGGTGTTCGCCGCCTTCGCGTCTGTCCCTGCTGCCTGCGCCACGCCTCTGACTGGCCTAGACGGCTTGCCCGGTGAGCGGCTCGCGGCGATGGGCAAGTTCGTCGTTCCATACGGAGGGTTTCTGCGCGCGGGATTCCGGGCCGGAGAAGTCGCGATCGTCAATGGTGCCAGCGGCTATTTCGGCTCCGCGGGCGTGCTCGTCGCCCTCGCGATGGGAGCGGCGCTCGTGGCCGCCGCCGGACGCGACCGGGCGGCGCTCGATGTGGTAGCAAAAGCCGGAGGATCCCGTGTGCGGATCGTCACGCTGTCGGGCGACGTGGCTGCCGATACCCGGGCGCTGCGCGAGGCGAGCGACGGGGCGGCGAGCTTCGCGCTGGATATCGTGGGCCGGGCGCAGAGCGCCGCGTCGACCACGGCCACGCTCGGAGCGCTGCGCCGCGGAGGCTGCCTGGTGTTGATGGGCAGCGTGAGCCAGCCGCTCTCGATCAGCGTGGGAGCAATGCTTGCCAACGACTGGTCGGTGATCGGCAATTTCATGTATCCGAAGGACGCTCCTGCACGGCTGGTCCGCATGATTTCTTCGGGCATTCTGAATTTGGACACGATAGCGGTTCGACGCTTTCCTTTGGCGGAGCTGCCGGCCGCCATGGATGCGGCCGCCCGCATGCGTGCACTGGACCTGACCGTGGTCAGCATGGCTTGACTTCAGATCCAGGAGGGCGAGCGGCGAGGAGGGATCCGGCTCCTCCGCGACAGAAGCGCTATTATCAAAGGGCGTCGTGCGATTGTGCCGACGAGTTCAAGCAAAGGAGGGAGGAGCCCAATGAAAACCGACCGTCGAACCTTTCTGAAGGCTGGGGCAGCGCTGCTGGCGAGCGCGGCCGCCGAGGAGGCCTACAGCGAAAGCCGTGGCGAAGGGCCTCTGAAGGATAACGCCGATGCGCTGCTTGGAAACGCTGCCGAAGCGGGCGATGTCCCGGGTGTGATCGCCACAGCCACCAACCGGGACGGGACGCTCTATGAGGGCGCATTCGGCCAGCGCGTGCTCGGTCAAGACGGCCCGATGACGATCGATACCGTGGTTTGGATCGCGTCCATGACGAAGGCGCTGACCGGAACCGCTGCCATGCAGCTGGTGGAGCAGGGCAAGCTCGAACTGAATTCGCCTGCGAGCCGCTGGGTGCCCGAGCTGGCGGACGCGCAGGTTCTGATAGGCTGGGGCAACGATCAGCCGGTCACTCGCCCCCCGAAACGGCCGATCACGCTGCGGCACTTGCTCACGCACACTGCCGGGTTTGCCTACGATCTGTGGAGCGTGGATCTCATCCGTTATGAGAAGGTCAAAGGAATCCCCGGCATCATCAGCTGCCAGAACGCCGCTTTGAAGACACCGTTGCTCTTCGATCCGGGCGAGCGCTGGGAGTACGGCATCAATATCGACTGGGCAGGCAAGATGGTCGAGGCCGTCAGCGGGCAGCGTCTCGGCGTTTATCTGCAGGAGAACCTGTTCAGCCCGCTCGGCATGAGCAGCACTGCGTTCAAGATCACGCCGGAGATGCGCTCGCGCCTGGCAAAGATTCACATGCGAGGCGATGACGGGCGCTTCGCCCCCACCGATATCGAGATTCCCCAGGAACCGGAGTTCGAGATGGGCGGTGGCGGCCTGTACTCGACCGCCGGGGATTACCTGTTGTTCGTTCGGATGATCCTCAATCGCGGCACGGGCAACGGTAACCGGGTACTCAAGGCCGAGACGGTCGACCTCATGTCGCGCAACGCCATGGGAGACCTCAAGGTCAGGATGCTCAGGACGACGAATCCGGCCTTGACGAACGACGCAGAGTTCTTCCCGGGCATGCCGAAGAACTGGGGCCTGAGCTTCATGATCAATGAAGAGCGCGCGCCCACCGGCCGTTCGGCGGGCAGCCTGGCCTGGGCGGGATTGGCGAACACCTATTTCTGGATCGACCCCCGCAAGGGCGTGGGCGGGGTTTACCTGACGCAGGTGCTGCCGTTTGGAGACGCGAAATCGCTGCCGCTGTTCTACGCGTTTGAAAAGTCCGTGTATCAGTCGCTGAGCTAGTTCGCTACGCCTGACTGTAACGGCGTGACCGTGGGAAGGCGGCGCCGGCAGCCGCCTTCCCCGGCGAAATGGCGCGACGCTGGAGCGAACTTCCCGTCAGCTTGGTACCACTCAGGTAAGCGGAGTGATGCCGAGCTTGTTCAGCAGCGCGCGGTCGCGCTCCACGTCGGGGTTGCCGGTGGTCAGCAGCTTATCCCCGTAGAAGATGGAGTTCGCTCCGGCCAGGAAACAAAGCGCCTGCACGGCTTCCGACATCTGCTGGCGTCCCGCCGAGAGCCGTACGTAAGAGCTGGGCATGGTGATGCGCGCGACCGCGATCGTGCGCACGAACTCCAGGGGATCGAGCTGCTCAGTGCCGTAGAGCGGCGTACCCTCCACTTGGACGAGATTGTTGATCGGCACCGATTCCGGATGAGGATCGAGGCTGGCGAGCTGCGCGATCAGCCCTGCCCGCTGGACTCGCGTTTCGCCCATGCCGACGATGCCGCCGCAGCACACGTGGATGCCGGCGTTGCGCACCTGCTCCAGAGTTTCGAGCCTGTCTCCATACACGCGGGTGGTGATGATCTCACCGTAGAACTCGGGGGCGGTGTCCAGGTTGTGGTTGTAGTAGTCGAGGCCTGCATTCTTTAGCTTCAGCGCCTGGCCCTCCCGCAGCATGCCGAGCGTGGCGCAGGTTTCCAACCCCAGCGCCTTCACCGCGCGCACCATTTCGAGCACCGGCTCGAGTTCCTTGTCCTTCGGCCCGCGCCAGGCGGCACCCATGCAGAAGCGAGTGGCGCCGGCGTCCCTCGCACGGCGCGCCGCGTCCACCACGTCGTCCAGCGGCAGCAGATCTTGAGACTGGACGCCGGTCTGGTAACGCACGGATTGAGGACAGTAGGCACAGTCTTCGGGACAGCCGCCGGTCTTGATCGAGAGCAAAGTGGACAGCTGCACCACGTTGGGGTCGAAATGCTGCCGGTGGACGGACTGCGCCTGGTGGATGAGATCGCTGAACGGCAGCTCGAACAGGCGCAGGACGGCATCCACGCTCCAGGTGTCACGGCGCTTGGTGTTCTGCACGGGCGCCGCGGCGGTGGCTGCAGCCTGAATGTTCGATGTGGTCATGATGTTCCCTCCCGCGTGGACGGAGCGCGGCCCGTGATAGGCGAAGCGGGCCGCCTGCCGAGCAGGCTCGTTGCGGTCGTCACGGAATCGGGAATCAAGCCAGCGCCGCGCGCAGCCGCCGCAGGCGCTGGTTGCGATCCGCTCGAGCGGCTAAGGCCGCGTCGAGATCGACCTTGACGAATCGTGCTTTGTTGTTCGGCTGCATCTGCGCGATGCGGTCCATGTCCGCGCTGATGACCGTGCCGATCATCGCGTAGCCGCCGCCCGAGACCGCGTCCCGATGCAGGATGATCGGCTCCAGCCCTCCGGGCACCTGGATCGAGCCGTAGGGGTAGCCGGCGTCCACGATGTTGGAGGGGTCGGAGCCTGCGCCGAACGGCTGCTTGCGGTCGCGGAACTTGAGCGGCCGGCCCTGCTTGTAGCGATAACCGATGCGATCGGCTTCCAGCGCGACGGTCCAGGTGTCCTCGAAGAAGCTCTGCGCGGACTCGTCGGTGATGCGATGGAAGTACAGGCCGGGCACCACACGCAGCTCGAGCTCCTTGGGCAGCGGCATCGCGAGACCGTCCGGCACGAGCTTCCCAACCTTCGGCGTACCCTTGGGCGCGCCCACCGGCACCACGTCACCCGCCTGCAGCTTCCGGCCTTGGAATCCGCCGAACGCGCCCAGCCCATAGGTAGAGCGGCTTCCCAGAATCACGGGCACGTCGATGCCGCCGGCCACTGCGATGTAGGCGCGCGCGCCTGTGCGCATGAAGTCGAATGACACGACTGTCCCGGCTTTGACTGCGATGGCCTGGTTGCGGGACGCGGCGGTGCCGTTGAGCTTGGGCGCCATCTCGGCGCCTGTCACGGCGATCACCGCATCGCGCTGGAACTCGAGCTCGGGGCCCATCAGCGTGCATTCCAGCACGGCGGCGCTTTCGTCGTTGCCCACCAGCAGGTTGGCAGCGCGGAACGAGTACTGCTCGAGCGCGCCGGACAGCGGGATGCCGACGTTGTAGTAGCCCTCCCGCCCGGCATCCTGCACGGTGGTCGCCAGGCCTGGCTTCAGGACCTTAATTGCCATACAGGACCTCCTCGAGCTTATGGTTGTAGCCGGCGGGGTCGGCCAGGAACTTCTTCATCGCGAATCCTACAGAGCGGATGCGAAGTCCGAAGGTACCCGCCTCCACTTGCTTGACGGCGCGGTCGTACGCATCGCGGTCGATGGCCTTGAACTTCACGATGTCGCCCGGCCGGAACAGGCACATGAAGTCCTTGAAGTAGGGCAGGCCCTGCGCCGGGTCGAAGATCGGCGCCGGGGTGATGCCGAACATCTGGTAGCCACCCGCGCCGCGCACGGAATAGATGCAGCCGAAGCAGCCGCCGTGGCCGATGGTGAGCTTGGGTGTATCGGTGCGGGGGCGCAGGTACTTGGGCACCTCGATCTGCTTGGCGCGCTCGACCAGCTGGAACAGGAACGGCAGGCCGGCGACGAACCCCACCATCGACACGAACCAAGGAGAGCCGCTATGCGCTGCGACGAATTGGTCCACCGATTTGAAGTGGTTGATGCGCGCGGCGTACTCGATGTCGGTGGAGTTGGGCTCCTGATGGCGCTCGCGGAAACGCATCAGCGTCTCGCGCGTCCACGGGTCGTTGTACAGTACCGGGATCTCGATGATGCGCGTGTTCAGCTCCAGCTCGACGCTGCCGACGTCGCGCTCGAGTTGCTGCAGCAGCTTCATCATCTCGTTTGGGTGCGTCACGTCCGGGTCGAACTTCACCTGGTAGGACGCATTGGCGGGGCAGATCTCGGTGACGCCCGGCACCTTCTTCTTCTCCAGCGCGGTGGTGATCGCCATGCCCTTGAAGAAGGCCTCGAGCGACATCTCCTCCGACAGCTCGACGAAGATGTGCTCGTCGGCGCCTAAGCTGTAGCGGGCGGTTCCTATGGCCATGCTTGCTCCTCTGGGTCCGCGTTGAAAGTCAGGTCGGCTGCGCGAGCCAGCCTTCCAGAAAATTGGTGTCGAACTGAGCCAGCTTGAAGCGCGGCTCGTCCATCAGCGTGAGGTGCAGCGCGCGCGTCGTGTGAACGCCTTCCACGTGCAGCTCTTTCAGCGCACGGCGCATGCGTGCGATCGCAGCCGGACGATCCTCGGCGTGAACGATCAGCTTACCGAGCAGCGAATCGTAGTAGGGCGGCACCGTGTACCCCGAGTAGAGCATAGTGTCCATGCGCACGCCGGGCCCGCCGGGCAGGCTGAGTTCCGAAACGCGCCCGGGGCTGGGCATGAAGTTCCTGTCCGGATCCTCGGCATTGATGCGGCACTCGATCGCGACGCCGCGGATCTCGATCTCGCTCTGTTTGAGGCGCAGCGGGTACCCCTGCGCCACCCGGATCATTTCGCGCACCAGGTCGACCCCTGTGACCATCTCTGTCACCGGATGCTCGACCTGGATGCGGGTGTTCATCTCGATGAAGAAAAACTCGTTCGACTCGTCGTCATAGAGATACTCGAGCGTGCCGGCGCCGCGATAGCCTACGGACTTCGCCAACCGCACGGCCGATTCGCACAGGCGCGCGCGCGTAGCTTGCGACAAGGTCGGGGCAGGCGCCTCCTCGAGGATCTTCTGCCGCCGGCGCTGCAGCGAACATTCGCGCTCGAAGCAGTGCACCACTTCGCGGCCGTCGCCCAGGATCTGGACCTCCACGTGGCGCGCCCGCCGGATCAGGCGCTCGAGATACACGCTCTTATCGCCGAACGCCGCTTGCGCTTCCGCCTGCGCCATGCTCAGCTGTTTGCGCAGCTCCTCGGGATCGTTGGCTACACGTATTCCACGCCCGCCTCCGCCAGCCGAGGCCTTGATCATCACCGGGTAGCCGATCTTGGCTGCTGAAGCCACCGCATCGTCGAGCGTCGCGACTACGCCGTCGCTCCCCGACACCGTGGGCACTCCGGCCTTCGCCGCCGTCTCGCGCGCGAGCGACTTGTTGCCCATGATGCGGATCGTCTCTGGCGCGGGACCGATAAAGGTGAGGCCGGCCCCCTCTACCGCCTGCGCAAAGCTTGCGTTCTCGGACAGGAACCCGTATCCCGGGTGCACCGCCTCCGCGCCGGAATCGAGCGCCGCTTTGATCAGCGCATCGATGTTCAGGTAGCTCTTGGCCGCCGGGGGCGGCCCGATCGGCACTACGACGTCGGCCATCCGCACGGCGAGACTGTCGCGATCGGCTTCACTGTGCACAGCGACGGCTTCCAGGCCCAGCTCGTGTGCGGCTCGGATGATACGGACCGCAATCTCTCCGCGATTGGCCACCAGCAGCCGTTTTATCATGTTGGAGCGGCGGAAACCCGAGCGGCCGATCGCTCAAGTCGTCTCGATCATCACCAGCGGCTGGCCCGGCTCGACCGTACCCTCGTTTTCCACGAGAAATCGCACGACCTTGCCGGCGGCGTCGGCCTGCACTTCGCTGAACTGCTTCATCACCTCCACCAGCCCAATCGTATCACCGGCCTTGACCGTGTCGCCTTCCTTGACATAGGGCTCGGCGTCCGGCGCGGGCTTTCGGTAGAAGGTGCCGGGAAGGGGGCAGAGAACTTCGTGACGGGCCATGGGCTGCTCCTGTTGGGAGTTCGCACGTTGATCAGTTCGGATCCCGGGGACGGGTTTGAATCATGCTGGGGCGCTGGGCGAAGCCGTCCAGCCAGGAGTGCAGGTGAGAACAACGCTGGCGCCATTGGGTCGTGTAACGAAAGTCGGTGTATTCGAGCGCGACCGCCGTTGCGATGCAGTCCATGCGCACCCCGGCATCGCGCAATGCGTCAGCCTCCCGCTCGAGCTGCGCGAGCGCTCGGTCGATTCGGATTTCCAGCTTTGCGATGGTCGCGGCACTGCGTTCGGCCGCGGGCCGAACGATTTCCATCCGGCGCTGTAACCCTGCTTCCATCAGACCCACGGCCAACGCCCAGCGCGTCTCGACCTCCCAGCGTCGCTCGTGCGGAATCAGGGTCGCTCTCCCGGAGACAGCGTCGAAATAACTGCAGATGACCCGGCTGTCGAAGATGGGTACACCCGCTTGGGTCACGAGCGTCGGAATCTGCCGCAATGGGTTGAGCGCGTCGAGAAACTCGGCGGTGTAGACGTCGATCACACGCTCTTCCACGGCAATATCCAGTTCGAGCGCTACCACGCAGGTCATCCGGCCGAACGGGCTGGTCGGGCCGCTGTAGAGGATCGCTGGCACCGGCAGCCGCTCCCTGCTCGATGCTCGCTGTCAGTGCGCACCAGCCGCCGCGCGCGCGGCACTGCTGACGAGGAACGGAGCCAGCGCTTCGCGCACGGCTTTCGCCAGCTCCACCGCGCCGGGCGTATCCGAATGCACGCAGATGCATTCGGCCCGCATCGGGATGTCCTTGCCCGTGATCGAGGTCGCTTTGCCTTCCTGCAGAGCCCGCACTGCGCGCCTCGCCGCCTCCCTTGGATCCTTCGCTTCATGCTCGCGTGTAATGATGAGCGAGCCGTCCTCGCCGTAGTCGAGGTCCGTGTAGTACTCGGCCTGGAAGGCCAGGCCGCGCTTGGTGTACACCTCTTCGTGCTTGGTGCCGGCCATGCCAAGCAGCGGCACACCGAAGACCTCGGCCGCATCGCAGACAGCGTGGGCGACCTGTTCGTCGCGCGCCGCCACGCCGTAGAGCGCGCCGTGCGGCTTGATGTGATTTAGCTTCATGCCTTCAACATCGAGGAAGGCCTTGAGCGCCCCCACCTGATAGATGAGGAAAGCAGACAGCTCGTCTCGGCTCATCTTGATCTCGCGTCGACCGAACCCCTGCAGGTCCGGATAGGAAGGATGGGCGCCCACCCGCACTCCATGCCGCTTGGCCAGGCGCACGGTCTTTCGCATCACCACGGGGTCCGACGCGTGGAATCCGCACGCGACGTTGGCCATGGTGATGTAGGGCATGATCCCTTCGTCGTCGCCGCACTTGTACAGGCCGAAGGCCTCTCCCATGTCGCAGTTGATTTCGATCGCCATATTCGTCTCTCCTTTGACTGTCCCCGCTTAGTCGCGCATGGATGCCATCATCCGCAGCCGGAGCTGGTCTGCGATCACCGCCAAGATCAGCAGCACGCCCAGCACAACGGTCTGCAAATACGACTCGATGCGGGCCAGATTCATGCCGTTTTGCACCAGCCCGATGAACAGCGCGCCGAGCACCACGTTGCCCACCCGCCCCACGCCGCCGCGCAGACTGACCCCGCCGATCACGCAGGCCGCGATGGATTCGAGCGGCATGGAATGGCCGATGTTGGCTTCGCCTGTCTCCAGCCGCGCGGTCAGCAGCATGCCGCACACAGAGCTGAGAAACCCGCACAGCGTATAGGTGAGGAACAGCGTGCGGCCCGTGCTGATCCCGGACAGATGCGCGGCCTTGATGTTGCCCCCGACCGCGTAGAAGTACCGGCCCAGCGCGGTGCGGTTCACCAGAACCCAGGTGAGTGCGACGATGATGACTGCGCCGAACACGGGCACGGGAATGCCCACGAACCGCCCAAAGCCGAACACCCGGCCAAACTGAGCCGGCATCCCGTACACCGGCATGCCGCTCGTCATGTACAGCGCGATGCCGAAGCCCACGGATGCGATACCCAACGTCATCATGAAAGGCGATACGTTGAACACCGCGACCCCTATGCCGTTCGTCACGCCCACCAGCGTCCCCGCCGCAATACCCGCCAGGCAGCCCAGCGTGATCGCGAGCCAGACGCTGTCGGGCGAGGCCGTCGAGACGGCGACCATGGCCGTGGCGCCCACCACCGAAGTCAACGCTACTATGGTCCCCACCGATAGATCGAACCCGCCGGTCAGTAGCGCCAGCATCTGACCCAGAGCCACGATCGTGAGGTATACGGACTGGCGCACGACGTTCACCAGATTGTCCGTGGACAGGAAGTTCCCCGACAGGGCGGTGAACACGATCAGCGCCAGGACGAGCAGGAAGGGCAGCACGCCGAGCCTGACGAATAGATGCTGCATGAAACGCAGAGCGCGTGCGGCCGTCGACGGCGTGCCGACGACTCTCTCCGCATGGGTTTGCTGGTTCATGCCGCTTGGCGCTCGAAAAAATGTCTGAGCACGTTCTGCTCGGTAATCTCGGCACTGGAGAACTCAGTCTGTATGCGGCCGCGGTACATGACGTACAGCCGATGGCTCAGATGCAGCACTTCGGGCAGGTCCGAGGAGATCAGCAAGACCGCCGCGCCGTTTCCGCATAACTCGCCGATGAATCGGTAGATGGCCACACGCGTGGCCACGTCCACACCTACGGTCGGCTCGTCGAACACGAAAAGTTTGACCGGGCGCGTCAGGCTCTTGGCCAGCAGCACCTTCTGCTGGTTGCCGCCCGAGAAGCTGCCCACGTCGCGCTCGGGCTTGGCGGGCTGCAGATTGATGCGCGCGATCAGGCTTTGTACCAGGCTGCGCTCGCTGGCAACGCTCAGGAAGGCGCCGCGCCGGATGGGCGCGTCGCGCAGCGATGGCAGCGCGATATTCTCGCGGCACGAGCGCATCAGGATCAGGCCTTCCTCGCGCCGGTCCGGGGGAAGATAGAAGAAACCCCTGCTCAGCATGGCGCTGGGCGTGAATCCGGTCACCTCCTCACCGTGCAGCCAGACGCGCCCGGATGCGACCGGCTCCAGCCCGAAGCAGATCCTGCCCAGCTCGGACTTGCCCGAACCGATCAGGCCGGCGATGCCGACGATCTCTCCCGCGCGCACTTCGATCGACGCGGCCTCGACGCTTCCCGACTGCGAAGTCAGCTTCTCGGCCTTGAGCACGACGTCCCCCGGCTGATGCGCGATGGCAGGATAGATGTCCTGGATGACGCGTCCGGTCATGAGCTCCACCAGCCGGTCTTCCGAGGTGCTCTTGCCGTCCACGGTGGCGACGACGTGCCCGTCGCGCAGCACCGTGACGCGGTCCCCGATGCGCCGGATCTCGCTGATGCGGTGGGTGATGTAGACCACGCCTACCCCGCGGGCGGTGGCGCTGTGGATCAGCGCGAACAGCTGTTCGGTCTCGCGCTCCGTGAGCGAAGCCGTTGGCTCGTCCAGGACCAACACCGAGGGTTCGGTGCGGAACGCCTTGGCGATCTCCACCATCTGCCGCTCGGCGCGGCTCAGGTGCTGAACGATCTCGGCCGGCCGGATGGCAAAGCCCAGCCGGTCCAGGATGGCCTGTGCCTCCCGCCGCATGGCCTGCCGGTCGAGAAACCCGTGCCGGCGCGGCTCTGCGCCCAGGAGCAGGTTCTGCTCGACGGTGAGCTGGGGAACCAGCGAGAAGTCCTGGAAGACGGCGCTGATGCCGAGTCCACGGGCCCGATGCACCGAGCCCAGCTGCGCTGGCTGCCCGCGCACCAGGATCTCGCCGGACGTGGGCTCCTGGGCCCCGGCCAGGAGCGAGATCAGGGTGGATTTGCCGGCGCCATTCTCCCCGAACAGGACATGGACCTCGCCCGCCCGCAGCTCGAAGTCGACGCCGTCGAGCGCCGTGACGCCCGGGTATTTCTTGACGATGCCGCGACACGCGACCAGCGGCGGCGCCTGCCGCGTTGTCTCGGCCGGCGGCGGGGCCCCGGGATGGCTGCCTGTGCTCTGACTCATGCGCAATGCAAAGTCCGGAACGGGCGCATGCGCCCGTTCCGGACCGTGTGACCAGCGGTTAGTCGACGTTGAACGTCGGCTTGAACGATGGGGGGGCCAGCGTCGACTCGGTGTTACACGACTTGAAGTTCGACTGATCGACCACGAACAGGGCCGGGCCCACATGCTTGTGGTAGTCCTTGTTTTCCAGGATACGCACCGCCTGGTCGATGGCGATTCGGCCCTGGATCACCGGCGAGTCCGTCGGTGCAGCCATGACGGAGCCGCTGTTGATGCCCTGGTGCACGCCCGGCGTGTAGTAGTAAGACAGGACCTTGATCTTCTTGTCCAGACCGCGGGACTTCAAGATCGGCACCGCCGCCTCCGCCGTCACCGCAGTGCCGACGATGTAGCTGATGTCGGGATGCGCCTGCAGCGTGTCTTCGACCAGCTTGGACTGCACTTCCTTACCGGTGTCGCCGTACTTGGTCTCGACCACTTCGACCGCGCTGCCCTTGATCGCGCCCTGGAAGCCGGTGTTACCCGCTTCCACCCAGCCCGCTCCCGGCGGGCCCGGGAACCACGCCACCTTCACCGGCGGGCTGCCCTTGGGATGCGCCTTGGCGAGCACTTCGCCGGCCTTCGCGCCCATCTCGCCGAAGGACACCAGCGACTTCGCCGACAGCTCCTTGGAGGAGATGCCGTTGATCACGTCGATCACCGGGATGTTCTTCTTGCGGATCTCGGAGATGAGGTTGTTCAGGCCATCGTTGGAGATGGCGCCGATGACCACCGCGTTGGCGCCGGCGGCAACGCAGTCCTCGATCTGGGAGATCTGCTTCTTCAGTTCAGTGTAGCCGCCGGCCTCCACCAGCTGCATCTTGACGCCGAGGCGCCTCGACTCTTCCACGACGCCGTAGTCGACCCCCAGCCAGTACGCGTCCTTCATGTGCGGGAAAGAGACGCAGATCGACCACTTTTTGGACGCCTTCGGCAGGGGAACGTATTCGATCTTCTTGCGCGGGCTGCTCATGTCGAAGGGGGGGTTCCATTCCTCCACCGGATAGGGGAACCAGTCCTTCGCCAGCGCGGGGGCCGATGACCAAGCCATCACCCCGAGGATGGCACCGGCCGCGAGCAGCGGTTTGCAGCGTAGTGTTGCCGCCATGTTTGAGTCTCCTTCTCTGATTTGAGGGTCTGTTTTTGGAATCCGGCCTAGGCCAAGGCCAGTATAAGAAAGGGGGTTTGGATAGTAAAATGCTATTTTCCACGGGGCGGCAGCAAGAAAACATCATACGGCCGTCCGCCGAGTAGCCCGAGTTATGTCCCCAGGGGCCGACCATGCAACGCGCAGAAGCCACCGTGCAGATAGACAACGACACCGTGCGCGTGACCGAGTGGCGCTTCGCGCCCGGCGCCGCGACCGGCTATCACCGCCACGAGTACGACTACGTGGTCGTGCCCATGACCACCGGACGGCTCCTGCTGGACGAGCCGGGCGGCAAGCGCTATGCGGAGCTGAAAGCCGGGGTGTCCTATTCGCGTTCGGCGGGCGTCGAGCACGACGTGGTCAACGCGAACGAGTTCCCGTTCGTGTTCGTCGAGATCGAGATCAAGCCCTGACCAGCGGGCCGCCCGGGTACCACCGACTGCCAGGCATTGACAGAAGGACTCGAGGCAGGCAACTTTTTCGCCTGGACCGTGCCACTAACCGTGAGACCCTCGTCGGGGTCACCATACGGAGGAAGACATGAAGACCTGGAGAATGGTGATCGGCGTGGTATCGCTGGCCTTTGCCACCGCGGTACCGTTTCACGCAACCGCCAACTTGGGCGACGACGAACCGGGCGAGAGCACGAACGCCAACGCCATCGCCGGTAAGAAGGCGGTCGAAGCGAAAGACTGGAAGCGGGGCGTCGAGCTGCTTACCAAGGCGGCTGCGGCCGAGCCGGACAACGCCGAGGTCCAGAACTGGCTCGGCTTTGCCCAGCGCAAGCAGGGCAACCTGGACGCGGCCTTCGCCGCGTACAACAAAGCGCTCAAGCTCAACCCGCGCCTCAAGGCCGCGCACGAGTACATCGGCGAGGCCTACTTGATCTCGGGCAACGTGGGCAAGGCGGAGCAGCACCTGGCCGAACTTCAGAAGCTGTGCACGCCGATCCCCTGCGAGGAATACAAGGACTTGCGCCGCGCGGTCGACGAATACAAGAAGAAAAACAAACAGTGATCGGTGCCATCCGCCCGAACGCGGCGATACGGGCGGTTCTATGGGACTTCGGCGGTGTGTTCACCGAGAGCCCGTTCCAGGCGTTCGCCGGGTTCGAGCGCAGCCGTGGGCTGCCCCAGGATTTCCTGCGCCGGGTCAACAGCATCGACGCCGACACCAACGCGTGGGCACGCTTCGAGCGCGGTGAAATCACGCTTGCCGAGTTTGGCGATGCGTTCGAGGTGGAGTCCTCGGCGTTGGGCCACCGGGTGCGGGGTGAGGAACTCGTCGCGCTGCTCTACGGTGATGTCCGGCCGCAGATGGTGGACGCCCTGCGCCGCTGCAAGGAACACTTCGTCAACGCCTGCCTCACCAACAACGTGAAGACCGGCACCGGACACGGTTTCCCCACCACGGATGCCCGCGCGCGGGAGGTGGCGCAGATCCTGGGTCTGTTCGACCTGGTGATCGAGTCGAGCTTGGTAGGCGCGCGCAAGCCCGAGCCGCGCTTCTATCAGCTCGCGCTCGAGCGGCTCGAAATCGAGCCGCGGCAGGCCGTCTATCTCGACGATCTCGGCATCAACCTGAAGCCGGCCCGCGCGCTGGGCATGACGACCATCAAAGTCGAGTCGCCCGACAAGGCGCTGCGGGAGCTGGAGACGGTCCTCAACATCCCGCTTGCCTGTCAGTGATCGCGCCGAGGCTTTCTCGGCGCGAGCGCAAACATCCTGTCGTACAGCGCGCGCGGCACGATTTTCAGTATCCGGCCTGCAATCGCCATCTGCCACGGGATCACCACGTGCCGCCTGCGGCGCGCGATGGCGTTGGCCATGCGCCTCGCGGCCACATCCGCAGGGATGATGAAAGGCATGGGATAGGGGTTGTTCTGGGTCATCGGCGTGGCGATATAACCGGGACTGATCGTCACCACCGAAACGCCGCTGCCCCGCATCTCAACGCGCAAGCTCTCGAGGTAGGCGATGGCGGCGGCCTTGGAAGCGGAGTAGGCGCCGGATCCGGGCAGGCCGCGGAATCCGGCCACGCTGGCGATGCCTACCAGCGTGCCCGCACCCGCAGCGCGCATCCCGGGCAGGAACACCTGAAAGGTGTTGACCAGCCCCATGACGTTGACGTCCAGGATCTCCTGGAACACGGCGCGGTCTTCGCTGCGCTCGGTCGACGTTCCAGCACTCACACCCGCATTGGCGATGACCACGTCGGGGCCGCCGAACCTGGCGACGAAATCCTCGGCGGCCCGCGCCAGCCCCGCCGCATCGCGCACATCGAGGGCGTAAAGCACGGTCTGCACGTTCAAACCCGCAGCCAGCTCCCGCAGCATTTCGGTGCGCCGGGCGATCAAGCCCAGCGTCGCGCCACGGCGCGCGTACTCGGCAGCGAGCGCCCGGCCTATGCCACTCGATGCGCCGGTGATCACCACGCGCGGGGTCACTTCCCGCTGCGTCGCTCCTCGCGCACCATCTTGATCAGCTCCTCTACAGTAGTCACCAATTCAGCTACGCCGCCGGTCATGCCGCTGCTGGTGAGATAGCGGCCGTCCACCGCCACGCTGGGCGTGCTCTCCACCTGGAAGGCGTCGGTGAGCGTGCGCGAATTCATCGTGCTCGCCGTGATGGCGTCGGAGTGGAACACCTCTTCGAAGCGCTTGCGCTCCACCCCCTGCTTCTCGACCCAATCGAACAGGGTGCTCTCGCTCTGCAGGTTGACCTCGTCCCGATGGAAGGCGTGAAACGTCTTCGCATGCAGGCGCGGCAGCAGGTCGAGCGCCTCGTAGGCATAGAAGGCGCGAGTCAGCGTGATCCACTTGCTGTTGCGCAGCGCCGGAACGCGCCGGAAGCTGACGTCCGTGGGCTTGTTCTTGAGCCAGTCGCCGATGTACGGCTCGAACTGGTAGCACCAAGTGCAGCCGTAGTAGAAGAAGTACACGACTTCGATGCGTTCCGTGTCGGACAGCTGTTGCTTGGGAATGACGCGATAGTCCACGTCCTCCATGAGCTCGGAGCCGTGGACCGCTAGCGGAAGGAGCAGCACCGCGGCCAGACAGACCAACCGGCGGCAGTTAACGAGACGCATCGCGTGAGTTGCGGGGACGGTCATCCCCGCGTTCGGTCAGCTTTTCTTTTTCTTGGAAGCGGGCTTGCCGCGCGCCAAGTCGATCAGTTGGTCCAGGACGTTGAAGAAGCGGGCGTAGTCCAGTCCGCCCTGCGGGTTGGTGACCATGGACGGACCGGTATGGAACTGGCCGTTGACGGTCAGTGCCGGCGTGAACTGCACGCCGTACTCCTTGCCCATCGTCGCCGAGCGCTGCAGCTTGGCGTCGACTCCGAAGGAGTCGTACACCTCGTTGAACTTGGCCGCGTCGATGCCGACACTCTTGGCCCAATCCTTTACCGCCTGATCGGTGGCGAGCTCCTTCTTCTCCTTGTAAAAGGCGTCGTAGACTTTCGCGTGGTACTTGTCCACCAGGCCCATTGCCTCCAGCGTGTAGTACAACTTGGCCGGCGCCTTCCACGCCTCTCGGAACACCATCGGCACCATGCGGTACTCGACGTCCTTGGGCTTGCGCTTGACCCAGGCCTCTAGGTCCGGCTCAAACTCGCCGCAGTGCGGACAGGCGTAGGAGAAAAACTCGATCACCTCGATCTTGCTGCCCGAGTCCGGCTTCATCGCGGGGATGATGAGCTTGTACTCCTTGCCTTCGACCGGCAGCTGGGCCCAGGACGCTGGCAGCAGCGCCAGCCCCAGGACCAGGATGGCGAGAAGGCGCAACAGATTCAGGGGTCTCATCGGCTCTCCATGCATGTCTCAACGCTTCGCGAGCGGTTCGTTCACCTTGATCACAGCGTTCTCAATCTTGTTTTCTTTGAGTGCGGCGCGCGCCTTCTCCAGGTCCTGTGCGTTGCTGAACGGCCCCATGCGAACGCGGTGCCAGACGCTCTTGTCTGGCAGGGTCGCCGTCTGGATCTGGGCCTCCAGCCCGGCCAGTGCCAGGCGTGCCTTGAGGTTGTCTGCATCGGCCGCGTTCTGGAATGCGCCAGCCTGCAGGTAGTACACCACGCGCGCCGTGCCCGCCCTGGGCGAGGTGCGGCTCACGTCCTTGTCGGGCACCACCTCTTCCTTGCCGGGCAGGATCGTGTAGAAATCCAAACGCCTCTTCGGCTCCGCGGCTTTACCGGCCTGCGACCCGGTCGCGGCTGGGGAGGGCGCGCTCTGCGGCTCGGGCTTGACCGGCTCGTATTTCGGTACAGTCTTGCCGGCCTGTGGCGCGGTCTTGTCCGGCTCGGCCGGCTTTTCCCGGCTGACGAATGGGCTGGGCGTCTTGTTCAGGTATAAGGCCACGCCCAGTGCCAGGCACAGGCCCACCAACAGGCCGATGAAGACCCCAATGACCAGCGGGTGGCTGGTCTTGCCGTTCGAGCGCTTCCGATCGCCTTGGTAGTCTCGGCTCATCCTCTAATGGCGTGAGGCGTGTTCGGGTTCCGGGCCCTGCTCACATCTTCGTCGGCGCGCTCACGCCCAGCAGCCTGAGGCCGCTGGCGAGCACCTGACGCACCGCTAGGATCAGCGACAGGCGCGCCAGTCTCATGCGCTCGTCGTCCACCAGGAAATGGGTGGAATTGTAGTAGCTGTGGAAGGCGGCAGCCAGGTCTTTGAGATAGAACGCCACGAGGTGCGGCGCCAGATCGCGGGCCGCGTCCTCGATGACTGCAGCGTAGTCCATGAGCAGGCGCAGGATCTGCAGCTCCTGCTCGGTCGCGAGCGCCTCAAGGTCGGCGCTGCGCAGCCCGGCCTCGTCCTCGCCCCACTGCTCCAGCACGCTGCAGATGCGGGCATGCGCGTACTGGACGTAATACACCGGGTTGTCGCTGCTCTGCGACTTGGCCAAGTCCAGGTCGAAGTCCAGGTGCTGGTCCCTCTTGCGCAGCACATAGAAGAAGCGCGCGGCGTCGTTTCCCACCTCGTTGCGCAGCTCGCGCAGCGTCACGAAGTCACCCCCCCGAGTGGACATGGACACTTTCTTGCCGTCACGGTACAGCACGGCGAACTGCACCAAGGCAACGGTCAGCAGCTCGGGGTTGAGCCCCAGAGCCTGCAGCGCACCCTTCACGCGCGGCACGTGGCCGTGGTGGTCGGCGCCCCAAACGTCGATCGCGAGCTCGAACCCGCGCTCGAACTTGTTCTGGTGATAGGCGATGTCGGCGGCGAAGTAAGTGTACTGGCCGTTCTCCCGCTGCACCACGCGGTCCTTCTCGTCCCCGAACGCCGAGCTGCGGAACCACTTGGCGCCGTCCTGCACATACAGGCACCCGGCTTCCTGCAGCTTTCCCAGTGTCCGTTCCACCTGCCCGCTGGCATACAGCGACTTTTCCGAGAACCAGTGGTCGAAGGTGACGCCGAACTCGAGCAGGTCGTTGCGGCAGTCGCCCAGCTGCTCGGTGAGCGCGAAGTCGTGGACGTAGGCGTAGTCCTCACCCAGCGCCCTCTTGGCGTTGGCGATCAAGCCGTCGAGGTGCGCTTCCGCGTCCTGGTCGGCTGGCGTGACACTCTCGAGCAAAGCGGCAGGCGCATGCACGTAACGACGACCGTGCGCCTGAGCGATGGACTGCGCCATGCTGCGCACATACTCGCCTTGGTAAGCGTTGGGCGGGAACGGGACGCTCAGCCCATTGAGCTCCAGGTAGCGCAGCCAGGTGGACAGCGCCAGGATGTCCATCTGGCGGCCGGCGTCGTTCACGTAGTATTCGCGCGCCACAGTGAACCCCGCCGCATCCAGAACGTTCGCCAGGCTCGCGCCGAAGGCCGCGCCACGACCGTGCCCCACGTGCAACGGCCCGGTCGGGTTGGCCGAAACGAACTCCACCTGCACCTTCTTGCCTTGGCCGAAGTCGATACGCCCGTAGCGCTCGCCCTGAGCGAGGATCTGTTGAACTACGCGCTGCTTCGCCGTTGGAGTCAGGAAGAGATTGATGAACCCGGCGCCCGCAACCTCGGCCTTCGCCACCAAGGGTGAAGGCGGCAGCGCACGCAGCAGCGCCTGAGCGATGTCGCGCGGGTTGCGCTTGAGTGGCTTGGCCAGCTGCAGCGCGAGGTTGCAGGAGTAGTCGCCGTGCCCAGCTTGTTTGGGCCGCTCCAGGGCGACGGCGGCTCCGCGCTGCTCGGGAATCGCCGTTGCTACGGCGTCTGCGAGCAGCTGCGCCAAGTGGCTTCTGGGATCGGTGAGGGGAAGCGAGTTCATCGCGGGCGGGTTGCGGAGGAGCGCGAATTATACCGAGTTGCAGACGGACAACCGCCGCCGTTCGATTCCATCCGCCTCCCTCAAAGGTCCGCCGGATCGACGTCCAGCGCCCAGCGAACCCGGCGGGCCTCGCGACCGGACAGGCGCGGTGCCCACGCATCTGTGAAGCGTTGCAGTTCGATGCGCGATCCGCTCTGCACCAGCAGGTGCCCGCGCTCCCGGCCCGCGACCCGTGCCACCGGCGCGGGCACGGGCTCATAGATCTCCACGCGAAAGCCGAGCCGCCTGCCCGCCTGTGCTGCTCGCCCGAGAAAGCGCTCCACCGCATCTCGCCGCGGCGCCTCCGCGCGCAGCAGGACCTGGTGCGCGTAAGGCGGCACAGTGGCTTCGCGCCGCTCGGCCAGGGCAAGCTGGGCGAACGCCGCGTAATCCTGGCGCCGCACGGCCTGGTAGAGAGGATGGCCCGGGAACTCGGTCTGGATGAGCACCTCGCCGGCAGCGTCGCGCCGCCCGGCGCGGCCCGCGACCTGGGTGAGCTGGGCAAACAGCCTCTCGGCCGCGCGGAAGTCCGTGCTGTAAAGCGCGCGGTCCGCGTTGATGACGCCGACCAGCGTCAAGCGCGGGAAGTCGTGGCCCTTGGCCAGCATCTGGGTGCCGACGAGGATGTCGACGTCATGGTCCTGGACGCGCTGCCGCATCCGCTCGAACGCCAGCCGTTTGCGCGCGGTGTCCCGGTCGATGCGTAGCACGCGCGCCGCTGGGAACAGCTGCCCCAGCGCGTGCTCGATACGCTGGGTGCCGTGGCCCGCCGCCGTGAGGTCCAGGTTACCGCAGCTCGGGCACGCGCCGACCACGGGCTCCTCGTGCCCGCAGTAATGGCAGCGCAGGCGTGTCTCGCTCAGATGAAGCACCAGGCGCGCCGAGCAGCGCGGGCAGGGTGCGCTCCAGCCGCAAGCGAAGCACACCAGCGCGGGGGCGTAGCCGCGACGGTTGACGAATACGAGGCCTTGCTCCCTAGAGCCCAGGCACCTGGTCAGGGCGTCGATCAGCTCTAGGGACAGGCCCTCGCGCAGCCGCTGCCCGCGCGTGTCCACGCAACGGATCGAGGGCAGCTGCGAGTTCGCCCGGCTCGGCAGTTGTGCCAGCCGGTAGCGGCCGGCTAACGCACTCGCATAGGTCTCCAACGAGGGCGTGGCGGAACCCAGTACCACCGGCACCCGGCGATGCTTCGCCCGCAGCACTGCGAGGTCGCGAGCCGAGTAGCGCAGGCCCTCCTGCTGCTTGAACGAGGCGTCGTGCTCCTCGTCGACGACGATCAGGCCAAGCCGCGGCAGCGGCGTGAACACCGCGAGCCGTGTGCCGACCAGGATGCTCGCGTGTGCCGACTCGGCAGCACGCCAGCGGCGCAAGCGTTCGGCCTCCGGCACGCCGCTGTGCAGTCCCGCCAACACGGCGCCGGGGAATCGCGCGCTAAGCCGCGCCTGGAGCTGAGGCGTCAGGTTGATCTCCGGCACCAGGAGCAACGCTTGCCCGCCGCGAGCCAGCACGCGCTCGATCAACTGCAGATACACCTCGGTCTTGCCGCTACCGGTCACCCCCAGCAGCAGCCAGGCTGCGAAGCGACCCAGCGTCGCCTCGATCGCGTTCAGCGCTTTGGCCTGGTCGCGGGTGAGCGCGAGATCGGGCACCGCGCAGTGGACGGCGCCCTGCGGCGTTTCCCGCGCTAGGGCCACCACCTGAGGCGCCACCCAACCTTGCGCCATCAAATCCTTGAGCGCGCGCGACGCGGTGGAGGCAAGAGAGCGCAGCTGCACCGGCGCGCAAGGACCATCAGCGCGCAAATGCTCGAGCACGCGGCGCCTGGCCACGGCCCGCGGCGGAAGCGCAGACCAGTCGGCGGCCAGCGCGGCGGGCGTGAGCGCGACGCGCGCCTCGGCGTCACGCGACGCGCGCGCGCGCCGCAGCGGCTGGGGCAGCGCGCCCATCACGACCTGGCCGATGGGGTAGTGGTAATAGCGGCTGGCAAAACGCATCAGGTCCAGAAGGTCCGGCGCCAGCCGAGGTTCGTCGACGAAGACTTGCGTCACCCGTTTGATGCGCTCCGGCGGCACCTGCGGCGCACCGCCAACCTCGAGGATGATGCCGGCGCGCTGACCCCGCCCGAAGGGCACCAGCACGCGAACACCGATCAGCTCGCGCGTGGCGTGCTCCAGGCGATAGTCGAACAGCGTAGGCAGGGGTACGTCGAGCGCGACCCGCACCAGCTGCATCGCCGCCTCGGCCGACGCGGCCGCTCAGCCCTGGTGGTACGGCCGGCTCAGCTCGTGCACGGCGTCCACCAGCACGGCGACGTTCTCCGGCGGCGTCGACGCCGACACCCCGTGGCCCAGGTTGAAGACGTGGCCAGCGCCGGCACCATACGAAGCCAGGACCTTGGCCGCTTCGATGCGTACCACCTCGGGCGGCGCGAACAGGACGGCCGGATCGAGATTGCCCTGCAGCGCGACCTTGTTGCCGATGCGGCTGCGCGCGGCACCGAGGTCTACCGCCCAGTCCACGCCTACGCAGTCGGCGCCGCTGTCGGCCAGGGGCTCCAGCCACAGGCCTCCACCCTTGGTGAATACTGTCCGGGGAACGATCTGAGCGTCGTGCCTGCGGTGCAGTTGTCCCAGCACCGCGCGCAGGTAGGGCAGCGAGAACTCGTGGAAGGCCGCGTGAGACAGCGCACCGCCCCAAGTATCGAACAGCATCACGGCCTGGACACCGCTTTCGATCTGGGCATTGAGATAGGCCGCCACCGCCTGCGCATTCAGGTCGAGGATGCGGTGTAGGAGATCGGGCCGGCTGTAGAGCATGCGCTTGACCTCGCCGAAGTCCTGGCTGCCGCGTCCCTCGATCATGTAGCAGGCCAGCGTGAACGGGCTGCCGGAAAAACCGATCAGCGGCACCTCGTCGTTGAGCGCTCGGCGGATCTGCGAGCACGCATCCAGGACATAGCGCAGACGGTCGTACGGGTCGGGCACGGTGAGATCGCGCACCTCCCACTCCTCGCGCAGCGGGCGTTCAAGACGCGGACCCTCGCCCTCGGCGAAGTACAAGCCCAACCCCATGGCATCCGGCACGGTAAGGATGTCGGAGAACAGGATCGCCGCGTCCAGAGCAAAGCGTGCGAGCGGCTGCAGCGTGACCTCGGTGGCGAGATCGGGATTCTTGCACAGCGCCAGGAAATCACCTGCGCGTGCTCGGGTTTGGTTGTACTCGGGCAGATACCGGCCAGCCTGGCGCATGATCCAGATCGGCGTGTAGGGCGTGGGCTCGCGCAACAGCGCACGCAGCAGGGTGTTGTTCTTGGGGCGGTTCATCGGCGTACGGCGTGAGGCGTGAGGCGCGAGGCGACAAGAGCCGCGCTTCGCGACGAGCGAGGCGAGCGGAACCGAACGGGCGATGTCAGTGCGGGCTGGAGCGGGTGGATGACCAGCCGGGTCGAGATGCGGTTACGCCTCACGCCTCGCCCCTCGCCCGCATCAGCGCGGCAGCTCCGAAGTGCCCATCAGGAATTCGTCGACCGCGCGCGCGCACTGACGCCCTTCGCGGATGGCCCAGACCACCAGCGACTGGCCGCGCCGCATGTCCCCGGCTGCGAACACCTTCGGCTGGGAAGTCTGATAACAGCCCTGCCCGTCAGTGGCGGCCTTGGCGTTACCGCGCGGGTCGTACTCCACGCCAAGCTCGTCCAGCAGCCCACCATGTACGGGCCCCAGAAAGCCCATGGCCAGCAGCACGAGGTCGGCCGGCATCTCGAACTCCGAGTCGGCGACCTCCTGCATTCTCATCTGACCACTGGCCGGGTCTTTCTTCCACTCGACGCGGCACGCCACCAGCGCTTTCACCTTGCCGTTCTCGCCCTCGAACCTCTTGGTGCTCACGGCCCAGTCGCGATGCGCGCCTTCCTCTTGAGAGGACGAGGTACGCAGCTTCGCGGGCCAGTAGGGCCAGACCGGGTTGTTCTTGACGTCCGGCGGCTGCGGCAGCAGCTCGAACTGGCTGACCGACCTGGCCGCGTGCCGGTTGGAGGTGCCGACGCAATCCGAGCCGGTGTCGCCGCCACCGATCACCACGACGTGCTTACCGCTGGCAAAAAGGTCGGGGATGCCATCGTCGCCCGCCACGCGCCGATTCTGCAGCGGCAGGAAGTCCATGGCGAAATGGATGCCGTTCAGGTCACGCCCGGGGATGGGCAAGTCACGCGGATGCTCGGCGCCGCCGGACACCACTACGGCGTCGAACTCGCTCACGAGCTGCTGGGCCGGGATGAACTTGGCGGCAAGGTTGGTGACGCCGGTGGGCAGGGGCTCGGGGCTACCTACGCAGACGCTGGGGCGGAACTCGACACCCTCCTGCTGCATCTGCTCGATGCGGCGGTCGATCAGCCACTTCTCCATCTTGAAGTCGGGAATGCCATAGCGCAGCAGCCCGCCGATGCGGTCGTTCTTCTCGAACACGACCACGTCGTGCCCGGCGCGCGCCAGCTGCTGGGCACAGGCCATCCCCGCGGGCCCCGAGCCCACCACGGCCACGCGTTTACCGGTCTTGTGCTCCGGCGGCTGCGGGGCGACCCAGCCCATCTCCCAGCCCTTGTCGATGATGGCGTGCTCTATGGACTTGATCCCCACCGGGTCGTTGTTGATGTTCAGGGTGCAGGCTTCCTCGCAGGGCGCGGGGCAGATGCGGCCGGTGAACTCGGGGAAATTGTTGGTCGAATGCAGCGTGGCCAGCGCCTGCTGCCAGTTCTGTTTGTAGACCAGGTCGTTCCAGTCCGGGATGATGTTGTTGATCGGGCAGCCGCTCAGGCAGAACGGGATCCCGCAATCCATGCAGCGCGCGCCCTGGATCTTCGCCTCGTCGTCGCTCAGATGATGAATGAACTCGTGCCAGTGCTTGACGCGCTCCTCCTTCGGCTCGCTTGCTTCCGCCAGCCGCTGGTATTCCAGGAATCCCGTTACCTTCCCCATCTGTTCAGCACCTCATCGACCACAGAGACACAGAGGCGCAGAGGACACGAAACACAGACGTCCTGAGCTGTGTCTCCGTGCCTCTGTGGTGATATCCGCCGTTATGCAGCGAGCTTGCGTTGCTTGGCCGCCAGTTCGCTCAGCGCGCGCTTGTATTCGTTCGGGAACACCTTGACGAACTTGCCACGGTAGCTGGCCCAGTCCTCCAGAATCTGGCGTGCGCGCTGACTCCCCGCGTAGTGCGCGTGCTTCTCGATCAGCCGCCGCAGGATGGCCTCGTCCGCCTGGCCCAAATGCCAGATCTCGCGCGCGACCTTGCCCTCCTGCTCGGCTTCGGCGTACACGGGCAGCAGCTCGACCATGGCGATGTTGCAGTTCTTGGCGAACTGTCCATCGACATCCAGCACGTAGGCGATCCCACCCGACATCCCCGCTCCGAAGTTGCGGCCGGTTCGGCCCAGCACGGCCACGGTTCCGCCGGTCATGTACTCGCAGCCGTGATCGCCCACGCCCTCGACCACTGCCTGCGCGCCGGAGTTACGCACCGCGAAGCGCTCGCCCGCGACGCCGCGGAAATAGGCCTCGCCGCAGATCGCGCCGTAGAGCACGACGTTGCCGGTGATGATGTTCTCGGTGGGCTCGCCGCGGAACTTCGGGCTCGGCTGCACGCAGATGCGGCCACCCGACAGTCCCTTGCCGCAGTAGTCGTTGGTCTCGCCGATCAGGTCCAGCGTAATGCCCTTGGCGAGGAACGCGCCGAAGCTTTGCCCCGCCGAGCCGGCCAGGCGGATGTGGATAGTGTCGTCCGGCAGCCCGTCATGGCCGTAGCGCTTGGCGATCTCGCCGGACAGCATGGTGCCGACCGTGCGATTGATGTTGCGGATCGGGATGTCGATGGCAACCTTCTGCCTGCGCTCGATCGCGGGCAGCGCCAGCTCGATCAGCCGATGGTCCAGCGCCTTGTCCAGGCCATGCTCCTGCCGCTCGCAGTTGAAGCGCGCGACCTCGGGTCCGACCTTCGGCTGGTAGAAGATGCGGGAGTAGTCCAGCCCCTTGGCCTTCCAGTGCTCGATGCCTTTCTTCATGTCGAGCAGGTCGGAGCGGCCGATGAGCTCGTTGAACTTGCGCACGCCGAGCTTGGCCATCAACTCGCGCGCCTCCTCGGCGACGAAGAAGAAGTAATTGATCACATGCTCGGGCTGGCCGCGGAATCTCTTGCGCAGCACCGGATCCTGGGTCGCCACACCCACCGGACAGGTGTTGAGATGGCATTTGCGCATCATGATGCAGCCGCTGACCACCAGCGGGGCGCTGGCGAAGCCGAACTCGTCTGCCCCGAGCATGGCGCCGATCACCACGTCGCGGCCGGTCTTGATCTGGCCGTCCACCTGGACCGCGATGCGTCCGCGCAACCGGTTCAGGACCAGCGTCTGCTGCGTCTCGGCCAGCCCCAGCTCCCAGGGCGTGCCGGCATGCTTGATCGACGACCACGGGCTCGCGCCTGTGCCGCCGTCGTGGCCGGCGATGGTGACGTAGTCGGACTTGGCCTTCGACACGCCCGCAGCGACCGTGCCCACGCCGACCTCGGACACCAGCTTCACGCTGACCGACGCCTGCGGATTGGCGTTCTTGAGGTCGTGGATGAGCTGCGCGATGTCCTCGATCGAGTAGATGTCGTGGTGCGGCGGCGGAGAGATCAGCTCCACGCCCGGGGTCGCATAGCGCAGCTCGGCGATGTACTCGGACACCTTGCGCCCGGGGAGCTGGCCGCCCTCGCCGGGCTTGGCGCCTTGGGCGATCTTGATCTGGAGCTGCTCCGCGGAGACCAGGTACTCGGTGGTGACGCCGAAGCGGCCCGAGGCCACTTGTTTAATCTTGGACTTGAGCGAATCGCCTTCCTTGAGTTCGATGTCGCGCTCGACCCGGTCGCGCCCCAGACGCGAGGCGAGCGTCTCGCCCGCTTTCACTGGCGCATAGCGGCGACGGTCCTCACCGCCCTCGCCGGTGTTGGACTTGCCGCCGATGCGGTTCATCGCGATGGCGAGGTTGGTGTGCGCCTCGGTGGAGATGGAGCCCAGCGACATGGCGCCGGTCGAAAAACGCTTGACGATCTGCTTCGCGGGCTCGACCTCCTCTAAGGGCACCGGCGTGCAGTGCTCGAACTGGAATTCAAACAGCCCGCGCAGCGTCATGTGGCGCTGGGACTGGTCGTTGATGATGTGCGCATACTCTTTATAGGTTGCGTAGCTGTTGTTGCGAGTGGAGTGCTGCAGCTTCGCGATGGCGTCCGGCGTCCACATGTGCTCTTCCCCGCGCACGCGGAAGGCGTACTCGCCGCCCGCGTCCAGGGCGCCCTCCAGCACCGGGTCGTCGCTGAACGCGGCCTGGTGCACGCGTATTGCCTCTTCTGCCACCTCGAACACGCCGATCCCTTCCACGTTCGAAGTAGTGCCGCTGAAATACTTGTCCACCAGTGCCCTGGACAGCCCCACGGCCTCGAAGATCTGCGAGCCGGTATAGGACATGTACGTGGAGATGCCCATCTTCGACATCACCTTGCGCAGGCCCTTCCCGATCGCCTTGACGAAGTTCTTGCATGCCTTCTTGTGGTCGACCTCACCCAATTGCCCGCCGCGGGCAAGCTCGATTACCGTCTCGAAGGCGAGATAGGGATGCACCGCCTCTGCACCATAGCCACCGAGCAGCGCGAAGTGGTGCACCTCCCGCGCCGATCCGGTCTCCACGACCAGACCCGTGCTGGTTCGCAGCCCTTTGTTCACCAGGTGGTGGTGGATGGCAGAGAGGGCCAGCACAGCAGGGATCGCGAGATGGCCGCGGTCCATCCTGCGGTCCGAGATGATCAGGATGGTGTAACCGCTGCGCACCGCGTCCTCGGCTTGGGCACAGAGGTTGGCGACGCGGGCTTCGATCGCCTCATTGCCCCACGCCACCGGATAGGTGATGTCCAGCTCGCAGGACTTGAACTTGCCCTTGGTGTAGTACTCGATGTGGCGGATGGTCTCCATCTGTTCGAAGTCGAGCACCGGCTGGCTCACCTCCAGCCGCAGCGGGGGGTTCACCTCGTCGATGCCGAGCAGATTGGGCTTCGGGCCGATGAAGCTCACGACGCTGGTGACCAGCTCCTCGCGGATCGGATCGATAGGGGGGTTGGTCACCTGCGCGAACAGCTGCTTGAAGTAGTGGTACAGGGTCTTGTTCTTGTGCGACAGCACCGCCAGCGGCGAGTCGTTGCCCATGGAGCCGACTGGCTCCTCGCCGTTGCTCGCGATGGGCGTCAGGATGAACTTGATATCCTCCTGCGTGTATGCGAACGCCTGTTGGCGGTCGAGCAGCGCCTCCTTGGACTGCAGGCGCCGCTCCTTCGGTTCGGGCAGGTCGTCCAGCTTGATGCGGATGCGCTCGATCCATTCGCGATAGGGTTTGGCACTCGCCAGCGCGTCCTTGAGCTCCTTGTCGTCGATGATCCGGCCGGCCTCGAGATCGACCAGGAACATCTTGCCCGGCTGCAGGCGCCACTTCTTGACGATCCGCTCTTCAGGTATGGGCAGCACGCCGGTTTCCGAGGCCATCACCACCAGGTCGTGGTCGGTGACCACGTAGCGCGCAGGGCGCAGCCCGTTGCGGTCCAGCGTGGCACCGATCTGGCGGCCGTCGGTGAAGGCGATGGCGGCCGGACCGTCCCACGGCTCCATGATCGACGCGTGATACTCGTAGAAAGCCCGGCGGGTCGGGTCCATGAGGGTATGGGCTTCCCACGCCTCGGGGATGAGCATCATCACGGCGTGGGCGATGGAGTAGCCGCCCATGAGCAGCAATTCCAGCGCGTTGTCGAACGAGGCCGAATCCGACTGGCCGTCGTAAATCAGCGGCCATACCTTGTCGAGGTCTTTACCCAAAATCGGGCTGGAGATGGCCCCCTGGCGCGCGCGGATCCAGTTCACGTTCCCGCGCAGCGTGTTGATCTCGCCGTTGTGGGCGATGAGCCGGAACGGGTGCGCGAGGTCCCAGGTGGGGAAGGTGTTGGTGGAAAAGCGCTGATGCACCAGCGCCAGCGCCGAGACCATGCGCGGGTCCTGCAGATCCTTGTAATAGGCGCCGACCTGCGCGGCCAGCAGCATGCCCTTGTAGACGACGGTGCGCGCTGACATGGAGGGCACGTAGAACCCCTTGCCGTGCGCGAGCTTGAGCGCCTGGATAGCGTGGCCGGAGGCCTTGCGGATGATGTAGAGCTTGCGCTCCAGCGCATCGGTGACGGTCACGCCGGTACCGCGGCCGATAAACACCTGGCGGATGACCGGTTCGACTCTTTTGACCGACTCGCCTAGAACGGCATTATTGCGCGGTACGTCGCGCCAGCCGAGCAGCACCTGGCCTTCATCCTTGATGGCGCGCTCGATCTCGTACTCACAGGCCAGGCGTGAGGCCGGCTCCTGGGGCAGAAACACCATCCCCACGCCATACTCGCCCGGCGGTGGCAGGGTCACGCCTTGGCTGGCCATCTCGTCGCGGAGGAACTCATCCGGGATCTGGATCAGGATCCCCGCCCCATCCCCGGCTAGAGGGTCGGCGCCGGTGGCGCCGCGATGGGTGAGGTTTCTCAGGATCTGGAGACCCTGCTCGATGATGGTGTGACTCTTTCTGCCCTTGATGTGCGCGATGAAGCCGACCCCGCAGGCGTCGTGCTCATGGGCCGGGTCATACAGGCCTTGGGGCCGGGGCAGCTCACTGTGGTTCACTTGCGCGCCTCCTCCGCCACGAGTTCCGCAGCGGACGCTAACTGTCAGACGGACCAGACAAATCCACCCCAGATTCAACCGGCCCGACAGCCGCTCCGCCGGGGGGTAGGCCTTGGCGTCTAGGGCATCGGGACCGTCAAAAGTCTGAGGTGCAAGATTTTTAGTGTACCGTCAAGGACATCGCCCTTCAACAGGAAACCAACCCCCGTCCCGCGACGGGGATCGCCTTCCCTGGTCAGCCCTCCTCGACGGCGAACAGGCGTCGGTGCTCCCGGATGGCGTAGCGGTCGGTCATTCCAGCGACGTAATCGGCGATGGCACGGGGGCCGTCCCGCGCGAGCTGTTCCTGGAACTCCGGAGGCAGCAGTTGCGGCTCCTCGTCAAACGCCTGGAACAACTCGCGCACGATGCGGCGCGCCTTGGCTGCCGCCCTGTTCACCTGGAAATGGCGGTACAGGTTGGCCGACAGGAAGTCCTTGAGCTCCTGCTGCTCGCGCCGGGTCTCGGAGCTGAAGTCGATCAACTGGGGCGCAGCACGCACGTCTTCTAGCGAGCCAGGTCGAGCCTGCTCGATGTTGGCCTGACTGCGACGAATGAGGTCGGTGACCAGCGCGTTGATCATGCGGCGGATGGTCTCATGGACTAGCCGCCGCTCAGCCAGCCCGGGAAACCGCTGCAGCATAGCCTCCAGTTGGCGACGGAACATGGCCACCGACCGCAGCCGATCGAGCGTCAGCAGCCCGGAGCGTAGCCCGTCGTCCACGTCGTGGTTGTTGTAGGCGATCTCGTCGGCCAGGTTGGCAAGCTGGGCTTCCAGCGACGGCCGCTGCTTTTTCACGAAGCGCTCGCCCACATCGCCCAGCCGCTCCGCCTGCCTGACGGAGCAGTGCTTGAGGATGCCCTCGCGCGTCTCGAAGCATAGATTCAGGCCGTCGAACGCGGCATAGCGCTGCTCGAGCAGGTCGACCACACGCAGGGATTGCAGGTTGTGCTCAAACCCGCCGTGGCTGCGCATGCACTCGTTGAGTGCGTCCTGTCCGGCGTGGCCGAACGGAGTGTGCCCCAGATCATGGGCCAGTGTGATGGCCTCGGTCAGGTCCTCGTTGAGCCGTAGCGTGCGCGCGATCGAGCGGGCGATTTGCGCGACTTCCAGGCTGTGGGTGAGCCGCGTGCGGAAGTGATCGCCCTCATGGTTGACGAAGACCTGGGTCTTGTACTCCAGGCGCCGGAAGGCGGTGGAATGGATGATGCGATCGCGGTCACGCTGGAACTCATTGCGGAATCCGGGCGCATCTTCGTTGAACCGCCGCCCGCGCGAAGCCGGGACGGAGACCGCGTAACCGGCCAGCTCAAGCATGCGTCGAGTGCGTGTGCCGGTGTGCGTGGCTACGCCGCGGGCGGCCGGCGTCCAGTGCGGCGGGACGCACGCACGCACACATCGTTGTTCTCGGCATTGTTCGCCAGTTCAGTTGCCTCGAACCCCGACTCCCGCCGCGCGAACACCGACGGGATTGTCAAGCACGCTCTCCAGCGAGTCCGGCGGAAACTCCGCGGTCACGAACGCAGACCCGATGTACTTCAGCAACACTAGGCGGACCCGCCCCTGCTCGACCTTCTTGTCCAGGCCCATCAACTCGAGGTAGCGTCCCGCGCCCAGGTCCGGCGGCTCGGTCGGAAGCTTCGCCCGGCGATACAACGCGACGATGCGCTGGACATCGTCCTGGCCCAGCAGACCCATACGCTGCGACAGGCATGCGGCCAGAACACAGCCGGCTGCTACCGCCTCGCCGTGCAGCCAAGCGCCGAAACCCAAACCCGTCTCGATCGCATGACCGAAGGTGTGCCCGAGGTTGAGGAGCGCGCGCGCACCCGCCTCACGTTCATCGGCGCCGACGATCTCCGCCTTCAATTCGCAGGACCGCCGGACCGCGTACCCCAACGCTGCGGGCTCGCGCGCAAGCAACTTTTCTATATTGGCTTCCAGCCAAGCGAACAGTGCCGCGTCGCGGATCAGGCCGTATTTGATCACCTCCGCCAAGCCGGCCGACAGCTCGCGGTCGGGCAGCGTTTGCAGCGTGTCGGTGTCCGCCAGCACTAGCCGTGGCTGATAGAAAGCCCCGATCATGTTCTTACCCAGCGGATGGTTGATGCCTGTCTTGCCACCCACCGAAGAGTCCACCTGAGCCAGCAATGTGGTCGGGACCTGGATGAAGGGCACGCCCCGTAGGTATACGGCGGCCGCAAATCCGGTCAGGTCGCCGATGACTCCGCCTCCGAGGGCAATGAGGGTGGTCTTGCGCTCGCACCGATGGGTAAGGAGTCGGTCGAAGAGGCTGTTGAGCGTCTCCCAAGACTTTTGGCTCTCGCCGTCTGGAACGATCAACGGCACGACGGCGATGCCGCGGTCAGCTAGCCCCCGCGAGAACCGTGCAAGGTAGAGCTCGCCGACGACGGGATTGGTGACGATAGCAACGCGGTTCTGCAATAGGTGAACCAGAATAAGTTCCGGCCGAGCGAGCAGGCCGCCGCCGATATGTATCGGATAGCTGCGTTCGCCCAGTTCGACGCGCACCGTCAGCATCTTGGGCCACTTCATGCGCCGACTCGAGGAGGCGGGGGCATGGAACGCTGCAGGCGTTCGAGCCGCTGCTCCAGCTTCGCCACCAGCGACTTGAGGCTCTGAGCGCCGGTCTCCACGGTGACGTCCGCCACTTCACGATAGAGGAGATCGCGCTCTGCGTGCAGCTCGCACAGCCGGGCATAGGGATCGGTGGTCTGCAGCAGCGGGCGGTTGCGGTCGTGGCGGGTGCGACTCCACAGCTCGTTCACCGAGGCGCGGAGATAAACGACCGTGCCGCGGGCCTTGAGCAGCTCGCGGTTGTGCGCGTTCAGCACGACCCCGCCTCCGGTGGCCAGGACGCTGTCTTTGAGCGCGGTCAGCTCTTCGATGACAGCCACCTCCCGCGCCCGGAACCCGCTCTCGCCCTCGAGCTCGAAGATGAGGGGGATCTTCACCCCGGTGCGGGTCTCGATCACCTGGTCCGAGTCGTGAAACGTCTTGCCCAGATGCCGGGCCAGGAGTTTGCCAACCGATGTCTTGCCGGCGCCCATCATGCCCACCAGGAAGATGCTGCCCGGAAAGGACGCAGCCTCGCTGCGTGGATTGTGCTCCTGATTATCTCGGGACCCTTGCATGCCCGCATTCTAGCAAATGGATTCCCTGGAAACGCCTTCGCCGCGGGCGAGCCGCGGCGAAGGTGCCTCTGGAGGCGGGGACGCGGAGCGTTCGACCGTTCCGCGGAATGCCAGGATCAGCGGGCTGTCAAGTTCTCACGCAGGATGCGCGGGCTAACGAAGATCAGGAGCTCCGTCCGGTCGTTGGTGCTCGACTCCTGCCTGAAGAACATGCCTAGGATGGGAATGTCCCCCAGAAGCGGAACCTTGTTGACCGTCTTGTTCAGCGTCTGCGTATAGATGCCGCCGATGCTGACGGTCCCGCCATCTTCCACCAGGACTTGCGTGTTGACCTGCTTGGTATCGATCGCCGGGCCGGCGACTGTGGTCTGACCAACGCTGTCCTTGTGCACCTCGATGCTCATCATCACGTGGTCGTCCGGCGTGATCTGCGGTTTGACCTTGAGGCTCAGCACCGCGTTTTGGAAGGTGATGCTGGTCGCGCCGCTGCTGGTGGCTTGTTGATAGGGAATCTGGGTGCCCTGCGAGATGTTGGCCTCGACGTTGTTTGCCGTGATCACTCGCGGGCTGGAGATGATCTTACCCTTTTGGTCGGACTGCAGCGCCGAGATCTCGAGGTTTAGGAAGCGGGTCGCGGCGGCGTTGAAGATCGTGTAGCCGAACTGACCGGCCGGAGTCCCGGCAATGGCAGCCGCCGGCAGGTTGATGCTGAACGAATCCGGGAAAAAGCTCTGGGGGTAGTTGATCGTCTGGCCGGTCTGCACGCCGAGGCTGTTCACGTTGCCGCCGGGGATGACCTTCACGTTGTTCTGTCCGTAGCCGTTTGCGGTGCCTTGGGTGTTGATGCCCAGCCGTGCACCGAGGGTCTTGTTGAATGTGTCGCTGGCCTCGACGATGCGCGACTCGATCTGCACCTGCCTCACCGCGACGTCGATCTGCTTGATCAGCGTCCGGATCTCCTCCAGCTTGCTGGGCGTATCCTGCACGAACAAGGTGTTGGTGCGGGCGTCCACCACCGCGCTGCCGCGCTTGGACAGCACCTTCTGGGTCGCATCGGAAATCAGCTTCTGGACGGCATCGGCCCTCTGATAGTTGAGTTGGAAGGCTTCGGTACGCAGCGGCTCCAACTCCGAGATCTGCTGCTGTGCCTCCAGCGCCAGCTTTTCCTTGGTGGCGATCTCGTCGCGCGGCGCGATCCATACCACGTTCCCGACCTTGCGTTCGTCCAGGCCCTTCGCCTGCAGGATGATGTCGAGCGCCTGGTCCCAGGGGACGTCTTTCAGCCGCAAAGTCAGATTGCCGCTGACGGTGTCGCTGGTGATGATGTTCAGGCCGGTGAAGTCGGCGATGACCTGCAGCACGGCACGGACTTCCACGTTCTGGAAGTTGAGCGAGAGTTTCTCTCCGGTATAGCCGGTCTTGGCCTTGGCCTGAGGCTGCTGCTCAGAGATGGGCTTGACCTCCACGATCAGGCGGTTATCGGTCTGGTAGGCCGACTGCTCCCAGCGCCCGCGCGCCTGGATCACCACGCGAGTGCCGTTGCCCTGTGCCGTCGCCTCCATGAATTCGACTGGTGTGCCGAAATCGGTCACGTCGAAGCGACGCTCGAGGGCCAGCGGCAGCTCGGTCTGGAGCAGATCGACGATGATGGTCTTACCCTGCTGCTTGAGGTCGATGCCGGTCCCGACGTCGGACAGATCGATGACCACCTGGCCTTCGCCGCCGCGCCCGCGCTTGAACTCTATGTTGCGCACGCTATGGGGCTGGGGCGCCGGCTTGGCGTCCGCGAAGTGGGTGGGCTCGGCCGGCGCTGCCGCAGTCGCGCCCGTCGCACCCTGAAGCGTGATGACCAGGTTCTGGCCTTCCACCGTCGCGTTATATTTGAGGCTTTTGTTCAGACTCAGCACCAGCCGCGTGCGGCCCCCGCTCTCACCGATGCGCACGCTCTTCACGTCACCCTCGTTGATGTCCAGGGCGCTCTTGCCCAAGGCGTTTACGGTGTTGGGAAAGTCGAAGGCGATGCGCGGAGGGTTGACCAGGCTGAAGTTGGCGGGCGGATTGGCGAGCGCATCCTTGAGCTTGAGCTTGAGGGTAACCTTGCCGCTCTCCGCGCTCACGTCGAGCCCCTCCAATGCGTTCTGGCCCGGCGCGTCTGGCGCGGGCGTGGTCGGGTTCTTGGCCGTGTTCTGAGCGAAGGCAGCGCTCGCAGCGACCAGCAACAGCGACGCGGCGAGCACAACGGAGCGGGTGAGCGGAGGCTGCAGTCGCATCATTTCTTCTTCTCCTCTTCTTCCAGCAGCTGCAGGTTGCTGGTGCGCTCGCTCCAGCTGCCGGTGGTGTCCTGGATCAGTTCCTTGAGGGTGATGGACGAATCGCTGATCATCGCGATCACGCCGAAGTTCTGCCCCATATAATTGCTCCTGCGCACCCGGTAGAGATTGCCGTCCGGGGTCTTGATCAGGGCCCAGCGTTGGTTCCCCTTCTCCAGCGTCCCCACCATCTTCAGGCTCTCGAGCGGATAGGCCTCGAGCGGTTCCTTGCGCCGGTTCAGGTCCGGTGACGGTCCACTGCCGGCGCCGCGCTCCGGCTCGATCTTGCGTGGCTTGAACGGGTCAGGCAGGTCGAACGCGTTGTAGCTCATCGGTTCGTAGGCCTTGACTTGGGGCAGCGGGTCGACGTGCCCGCGCAGACCCTGCCCGGACTGCTCGACGAACTCCTTCAAGTCCGAGAACTCGGCGCCGCTGCAGGCGGCTAGGAGCACAGTGCTGAGGAGGACAAAAAGCTTCGAGCGCATGGTCAGTTCTTGCCCTGTTTCGCCTTCTCGGCCTTTTCACGCGCGGCCCTGCGCTGCGCAGCGATTTCCTCCTCGTCGAGGTAGCGGAAGGTGCGCGCAGTGGCGTCCATGATGAGGTTGCCGTCCTTGTCAAGGCCTAGGGCGATGTTGTTGAGGGTCACGATGCGCGACAGCTGTGACACGTCACTGGCAAAGGCGCCGACGTCGTGGTAGTTGCCCATCACCTTGATCTGGATCGGCAACTCCGCATAGAAATCCGACGTGATCTCGCCCGCCGCTGGTTTGAACAGCTCGAACTGAAGGCCGCGCCCCAGCCCCGCCTGGTTGATGTCGGACAGCAGGGCTTCCATTTCGGAACGGTTGGGCAGTTGCTTGAGCATGGCGCCGAACGACTGCTCGATGTCGGCCAGCTGCTTGCGGTAGGCCTCCAAGTTGATGGCCTGGCGCTTCTTGTCCAGAAACTGGCTGCGCAGCGTGTCCTCCTTGGCGCGCGCAGCCTTCAGCTCGTCCCACTGGTTGGACCAGTCGAGAAAGAAACCGCCAGCAAGGATCAAGATGAGCAGCAGGACCAGCGCACCCAGTTTAGGCAGCGCGGGCCAGCTGCCGATATCGCGCGGATTGAGCCGTCTGAGTTCGTCCAGGGTCATGGGGCTACCCCTGCTTGGCCGGTGGCGGGGCGGCGCCGGGTTTCTTCTGGTCCTGCGTCGTCTCCTCCTTCGGCCGGGTGATTTTGACGTTGAGGTTGAACTCGTTCAGGTTGGCGTTGTTCAGCTTCACCGCTTTGATCTCGACCAGTTTGGGATCCTCGAGCCAGGGCGAGGCCTCGAAGTTGCGCATGAGCGTGGAGACGCGGGCGTTGGACGTTGCATACCCTTGCACGTTCACGATGTCGCCGGTCTGCTTCACCTGCTTCAGGTACAGCCCGTCTGGGAGCTGGCGCACCAGTTGGTCGAGGAGCCGGACCGCCTCGGTTCGGTTGGCCTGCAAGGACTCGACCACGCGCTTGCGCGCGAGCAGCGACGTGGTCTGCTCCTTGAGCTTCTTGATCTCGTCGATCTGCTTGTCGAGCTTGGCGATCTCGCTGTCGAGATAGTGATTGCGGGAATTCTGTGTATCGATGCGCTCAGCAAAAAAGCCGTGCACCAGGACGACTAGGGCTACGCCGACGCCCAAAGTACCGCCAGCCAGCCCCAGAAACTGGCGTTGTTGTGCCTTGCGTCGCGCTTCGCGGTGAGGTAGTAGGTTGATTGGGATCATGCGTCAAACCTCCGCATGGCCAGGCCCGTGGCGACCACCAAGGCGGGCGCATCCTGCGCCAGTTGCCGCTGCTTGATCTTTGGCGACACGCCCATGTTGGCAAATGGATTGGCGATCAGCGCGTTGACTTCGGCGCGCTTGGCCACTACCTGATCGAGCCCGGGGATGGTGGCGCAGCCGCCAGACAGGAAGATGTGGTTGACCTGGCTGAACTGGGTCGAGGTGTAGAAGAACTGCAGCGCGCGCGTGACCTCCAACGCCAGGGTCTCCATGAACGGATTCAAAACTTCGCCCTCAAAGGTGTCTGGCAGTCCGCCGTTGCGCTTGGCGGCCTCGGCCTCCTCTGGAGACAGGTTGTAGTGGCGCTGGATCTCCTGCGTGAGCTGGTTACCGCCGAACGGCTGCTCGCGCATGTATACCGACTGGTTGTTGCGCAGCACGTTGATGTTCATCATGGAGGCGCCTACGTCCACCAGGGCGATCACCTGGTCCCGCCCGCCGTCGGGCAGCTGGGTTTCCATCAACTCGAAAGCGGTTTGCGCCGCGAAGGCGTCGATGTCCATCACGATCGCCTTCAGACCGCTTACTTCCGCCACCGCCACGCGGTCCTCGACCTTTTCCTTACGTGAGGCGGCGATCAGCACTTCGACGTCCTCCGGACTGTTGGTCGCCGGCCCCAGAATCTGGAAGTCCAGGTTGACCTCCTCCAGCGCGAAGGGAATGTACTGGTTGGCCTCGGTTTCGACCTGGGTCTCGAGTTCGTCATCGCGCAAGCCGGCCGGCACCGTAATCTTCTTCGTGATGACCTGCGCCGAGGGCAGCGCCATGGCGAGGTTCTTGATGCGCGAGCCCATACGCTTCCAGCCGCGCCGCAGCGAATCGCCCACAGCCTCGAGGTTCATGATGTTGCCGTCGACCACCGCGTCTTTGGCCAGCGGCTCGATGGCATACCGCTCGAGGCGGATGCGGCCCTTCCCGCCCTCGCCCAGCTCGACCATCTTCACCGAGGAGGAACTGATGTCCACCCCGATCAACGGCGGTGTCTTCGCCTTGAACAGGTCCGAGAGCCAATCCCCGTTAAATTGCAATTTTCCTTTGAGCATAGACCGGTTAGGCAAGATACCAACAATCTACATTAAAGCCTAGCAACAACCCCAAATCAAGTAAAACTAATTCTCGGGTGGATTTCTGGGAGGGCCGAGCGGCCATATAATAGTGTCTCCTCCCAGACGCGCCGCCAAAGCAACTTTGATGCCTAAACGTTGGTGGATCTATCCGCTGTTCGCACTTGGAACGGTCCTCGTCGCCGTCCTTTTGCTGGCTGGCTACGCGGCGGCCATCGTCTATCCGACGCTGCCCTCGCTCGAGGCCCTGACGGAATATAACCCTAAGATTCCGCTGCGGATTTACAGCGCCGAGGGCACGCTGATCGGCGAGTTCGGCGAAGAGCGACGCGCGGTAGTCAAGATCGCCGACGTCCCGCAAACACTGAAGCAGGCGATCCTGGCTGCCGAGGACGAGCGCTTCTACGAGCACGGCGGGGTCGACTACATCGGCGTGCTGCGCGCCGCTCTGCACAACTTCACCGCTGGCAGCGCGAGGCAGGGCGCTTCGACCATAACCATGCAGGTCGCGCGTAACTTCTTCCTAACCAAGGAAAAGACCCTCACGCGCAAGTTCAACGAAGCGCTGCTCGCCTTCAAGATAGAACACAGCCTGACCAAGGACCAGATCCTCGAGATCTACATCAACCAGATCTATCTCGGCCAGCGCGCATATGGCTTCGCGTCGGCCGCCCAAGTGTATTTCGGAAAGAATCTGCGCGACTTGAATTTGGGAGAGATTGCCATGCTCGCTGGCCTGCCCAAGGCACCGTCCCGCTATAACCCTGTCGTCAATATGCAACGCGCGAAGGACCGAGAGATGTATGTCCTGCGCCGTATGCGGGAGCTGGACTTCATCAACCCGGCCCGGTTCGAGGAGGCGAGCCATAAGCCGGTTATCGTGGTCCGGGACCAGCCAGCGTTCTCGACGCGGGCCGACTACTTCTCGGAAATGGTGCGCCAATCCATGTACGAACGGTATCAGGACGAGGCGTACACCCGCGGCTTCAAGGTCTACACGACTCTGTCCAAGACGCAGCAGGATGCGGCCTATGCGGCGGTACGCAAAGGAATAGTGGACTACGACAAGCGCCACGGCTATCGTGGGGCGGAGGGCTACTTCAGCCTACCGCAGAGCGTGTCCGAGGATGCACTGGAGGACGCCCTGCAGGAGCAAAGCGAAGCCGACGACATTTATCCAGCGCTGGTGCTCGACGCCGATGCGAAGGCGGTCAAGGTCTATCGCAAAGGCGGCGAGACAATCGAAATTACCGGTGACGGGCTGAAGTTCGCACAGACCATGATCGGCCCGAAAGCGCCCAACAACCGCAAGATCCGACGCGGGGCGCTCATTCGCGTGCAGCAGGACGAAACCCGCAAGTGGCAGATCGTGCAGCTACCGCAGGTAGAGGCCGCGCTGGTGGCCATGGACCCCAGCGACGGCGCGATCCGCGCGCTGGTGGGCGGTTTCGACTTTTACCGCAACAAATTCAACCACGCCGCCCAGGCCTATCGTCAACCGGGGTCCAGCTTCAAACCCTTCATCTATTCGGCGGCCCTGGAAAAGGGTTTCACGGCAGCCACCGTGATCAACGACGCGCCTCTTGTGATCGATGCCGCCGAGACCGGCTCGGTGCCATGGGAGCCGAAGAACTTCGACGCCACGTTCGATGGGCCGATCCGCCTGCGCACGGCGTTGACCAAGTCCAAGAACCTAGTCTCGATCCGGATCTTGCAGGCGATCACACCCCAGTACGCGCAGGACTATGTAAGCCGCTTCGGCTTCGACCCGAAGCAGCACCCGCCGTATCTGACGATGGCCTTGGGCGCCGGGTCGGTCACGCCGCTGGAGATGGCTACCGGATACTCTGTGTTCGCCAACGGTGGTTACAAGGTAGCGCCGTACTTCATCACGCGAATCGACGACGCCACCGGCCGGGTGTTGGCGAAGGCGGCTCCGGTACGCGCCGCCGAGGGTGCCCAGCGCAGCATCGACAGCCGCAACGCGTTCGTGATGTACAACATCATGCAGGACGTGATCCGGGGCGGCACCGGCGCGCGCGCGATGTCGCTCGGCCGGACCGACCTGGCCGGAAAGACCGGGACAACCAATGACCAGATGGATGCCTGGTTTGCCGGATTTCAGCGCAATCTCACCTGTGTGGTGTGGGTTGGATTCGATCTACCGCGCTCGCTGGGGCCGAACGAGACCGGCGCAGTGGCGGCGCTGCCCATCTGGATCTCTTTCATCGGGGCCGTACTCAAGACCCTGCCCGAGGACTCACCGCCCGTGCCGGAAGGCGTGATCGCCGCGCGCATCAATCCGGAGACTGGATTGCGCGAGGCAAACGGGAAAAATACGATAGTCGAATACTTCTACCAGGAGAATCTTCCGCCGGAAGAAGAGTCCTCGACGGGGTCCGATGTGCAGTTGGAGCCGCGGCGTCCCGAAGACATCAAGAACGAGATCTATTAGCCGCCATGAGCAAGGAGACACCCGCAAATCGAGCGCAGATGCGCGGGCGCATCGCGCACCTCGCGGCACGCATGATCGCAGTGGATGGCATCAGCGACTACGGGCTTGCCAAGCGCAAGGCAGCACGCCAAGCGGGGGCGCCCGATTCGCGCAACTTGCCGACCAATCTCGAGATCGAGGATGCTCTGCGGGCCTATCAGGCGTTGTACCAGGCCAACGAGCACCCGGAGCGCCTGCGTCGGCTGCGCCAGCTCGCGCTGGAGTTGATGCGCCTGCTCGAGCCGTTCAACCCCCACCTGACAGGACCCGTGCTCTCGGGCAGCGCCGGTCGCCACGCCGAGATCCACCTCCATTTGTATACCGACGATGTAAAGGAGCTGGAGGTGTTCCTGCTCAATCGGGAGATCCCGTTTCGCGCGCGCGAGACTCGGGTCTGGTCGGGCGATGTCAGTGCGGTTGTGCCGAGCTTCCAGATCAGCACCCGAGAGGCCGACTACTCCATCACTGTGTTGGCCACGCGGCATCGGCGCCAGCCTCTGCGCATGACGTTCGACGGTCGCCCGCTGGAACGTGCGCCCATACACTCGGTAGAGTCGCTGGTCGCAGGCTGGGACCAATAGACGCCGGTTTCGCGGTGACTTAAATTTGGCCGTCAGGTTGCACTCACCCGTCGCGCAGCCAACGCGCCGCCTGCAGGGCGAAGTAGGTGAGGATGCCGTCCGCGCCCGCCCGCTTGAAGGCCAGCAACGCCTCGAGCGTGCAACTGCGCTCATCCAGCCACCCGTTTCCGAAGGCGGCCTTCAGCATGGCGTACTCCCCGCTCACCTGGTACACATAGGTGGGCGCCTTGAACTCGTCCTTTACTCGCCTCAGGATGTCCAAGTACGGCATGCCGGGCTTGACCATCACCATATCGGCCCCTTCGGCCAAGTCCAGCCCCACTTCCCAGAGCGCTTCGTTGCCGTTCGCTGGATCCATCTGATAGGTGTATTTGTTGCCCTTCCCCAGGTTGGTGACCGAACCGATGGCATCGCGGAACGGCCCGTAGAATCCCGATGCGTACTTGGCAGAGTAGGCCATGATGCGGGTGTGGATGAACCCGGCTGCGTCCAGCGCACGCCTCAGGGCTCCAACCCGCCCATCCATCATGTCCGACGGGGCCACGATGTCCACACCAGCTCGCGCCTGGGTTAGCGCCTGCTGCTCCAGGATCGCGATGGTTTCATCGTTGAGAATATAGCCGGAGTCGTCGATCACGCCGTCCTGGCCATGGCTGGTGTAGGGATCCAGCGCGACGTCAGTCATCACACCCAGCTCCGGGAAGCGCTTCTTCAGTGCGCCCACGACCCGCGGGACAAGGCCGTCAGGATTGGCCGCTTCTCTGCCGTCGGGCGTCTTGAGACGCGCCTCGATAGCGGGGAACAGAGCCAGCACGGGGATGCGCAGCTTGAGGCACTCCTCCGCCGCCGGCAGGAGCCGGTCCAGCGTGAGGCGCTCTACGCCAGGCATGGAGGCCACGGGTTGGGCGGTGTTCTGGCCCTCGATGACAAAAACCGGGTAGAGGAGATCGTCCGGCGTGAGCCGATTCTCTCGGGCCAGTCGGCGGGAGAAGTCGTCGTGGCGCAGACGCCTCATGCGTCGCTGCGGATATTGTCCAAGGATGTCCATAGTAAGCCTGTCAGGCAGGAGACCACGGCGAGCTAGCGGACTGCGGTAAGTGGCTGCTGCGCCTGAAGAAAGCTCGCTGGCAACCCTTCGCCGCTGCAGTGCGGAACTTCTCTGCTGTCCAACCGTCGAATACGCAGACGGTTTCGTCTCCCGCTTCACCTCCCTGAGCGGGTGCCTTAATCACAATTGAGGCTTCGCCCCCGGTTTTATCCCCTTTAGCCGGGGGTTTTCTTTTTGCCGCGAACTGCCAGCACACGGGTCAGGGCGCGATTCTACCCCTCTCCTACCGAGTCCCGCGTCGCCTCTTCTCGGCCGGGCCCTCCCGCGACGCCCAGCATGCGCGCCAGGACCTCCCGCGCCTGGTGCAGCCCCATCGATGTGGCGCTGGAGAACAGCTGCACGCTGGCGGCTGGATATAGGCGGGTCAGCGCCTCTTCCATTTCGATCCGGTGCCGTTGCGCCGCTTGACGCGACAGCTTGTCCGCTTTGCTCATCAGCGCGTGGACCGGGCGGCCGGTGACAGCGAACCAGTCGAGCAACCGCCGGTCCAGCGGAGTCAGCGGGTGCCGCGCGTCCATTACTAGGATCAAGCCGCGCAGCGCATGCCGCGTTCGCAGATAGGTCCCGAGCAACGCCTCCCATTGCGCCCGCATTGCCACCGGCACATTGGCATAGCCGTAGCCAGGCAAATCGACGAGGTGTCGCCCAGCGCCCAGTTGGAAGAAATTGATGACCTGAGTGCGGCCCGGTGTACGGCTGACGAAGGCGAGTTTGCGCCGCCCACAGATGGCGTTGATCGCGCTGGACTTCCCGGCATTGGAGCGGCCGGCGAAGGCCACCTCCGCCCCGCGGTCCGGCGGAAGCTGGTGTAGCTGGCCGGCGCTGAGCAGGAAGGAGACGCTATTGAACACGACTGGGCGCGATGGTCTGACGGACGCTGGATGAGCTAGAATGCGCGCTTTGTTTTGTGACGCGTCGCCGGCGGGCCGGTTCGTCGAAGGCTGGTGGCCCACGCGCGCCGGGCCAGCATACAGGAGTGAAGATGAGGCATCTCCGAGCGACGATCCTCCTGCTGGTCCTCGCGGCCGCATCGCTGGCCCAAGCGGGCGGAGCTGCCGTTGCACGGGGCGACGCCGCGAAGGCCCAGCCCATCGTCAGCAGCGTTTGTGCGGCCTGCCACGGCGTGGACGGCAACAGCCCCATCCCCGCTAACCCAAGCCTCGCCGGGCAGCATTCCAGTTATCTCTATAAGCAGTTGACGGACTACAAAGCCGGCCGGCGCAAGAACCCCGTCATGAACGGCATGGTTGCCAGCCTGTCCGATGACGACCTGCGCAACCTCGCCGCATACTTCGCCGCGCAGAAGCCCAAACCCGGCACAGCCAAGGACCGGGCGCTGGTTTCGGCCGGACAGAGGCTCTATCGCGGCGGCGAGATCGATACCGGTGTGCCGGCCTGTTCCGGCTGCCATTCGCCGGACGGCGCCGGAATTCCGGCCCAGTATCCGCGGCTGGCCGGGCAACACCTCGACTACACGTTGGCCCAGCTGCAGTACTTCCGCAGCGGGGAACGCGACAACGATCCCAACGCCATGATGCGCACCATCGCCGGCCGTATGACCGACAAAGAGATAGCAGCGGTGGCCAGCTACATCTCCGGCCTTAGATGACCTGGGTGACTCAAGCGCGTGCGCTCATCCGCTCGAACGCCCGCTGCGCGCACACGACCGTTTGCTGGATGTCTTGCGCCGTGTGCGCTGCCGATACAAACCCCGCTTCGAACGCAGATGGGGCTAGATATACGCCTGCGTCCAGCATGGCGTGGAAGAAACGGCTGAACGCATCCCGATCGCAAGCCATCACTTCGGCGTGGGACTGCGGCGGCCGCGCGGCAAAGTAGACCCCGAACATCCCCCCGATCGATTGCGCCGAGAACGTTACGCCTGCCGTTCGGGCAGCGCGTGAAAGCCCGTCGGTTAGGCTCGCCGTGCTTGCGGAGAGTCGGTCGAAGAAGCCAGGGGCCTGCACCAGCTTCAGCGTTGTCCTTCCGGCCGCAACTGCCACGGGATTCCCCGACAGCGTGCCGGCCTGGTAGACCGGCCCGAGCGGCGCGATGCACTGCATGATGTCGCGCCGGCCCCCGAAGGCGCCCAGCGGCATTCCGCCGCCTACCACCTTGCCCAAAGTGGTCAGGTCCGGGCGGATCCCATACAACCCCTGCGCGCCCTGCGGCCCGACCCGAAACCCGGTCATCACCTCGTCAAAGATCAATACCGCGCCGTAGTGCGTGCACAGTTCCCGCAATCCTTGGATGAAGTCTTTGCGCGGCAGGACCAGGTTCATGTTGCCGGCTACCGGCTCGACGATGACCGCCGCGATGTGCTTGCCGTCGCGTTCGAAGGCGCGGGTCACAGCCTCGATGTCGTTGAAGTCCAGGGCCAGGGTATGTGCCACAACCTCTGGCGGCACCCCGGCCGAACTCGGTTGCCCGAAGGTGAGCGCGCCGGAGCCAGCCTTCACCAGAAGCGCGTCCGCGTGGCCGTGGTAGCAGCCTTCGAACTTGACGATCTTGTCGCGCTGGGTAAAGCCGCGCGCCAGCCGGATGGCGCTCATCGTGGCCTCGGTGCCGGAGCTCACCAGCCGCACCAGTTCCAGCGACGGGAGCAGTTTGCACAGCAGAGCTGCCATCTCGTACTCGGCTTCGGTGGGCGCGCCGAAGCTCAGACCGTTCGCGGCCGCGTCCTGGACCGCCGCGACCACCTCGGGGTGCGCGTGGCCGAGCACCAGCGGGCCCCAAGAGCCAACGTAATCGATATATTCCTTGCCATCCGCATCCCAGGCTCGAGAGCCCTCCGCGCGCCGGAAGAAAACAGGCGTGCCACCCACGGACCTGAACGCGCGCACAGGCGAGTTCACGCCTGCGGGAATGACCTTCTGGGACAGCTCGAACAAAGCCTGGTTTCGCGATGTCATGTGCCTGAACCGACGCTCAAGGGTTCGTCCTGCGCCTCGAACAGGGCCATCAGGGCCTGCGCCGCGGAGAAGCTGTCGGACATCTGGAACAGCGCCGAAATCACCGCCAACGCATCGGCGCCCGCCTCGACCAGGGCCCGCCCGTTCTCAGCCGTGATGCCGCCGATGGCCACGACCGGCAGATCCAGTGCGGCGCGCGCCGCACGCAGCAGCTCGATCGGCGCGCGCACCGCGTTCGGCTTGACCGGCGACGGGAAAAAACTGCCGAACGCGACGTAGTCCGCGCCCTCACCCTGCGCCTCTCGCGCACGCGCCAGGCTGTCGTAACACGAAACGCCGATCAGCGCTCCGTCGCCAAGAGCCGCGCGCGCCGCAGCTGGCGGCGTGTCCTCACGCCCCAGGTGTACGCCGTCGGCGCCCAGCTCCTGCGCCAAACCGACGTCGTCGTTAACGATCAGCAGCGCACCGCGCGCGCGGCACAACTCGAGCAGCCGGCCCGCCTGCTGGCGTCGCAGTCGCGTGTCGCCGCTCTTGCTGCGGTATTGAATCATGCGTGCGCCGCCCGCCAAAACCGCCTCGACTCGCGCGCTCAGCCAGCCGCCGTCCGACGTTTCCGGGGTAACGGCGTATAGCCGCTCAATCCGCCTTCTGCTCATCCTGTGCGTCTTCCTCACGCGCCCAGAACAGGCGATCGGGGACGTGCTGGCCCATCCCAGGCCGGTAACCCGAACTCAGCGTCTGCCAGGTGTATTCCTGCGCGTCGCGCACCGCCTCGGATATGGGCAGGCCGTTGGCGATGGTGGCCGCGATGGCGGAGGCGAGCGTACACCCGGACCCGTGATAGGCGCCCGCGAGCCGCTGCCAGTTGTCCGAGCGCACCACACCGTCCTGGGAGTAAAGGACATTCACCACCTGCATGGTGTTCTCGTGTGTGCCGGTGATCAGCACGTACTCGCATCCCAGGGTGAGGATGCGGCGGGCGCACTCCTCCAGCGAGGGGTCGTCGTTGTCGTCGCCGTCGTTGATCGCGAGACGGCGCGCTTCCAGGCTGTTGGGGGTAATCAGCGTGGTCTGCGGGACCAGCAGCTCGCGCATGGCCACCACCATGTCGTCGGAGGCCAGCTCGTCGCCGCGGCCGGAGCTCAGTACGGGGTCGAGCACCAGCGGTACCTCGGGGTAGTCCGATACCACCTCGGCGATCGCGGCGATGATTTCCACGCTGCCGAGCAGCCCGATCTTGAATACCGTGACCGGCATGTCCTCGAGGACACAGCGCGCCTGGTCTGCGACCCACTCCGCCTCCAGCGGCAACACGTCTTCCACGCCCACCGTGTCCTGCACCGTGACCGCGGTGACAACCGACAGGGCATGGCAGCCCATGCTCGAGAGTGTGAGTATGTCCGCCTGCAGGCCAGCGCCGCCGCTCGGGTCGGCGGCGGCAAACGTCAGCACGATCGGGGGAGATGAGGACATTGAGCGTCGTGTGAGCTGGAAGGCGCCCGAAACGGGAATGTTCCGTGGGGAGGGGATCGATTAGAATTCGAATCTTACTCTAGTCTGCATCGTCACCCCGCTGCGTTATGAACGAGACGCGCGTCTACAAGACCTATATGTGCCTGATCTGCGGATTCATCTACGATGAGGCCGCGGGGTTGCCCGAGGAGGGTATCCCCCCGGGAACCAAGTGGGACGACGTACCGGTCAACTGGGTATGCCCAGAGTGCGGCGCGCGCAAGGAGGATTTCGAGCTGATCGAGATTTGACCCAAGGCCAGGGAACACGTTTATGAGAATCCTGCATACGATGCTGCGAGTGGGAGACCTGCACCGCTCGCTGGATTTTTACACCAATGTGCTCGGCATGAAGCTGCTGCGGAAGAAGGACTATCCCGATGGCCGCTTCACGCTGGCGTTCGTGGGCTACGCCGACGAATCGCAAGCCGCGGTGCTGGAGCTGACGCACAACTGGGACATCCAATCCTACGAGCTGGGCAACGGCTACGGTCACGTCGCCATCGAAGTCGACGACGCCTACAAGGCCTGCCAAGAGGTCAAGAAGCGCGGTGGCAGGGTGACGCGGGACGCTGGCCCCATGAAGCACGGCACGACCGTCATCGCCTTCGTCGAAGACCCGGACGGCTATAAGATCGAGTTCATCGAGCGGCCTCGCGCCCAAGCCGCCGCGGCTGCTGCTTGAACGCTATCAACAGATGTGCTTTCTGTCCTCCTCTGCGTCGAAGCATCAGTGCTGCCGGCCGGCCACGGCGTTGGCCAAGCGCACAAAGTCCTCCAACGACAAGTTCTCCGGCCGCAGCTGCGGGCTCAGCCCCAACGCGGATAGCTCCTCCCCAGTCGCGTAATCCGCCAGCGCGTTGCGCAGTGTCTTGCGCCTCTGGCTGAACGCCTTCCTTACGAGCGCCGCAAGCACACGCTCGTCGCGCGCCAGCGCAGGCAGCACCGCGTGTGGCGTGAGGCGCACGAAGGCGGAGTTCACCCGGGGCGCGGGTCGGAACGCGCCTGCCGGCACGTCGAACAGCTTCTCGACCCGGAAGCGGTATTGCAGCATCACCGATAGCCGACCGTAGGTCTTACCGCCTCGGCTGGCCGCCATCCGGTCCACCACCTCCCGCTGCAGCGTGAAATGGCAGTCGCGGATCGCCGAGGCGAACTTGGCCGCGTGGAACAGCATCGGCGAGGAGATGTTGTAGGGCAGATTGCCGATCAATCGCAACCCCGGTCCCAGCGCGCCGAAATCGAACTCCAATGCATCGCCCTGGTGCACGATCAATCGCTCCGGGGCGAATTGAGACGCCAGGCGCGCGACGATGTCACGGTCGATCTCCACGACGTGCAACACGCTTACGCGCTCCAAGAGCGGGCCAGTCAGCGCACCGAACCCAGGGCCTATCTCCACTGCGTGATCGCGGGGCTGCGGGTCTATGGTTTGGATGATGCGGTCGATGTAAGCGCGGTCGACCAGAAAGTTCTGGCCAAAACGACGGCGCGGTCTATGCGGATGCATACATTAGCGCCGTCGTTTCGGTGGAGGCTAATGCGCTCCAGTGCGTTGTGCCGAATTCAAAGCGCCGGCGCGGCATATGGGAGTACATGGATCGACCGCACCGGCTTTCCTATTTGTCTTCTAGGCGATACTCCACGTACGTCTTGTCCCGCTGCTGGCGTACCCACTCCTGCCACTGGTCTTCCGATTTGCGCTGGCGGATCGCCTGGCGCGCCGCCAGTTTCTGGCGGTCCTTGGACATGTCCTGTTCGCGCCGCTCCAGCACTTGGACGATGTGCCAGCCGAAGGGCGACTTGAACGGCTCGCTCACCCGTCCAGGTTTGAGCGCGTCCATAGCGTGCTCGAACTCCGGCACTACGTCGCCGGGTGTAATCCAGCCCAGGTCACCGCCGCGGGCCGCCGACGGGTCGTCCGAATGCAGACGCGCCAACTCGCCGAAATCAGTGCCGTGCTCGATGCGGTCCTTGAGGTCGGTCAAGCGATTCTTAGCGTCGTTCTCCGACACCACTTCGTTGAGCCGCACGAGGATGTGGCGCGCATGGGTCTGGGTGACTATGACAGGCGTGTCCAAGCCGCGCTTTTCTATCAGCTTGAGAATGTGGAAGCCGGCAGGGCTGCGCAGGATATCGCTGGATTGCCCGACCTTGAGGCCCTTGGCCGCCTCCAAGAAAATGCTCGGGAGGCGCGCGGCGGGGCGCCAGCCCATGGCCCCGCCGTCAAAGGCATCTGGCGCGTCGGAGAAGCTCGCCGCCACCTGGCGGAAGTCAGCGCCCTGGCGGATCTGGGACAGGGCCGTCTCGGCGCGGGCGCGACGCGTCTTGAGCTCTTCCGGCGTGGCCTGTTCCGGGACAGCCACCAGGACGTGCGCGAGATTGTACTCGTCGACCTTGTCGATCTGGCTCTCCTGGCCGCGCAAAAAGCTCTGGATCTCGGCATCGCTGACTACGACTCGGCTGTCTACCTCTCGATCGCGCAAGCGCCCGATCAGCATCTCCGAACGCAGGTTCTCGCGGAACCGGGCGAAGGGGACGCCGTCGCGCTCAAGGGTTTCGCGTAGGCTGGCCGGCGTGAGCTTGTTGTCCTCGGCGATCCGGTCGACGGCCCGGTCGAGGTCCGCGTCGGACACCCGCAACCCGGTCTGGCGCGTGTACTGGAGCAGCGCACGCTTGGTGATCATGCGCTCGAGCAACTGCTTCTCCAGGATGTCGCGCGCGGGCAGCGGCGTGCCCTGCCGCCGCAGCTGTTCGACGGCCATGCGGGCCTCGCGGCCCAGCTCGAGCAGGGTAATCACCTCGTCGTTGACCACCGCCACAACGCGGTCGACGTCGGCCACGGACCGGGGCGGCGGATTGGCCTCCTGCGCAGCCGGAGCGCACATGGCCGCGAGCGTCAGCAGACTCAGAAGCAGACAGCGGAACAGGACCCTCATGCCGCAACGAACGGGTTGTGGGTTGGGATGCGAACTTGGTCAGCTCGGCTGGGCGTTGGTTCGGGAGGTGAGCCCGGTCGAGGTCACTGCTCGTCCATTCCCGGATAGTACTCGCCGGGGACTCGCGAACGCAGCGTCGGCGCGGTATAGCCCCCGATGCCCTGCCGCAAGACCTGGAACGGGTTGCTACCCAAGCGTGACAGCCCGGTGAGCTCCAGCTGGACGAAAAACTGGTTGCTCCACGTGTCCGTCGCCGTTACGAAACGGTGGATGACGAAACGCAGAACCCAGCAGTCGTGATTATATTCGAGGCCCAGCAGCCCCTCCAACAACGAGCTGGGCTGGAGCGAGTAGTTCCAGCGCGCCAGCGCTGCCCAGCGGCGCGAAAGCGGCCACTGGGCGGAGATGTCGATCTGGTCCACGTAGTCGCGTGTGTAGCGGTAGCTCAAGTTCAGGACCTTGCCCGGTTCGGGCTGGTCGCGCAACGCCACGTCGAAGCGCTGGACCTGCGAGGGGTTGACACCGTAGTCAATGCCTGTGTCGAGCGACCAGGTGGGCGTGAGCTTGCCGGAGAAGGCCGCCAGCAGATCGGAGCGAGACGTCGTCGTGGCCCCGACGTTGGGAACCGGGGTCGTCGGCAAAGTGCTGAACAGCGTAACGTCCTGAGGAGTGAAGTAGTAGCGTTGGCCGAGCAGCACACGCAGCTGCTCGACGCCGGTCGCTGGGTCGATCAGGCGGCTGATCGCGGCGGCGGTAACCTGGTTCGCATTGTTGATGCGGTCGCCGCCGCTGAATATGTTCTCGCTGAAGATGGTGGTGAAGTTGAAATCCTTGAGCGAGCTGTCGAAGATAGGCAGCTGGTCCTGGTTGCGGAACGGGATGTAGAGGTAGTACAGCCGCGGCTCCAGGGTCTGCGCGAAGTCGCGGCCCCCGATCGTGGTGTCGCGCTCGAAACTCATTCCGCTATCCACGCTCAGGATCGGAAGCGAGCGCGTCGCCGCCGGGACATCGCTGCCGGGGTAGTCGTAGTGGGTAAAGTTGAAGCCGATCTTGGGTGTGACGTAGAACAGAGGCGTACGCCATGGATAGGTCACCGACGGGTAGTAGGTCTGACGCCAGCCGCTGAGCAGCGTCGGGTGCTCGAAGTTCACCACCGAGCCCGAGAACGCCGGGTCGAACCCCCGGACGTCCTGCTGGGACGCCACCAGCGTCACCTGGGGCACCTGTGAATAGGGCGAGAAGACCGAGGTGTTAATCGTCTGGAAATGCTCGACGCGGCCATAGGCGCGCCACCAGCCGCCCTCATAGTTGAGCCAAGCCTCCTGCGGCAGAACGCTCTGGGACGTGAGCGCGATACTGGCGGAAAAATCCGTGAAATAGTTGTTGTCCGACACCTTTTGCAGGTTGAGCCCCCCGGTCAGGCCGCGGGCGAAGGTCTCCGTATGCAGCAAGGACACGAACCAGCGGCTGGTGCCCGTGGCGCGATCGTCAGGGAGAATGTCGGCCTCTATCTGCCCTTTGAACTTGGGCTCCAGGTAGCGGAACTCGTTGTCCAGCATCACGCCGCGTTTGGCCATCACCCGGGGGGCAACCGTGTAGTCCATATTCGGCTTGATGTCCCAGTAGTACGGCAACAGGAACTCGAAACCGGTAGAGCCGGACGTGCCGAAGGTCGGAGGCAGAAAGCCGCTCTTACGCCGGCTGGAGATCGGGAAGTCCATCCACGGCGTGTACATGATCGGGACATCTTCGAAGTAGAGGGTGGCGTTGTGCGCCACGCCGACGTCGCGCAGGCGGTCGATGTCCAGCCGCTGGACCTTCATGTACCAGTCGTCGCGGCCGACGTCGCAGTTGGTGTAGGTAGCCCGGATGGCGCGGTAGCGGTCTCGGTCCCGGATGATCAACTCGCTGGCCTGCCCGCGCGCATGAAACTGTCGAAAGCGGTAGGTTGGGTTGTCGACGTTGCCGGACTCCGTCTTGAGGTTGAATACCGCCCGGTCGCCGGTGATGATGTCTCCCAGGCGGTCGAAACGCACGTTACCGGTCAGCGTGACGTCTTGGGTCTGGAACAGGTAGCGGAGTTGATCGGCGAACACGGCTTCGCCTCGGCGCCGCATCACCACGTTTCCGTCTGCCTCCAAGTCGACGCCCTGAGTACCCTGAATGCGGTCGGCTTCGACGAATACCGGCAGATCCTCGTCCTGGCCCGGCGCCACCGGTGGCAGCAGGGACTCCTGCAGCCTGGGCTTCAGGCCCAGAGCGGGGTCCAGCCTGTCAGGCGCGGCGTCCTGCGCGCGCGCGGCTGCGGCCGCCACCACCAGGACCGTGAGCGCCAGCACCGCGCGGCGGTGGGATAGCATCGTGGCTTGTTGGTGTGATTTGGCGATAAAATCGCACAAAAGCATTACCTGAGCAACGCGACTGCGTGAGCCGCACCCTCAATCTCGACGACTGGCTTCGCGCGCGCCTCCACGGCGAACCCTTCAGCCTCGCGCCGGCCTCCGAGGACGCCAGCTTCCGACGCTATTTCCGCGTAACGACGGCTGCCGGCACGCGCATTGTGATGGATGCGCCCCCCGAGCACGAGGACTGCCGTCCGTTCGTGAAGGTCGCGCGCCTTTTCCGTCAGGCCGGCGTCAACGTGCCGCAGGTGCTGGCAGAGGATACCGACAACGGCTACCTGCTGCTCTCGGACCTCGGCAGCACGATGTATCTGGAAGCGCTCAACGAGCTGACCGCTGCACACTTATACGAGGCGGCCACGAACGCGCTGGTGCGTATCCAACTGGCCAGCCGCCCTGACAGGCTGCCGGAGTATGACCGCGAGTTGCTGTTGCGCGAGCTGCGGCTGTTTCCGGATTGGTACGTGGCGAAGCAGCTGGGCGTGTCGCTCTCCGGCGCCCAATCCGACGCGCTCGGCTCGGTCTTCGAACTGATCCTGGCCAACAATCTCGCTCAGCCGCGCGTCTACGTGCACCGCGACTACCACTCGCGCAACCTCATGGTAACCGAGCCCAATCCGGGCATCATCGACTTCCAGGACGCGGTGTACGGCCCCGTCACCTACGACCTGGTGTCGCTGTTCAAGGATGCCTACATCCGCTGGGACGAGGAGCGGGTCATCGACTGGGTCGTGCGCTACTGGGAGCAGTCGAGGGCGGCAGGACTGCCGGTGGACGCCGACTTCGGTGCGTTCTACCGCGATTTCGAATGGATGGGCGTGCAGCGGCACATCAAGGTGCTGGGCATCTTCGCGCGCTTGTTCCACCGCGACGGCAAAGACCGCTACCTGCAGGACATGCCTTTGGTGATGGCTTATCTGCGCAAGGCTTGCGAACGCTACAGTGGTTTTAGTCCCCTGCTGCGGCTGCTGGACGAACTGGCCAAGCAGCAGCCGGCCGTAGGCTATACGTTCTAATAGTTACAAGGCCATTCATGCGCGCGATGATCCTAGCTGCCGGCCGTGGCGAGCGCATGCGGCCGCTGACCGACCAGACTCCCAAGGTGCTGCTGCAGGCGGGCGGCAAGCCGCTGGTGCAATGGCACGTGGAAAAGCTGTGGCGCGCCGGGTTCGACCGCATTGTCGTCAACCACGCCTGGCTGGGCGAGCAGATCGAGCAGGCCCTGGGCGATGGCAGGCGGTTCGGCCCGCGCATCGTTTACTCCCCGGAAGCGCAGGCGTTGGAGTCGGCCGGCGGAATCGCCCGCGCGCTCCCGCTCATCGGTGGCGGGCCGTTCCTGGTCGTCAACGGCGATGTGTTCACCGACTTCGACTTCGCCCGACTGGTGCCACGGCTGGGCGCGCTCACCGCGAGCGGGCTGCTCGCCCATCTGGTCCTAGTAGACAACCCACCTCATCATCCGGCCGGGGACTTCGCGCTGCACCGCGAGCGCGTTGCACCGGACGGGGACACGCTGTTCACCTTCAGCGGTATCGGCCTATACCGGCCGGAGCTGTTCAGCTCCATCGCTGCGGGCAGCCGAGCGCAGCTCGCGCCGCTGCTGCGTGCGGCGATGGGCCAAGGAGTGGTCAGCGGCGAGCACTACGCCGGGCTGTGGTTCGATGTCGGTACGCCCGCGCGCCTGGAGGAGCTGAACCGGGCGCTCGCCCACTAGAGGAGGACCGACCGATATGATCTATCTCCCCGATGCGTTCCACGAAACCGACCGCGATGCGCTGCATAGGCTGATCGAGTCGCACGGCTTTGCGACGCTGATATCTCCCGACACCGATGATCCCGTGATCACGCACCTGCCGCTGCTGCTGGACCGCGGGCGCGGTGCCCAGGGGACCTTGATCGGGCACGTTGCGCGCGCCAATCCCCACTGGCACACTCTCGAGGAGCGGCCCGAGGTCGTGGCGGTCTTTCACGGCCCTCACGCCTATGTGTCGCCGTCGTGGTATGGCGTACACCCGAGTGTGCCGACCTGGAACTACGCAGTGGTGCACGCCGCCGGACGCGCGCGTCTGCTTGACGATCCGCCGGCGCTGGAGTACATCACGACGCGACTCGTGGAGACCTTCGAGAGCCCACGCGCGACGCCGTGGCGCATGGACCTGCCCAGCGGCTTCCAGCGACAGATGCTGGGCGCGATCGTCGGCTTCGAGATCGAGATCGCACAGCTCAGCGGCAAGTTCAAACTGAGCCAGAACCGCACCCTGGACGACCGTCGCCGGGTGGTCGCGGCTCTGGAGGCCGGCAGCGCGCCCGAGAGAGAGGTCGCGGCGCTCATGCGCACACGCGTGTTGCGCGAGCCCTGAGCAGGCGATTGCCGCGGGCCTATAATTACACGCTGCGGACGCAGCAGGATGGATGGTGTGACCAACCTCGAACTTTACCGCGGGCGGCGCCTGCGGCTGGCGCGACAGATGCAGCGCGGTGTAGCCGCGATCGCCACGGCCCCAGAGCGTCTGCGCAACCGCGATGCCCACTACCCCTACCGCTTCGACAGCTATTTCTATTATCTGACCGGGTTCCCAGAGCCCGACGCGGTCTTGGTACTGATCGCCGGTGAGGGCTCGCGCAGCTTGCTGTTCTGTCGCGACAAGCACCTCGAGCGCGAGATCTGGGACGGCTTCCGTTATGGTCCCGAGGGCGCGCGGCAGGCCTTTGGCGTCGACGAGGCCTACTCGGTCAAACAGCTGGACGAGATGCTGCCGAAGCTGCTGGCCGACCAGCCGGCGATATTCTGCGACATGGGCGAGAATGCCGAGTGGGACGCGCGCGTCATTCAGTGGCTGAACGGCGTGCGCGCTCAAGTACGCACCGGGATCTCCGCGCCAGGCGAGATCCGCGACGTGCGCAAGCTGCTGGACGAAATGCGCCTGGTCAAGGATGCCAACGAGCTGGGCGTGATGCGCCGTGCGGCGAAGATCTCCGCTGCGGCCCACCGCCGCGCCATGCAAAGCACGCGTCCAGGCCTGCACGAGTACGAGGTCGAGGCCGAGCTGCTGTACGAGTTCCGCCGCAACGGCGCCCAGGCGCCGGCGTACACGCCCATCGTGGCCAGCGGCGCGAGCGCCTGCGTGCTGCACTACGTGGCCAACGACCAGCCGCTCAAGGACGGCGAGCTGCTGTTGGTCGACGCCGGCTGCGAGCTGGACGGCTATGCCGCCGACATCACGCGCACGTTTCCGGTCAACGGCCGCTTCGTGGGCCCACAGCGCGACGTGTACGAGCTGGTGCTGGCCGCCCAGTCTGCGGCGATTGCGCAGGTCAATGCGGGCCTGCCCTGGGAGGCTCCGCACGACGCCGCGGTAAGGGTCTTGGCGCGCGGCTTCATCGACCTCGGCCTATGCCAGGGCACGGTCGACGCTGTGATCGAGTCGGGCGACTACCGTAAGTTCTACATGCACCGCACCGGGCACTGGCTAGGCATGGACGTGCACGACTGCGGGGATTACAAGCGTGGCGGCGCTTGGCGCCCGCTTGAGCCCGGCATGGTGCTCACCGTCGAGCCGGGCTGCTACATACGACCGGGCGAAGGCGTGCCGCAACATCTGTGGAACATCGGTGTGCGCGTCGAGGACGACGTGGTGGTGACGCCGGACGCCTGCGAAGTGATCACGATCGAAGCGCCCAAGACGGTCGCCGACATCGAAGAAGTGATGCGCCGGCAACCGTGACGACCAACGCCGGTCACGACGTCGTCATTGTCGGCGGCGGGCCTGTCGGCGCTGCGCTCGCCCTGGCGCTGGGTGACAGCCAGCATTCTGTCTTGCTGGCTGAAGCGCGTGGCGAGCCCTTGCGTGAAGACGACCCCCGCACCCTGGCCTTGTCCTTCGGCAGCCGGCTCGTGCTCGAGCGCTTAGGCGTGTGGAGCGAAATCGCACCCGCTACTGCGATCGAGGCCATTCACGTATCTCACCGCGGGGCGTTTGGGCGCGCCGTTCTGGCGGCCGTCGAGACCGGAGTGCCTGCGCTGGGCTACGTCGTCCCCTATGCTGCCCTGCGACGCGCCCTGAACGCCGCCCTGCAGCGGGCATCGAACGTCACCCTGCTGCTGGGTTCGCGTGCAGCCCAAATCGAGGCAAGCGCCGACTCCGTCAGCGTGCAGTTCGAGGACACCTCGACGCGGCGCGCCGTGCACGGCAGGCTGGTGGTGATAGCCGACGGTGGCGCGACGTCACAGGCCATGACGCGCGCGACGGTGCGCGAGTACGGCCAGAGCGCTGTAGCGGCCAATGTCCTCGCGTCCAAACCGCACGGAAACAGGGCGTTCGAGCGGTTCACCCCCGACGGCCCCCTGGCATTGCTTCCGCACGAGCGAGGCTTTGCGCTGGTGTGGACCACCAGACCGGAGTCGGCGCAGCAGCTGTGCTCGTTGCCTGCGAGTACGTTTTTGACGCGCCTGCAGTCAGCCTTCGGTGGCCGGGTGGGCAGCTTCACCGCGGTGGAGGGACGAGCTGCGTTTCCGCTGGCCCTGCGAATCGCGGAGCCGCCCGCTGCGGCTCGCACTGTCCTGCTCGGAAACGCCGCGCAGACGCTGCATCCGGTAGCGGGCCAGGGCCTCAACCTCGGACTGCGCGACGCCTGGGAGCTGGCCGAATGCATACAGGCGCATCCCGGCGATCCTGGCCGCGCCCAAGTGCTCGCAGCCTATTCCAGCCGCCGCCGCTGCGACCGCGCCAGCGGCGTACTGCTGACGGACGCGCTGGTGCAGGTGTTCTCGAACGACCGCTTGCCGCTGCGCTGGCTGCGCGGGTGTGGGCTCACCTTCCTCGATTGCCTTGCGCCCGTTAAGCGCGCGTTCATGCAGCAGATGATGTTCGGGCGCCCATTCTGAGCCGGCGCTGTGCGACGCAACCCGCGCAAGAATTTTGTTCTGGCGCGCGGCTTCGATTGCGCTAGAATTGCCGTCTTCGTTTGCGCGCGCTCGCAGCGATGAGCACGGCGGTTCGTCCATGCAGATCGGCTCCCATATACTCAAGAACAACCTGATCGTCGCGCCCATGGCAGGGGTCACCGACCGCCCGTTCCGGCAGCTGTGCAAGCGACTCGGCGCGGGCATGGCGGTGTCCGAGATGGTGGCGAGCAACCCGCGCCTGTGGGCGACGCAGAAGAGCCGCCTCCGGGCCGACCACCAAGGCGAGGTCGACCCCATCTCGGTGCAGATCGCGGGCGCCGACCCCGAGCTGATGGCCGATGCGGCGAAGCACAATGTCGACCAAGGCGCGCAGATCATCGACATCAACATGGGCTGCCCGGCCAAGAAAGTCTACAACGTGGCTGCAGGCTCGGCGCTGCTCAAGGACGAAGAACTGGTGGGGCGCATCCTGGACGCCGTGGTGGGGGCGGTGGACGTGCCTGTCACGCTGAAAATGCGCACCGGGTGGGACCAGCACCACCGCAACGCCGTGCGCGTGGCCAGGATCGCCCAGTCGGCGGGCGTCCATGCGTTGGCTATCCACGGCCGCACGCGTGCCTGTGGGTTCACCGGCCAGGCGGAGTACGACACCATCGCCGCGGTGAAGTCGCAGGTGAGCATCCTGGTGATGGCCAACGGCGACGTCGACGGCCCGGAGAAGGCGAAGCGGGTGCTCGACCAGACGCGGGCCGATGCGATCATGATCGGGCGCGCAGCACAGGGAAAGCCCTGGATTTTCCGCGAGATCACCCATTACCTCGCCACCGGGGATAAGCTTCCGCCGCCCGAGGTATCCGAGGTGCGCCGCCTGCTGGTCGATCATCTGCACGATCTGTACGCGTTCTATGCAGAGGAGGCAGGCGTGCGGATCGCGCGCAAGCACATCTGCTGGTACACCAAAGAACTGGCCGGTTCGGCCGCGTTTCGCCAAAGCATGAACCGGCTCGAGACCGCGAGGCAGCAATTGGCGGCGGTCGCCGCCTTTTTCGTCCAGCTCGCGGAGCACAACGAGCGGCTCACCTACGGGGAGGAGGGGCTCGCAGCATGATCAACGAGAACGAAATCGCGCGCATCGTGCGCCGGACGCTGGACGGATACTTCCGCGACCTCGACGGAGAAAAGCCCACCGCCATCTACGACATGGTCATCGGTTGCGTGGAAAAACCGCTCATCGAGGTCGTGCTTACCCGCGTGGGCGGCAATCAGACGATGGCCGCCACGCTGCTCGGCATGAACCGCAACACCTTGCGCAAGAAGATCAAGGTCTACGGGATCAAGTACGGGATCAAGTAGCAGCGCGCCGCGGCCTGCGGACAGTCAGGGCTGTGGCCGCTCCGTCGGCGACATCGGTCACGTCCTCGCCTTCCTGCCATGACATCCATCCGACAGGCGCTAATCAGCGTCTCCGACAAGAGCGGCGTCGTCGAGCTGGCCCGGGGGCTTGCCCGTATCGGCATCGCGATCCTTTCCACTGGTGGCACGGCCAAGCTGCTGCGCGAGGCCGGGCTCGAGGTGACGGAGGTCGGCGCCTACACCGGGTTCCCCGAGATGCTCGACGGCCGGGTGAAGACGTTGCACCCGAAGGTGCACGCGGGCATCTTGGCTCGACGGGATGTGCCTGCGCACATGCACGCCATGGGCGCGGCCGGCATTCCCACCATCGACATCGTGGTGGTGAACCTCTATCCGTTCACGCAGACGGTGGCGAAGGCCGACTGCTCCCTGACCGAAGCGATCGAGAACATCGATATCGGCGGTCCGAGCCTGCTGCGCGCTGCCGCAAAAAACTATCAGCACGTGGCAGCCGTAAGCGATCCGGCGGACTACGCAGAGCTGCTGGCGGAGATGCAGTCAGCGGGCGGGGGCATCAGCGTGCGCACGCGGTTCAGCCTGGCGCGCAAGGCCTTCTCCCACACCGCTGCTTACGACAGCGCCATCGGCAACTACCTCACGGCGATCGACCCAGAGGGCAACCGCGAGCAGTTCCCGCAACGGCTCAACCTCAACTTCGTCAAGCTGCAGGACTTGCGCTATGGCGAGAACCCGCACCAGCTGGCGGCGTTCTACCGCGACCTTCGGTCCGTGCCTGGCGCGCTGTCCAATTATGTTCAACGCCAGGGCAAAGAGTTGTCCTACAACAATATCGCCGACGCGGACGCAGCGTGGGAGTGCGTCAAGACCTTCGACCAGCCCGCCTGTGTGATCCTCAAGCATGCCAACCCTTGCGGGGTCGCGGTGGCGGTCGACCTGCTGAGCGCATACAGGCGCGCCTTCGCCACCGATCCCACCTCTGCGTTCGGCGGCATCGTCGCGTTCAACCGCGAGCTCGACGCGCCGACGGCACAAGCGGTGATCGAGCGGTTCGTCGAGGTCATCATCGCGCCTCAAGTCTCCGCCCAGGCGGCGTCGGTGCTCGCGGCCAAGGCCAACGTGCGGGTGCTGGAAGTGCCGTTGCAAGCGGGCAGCAACGACTTCGATTACAAGCGCGTGGGGGGCGGTCTGTTGGTGCAGACACCGGACGCGCTGAACGTCACCGGGTCGGGTTTAACGGTCGTAACCAAGACGCGGCCCACCGACCCCCAGTTGCAAGACCTGCTGTTCGCCTGGCGCGTGGCCAAGTTCGTCAAGTCCAACGCCATCGTGTTCTGCCGGGACGGCATGACCGTGGGCGTAGGCGCAGGGCAGATGAGCCGCGTGGACTCGGCACGCATCGCTTCGATCAAGGCGCAGAACGCCGGCCTGACGCTAGCCGGGTCGGCGGTCGCCTCGGACGCCTTCTTCCCCTTCCGCGACGGGCTGGACGTGGTGGTGAACGCCGGTGCACGTGCGGTGATTCAACCCGGGGGCAGCGTCCGCGACGACGAGGTCATCGCCGCCGCCAACGAACATGGCATCGCGATGGTGTTCACCGGCGTGCGCCATTTCCGACATTAGATCCATTCAACCACGGAGACACGGAGAGCACGGAGAACTGCACAGCATGAGTGCGAGTGCGCGAGCGACACAGAGGAGCGCGAAGCAACACGGAAAACAGCTGTGTTTGACTTTTCTGGTTGACGTTCTTGGCAGTTCTGGGTCTGGTTTCGCAGTTCTCCGTGCTCTCCGTGTCTCCGTGGTCGATCCTCTTTAGAGGTTTGGCTTGGACTTATTGGTGATCGGCAGCGGCGGCAGAGAGCACGCCATCGCCTGGCGGCTGGCCCAGTCGCCGCGCGTCGGGCGCGTTTATGTGGCGCCGGGTAACGCCGGGACGGCCAAAGAGGACGGCCTGTTCAACGTGCCTCTGGCTGCGATCGACGAGCTGGTGGAGTTCGCACAGAAAGAATCAGTTGCGCTCACGGTGGTGGGGCCGGAAGCGCCCCTGGCCGCGGGCATCGTGGACGCGTTCCGCGCAGCCGGCCTGAAGATCTTCGGGCCGACCCGGCGTGCGGCCCGGCTGGAAAGCTCAAAGGAGTTCGCCAAGCGCTTCATGGTCGAGCATGGCATTCCCACCGCGCGTCACCAGAGCTTCACCGATGTCGCAGCAGCGCATGCCCATGTTGAAGTCCAAGGCGCGCCGATCGTGATCAAGGCCGACGGCTTGGCCGCGGGCAAGGGCGTGGTGGTGGCGATGGCACTGGAACAGGCGCACGAGGCGATAGACGCGATGCTGGTTGGCAACAGACTGGGCTCGGCGGGCGCGCGGATCGTGATCGAGGACTACCTGGAAGGCGAAGAGGCGAGCTTCATCGTCATGGTGGACGGGCACCACGTGCTGCCGCTCGCCACCAGCCAGGACCACAAGCGGCTGCTGGACAGCGACCGCGGCCCGAACACGGGCGGCATGGGTGCGTATTCGCCTGCGCCCATGCTGACGCCAGCGCTGCACGCGAAGGTCATGCGCGAGGTGATCCAACCCGCGGTAGAGGGCATGGACGCAATGGGCGAGCCCTATACTGGGTTCCTGTACGCCGGATTGATGATCAGTGACGAGGGCAAGCTCGAGGTACTGGAGTTCAACTGCCGCCTAGGTGACCCCGAGACACAGCCTATCCTCATGCGGCTCAAGAGCGACCTCTTCGCCCTGGCGGAGCATGCGGTCAACGGCACGCTCGACCAGGCGCAAGCGGAGTGGGACCGGCGCGTGGCTCTCGGGGTAGTGCTGGCAGCGGGCGGCTACCCGGACAACCCGCGCAAAGGCGACGAGGTCACGGGCATCCCCAAGGCGGAAGAAGATTTTCACGTGTTCCACGCCGGCACTGTCCTGGACGACGGGAAGGTGGTCACCAACGGCGGTCGCGTGCTATGCGTGACGGCGCTGGGCGATACGGTGCGCGTCGCACAGCGCCGCGCTTACGCGATCGCCGAGCAGATCCAGTTCGCCGGACGCCAGATGCGGCGCGACATCGGTCACCGCGCCATCGGCGGCAAGCGCAGCTTGCTCTAGGGAAGCTTCGGGTAGAGCCTACTCCGATACATGGACGGGAATTTGACCGGGTGAGAGCGACCTGAAAGATCATTTGGCGAGGATGGACGCTCAGGCAGTCAGGGATTATCTCACCGGGCTCCAGTCGCGCATCGTGGTGCGGCTCGAGCAACTCGACGGCATGGCTTTCCAGCATGACCGATGGAATCGGCCCGAAGGCGGCGGTGGGCTGAGCTGCGTACTCGAGGAGGGCCATCTGCTGGAGCGCGGCGGGGTGAATTTCTCGCACGTGACGGGCGCCAGCTTGCCAGCGTCGGCCACGGCGTCACGGTCGGAGCTGGCAGGACGAGCCTTCGAGGCCATGGGCGTGTCGCTGGTGCTGCATCCGCGCAATCCCTACGTACCCACGGTGCACATGAACGTGCGGTTTCTGCTCGCGCACAAAGCCGCCGCCGATCCGGTGTGGTGGTTCGGCGGCGGCATGGACCTCACCCCCTACTATCCCTTCGAGGAGGACGCGATCCATTTCCACCGCAGCTGCCGCGACGCGCTGGCGCCCTTCGGGCCCGCGTACTATCCACGCTTCAAGAAATGGTGCGACCAGTATTTCTATCTGAAGCACCGCAAGGAACCGCGCGGGATCGGGGGGGTGTTTTTCGACGACCTCAACGAGCAAGGCTTCGATCTGTCGTTCCGACTCATGCAAAGCGTGGGGGAAAGCTTCCTGCCCGCTTACCTGCCAATTGCCCAGCGCAGACGCGAGTTGGCGTACGGTGCCCGCGAGCGCGAGTTCCAAGCGTACCGCCGCGGTCGCTACGTCGAGTTCAACTTGGTCTACGACCGCGGCACGCTGTTCGGCCTGCAGTCGGGAGGGCGCGCCCAGTCCATTCTGATGTCGCTGCCGCCCGTGGCGAAGTGGCGTTACGATTGGCGACCGCAGCCCGGCAGCCCAGAAGCCCGGCTGTACGACGAGTTTCTCATCCAGCGAGACTGGGTCTGAGCTGCGCGGTGTGGAAAAAAAACGGGCACCTATCGGCGCGCGCTGGAGGCGGAATCAGTCCCCCACGACGTTCAGCACCTCGTAGCAGGCTCCCATGGTGTGGTAGTCGGTCTTGCCAGCGGGGCTCTTCTCGTCGTTGTACTTGCGGTTGTCGCGGGTGAGTATGCGGTACCACGCGCCGTGAGTGTGATCGACGAAGTGGCTCCAGCTGTATCGCCAGATCCGCTCGTACCAGTCCCAGTACTTTTCCAGTCCGGTGCGGTCCGCTAACAAGGCAGCCGCAGCCAGCGATTCGGCCTGAACCCAAAAGTACTTGTCGCTGTCGCAGATGCTTCCGTCCGGCGCGAACCCGTAGTAGATGCCGCCGCACTCCTCGTCCCACGCACGAGCCAGCGCAGCGTCGAACAACTCGACCGCGCGGGGCAGCAGCCAGCCGGCGTCGCCCGCGAGCTGCGTCCGGTGGCGCTCCAGGATCAACAGCAACTTGGCCCATTCGGTCAAGTGCCCGGGCTGGTAACCCCAGGGACGGAAGATGTTGGTCTTGTCCTCGCGGTTGTAGTCCCAGTCCACGGACCAATCGGCGCGGTAGTGCTCCCAGACCAGGCCGTTGGCGAGTGCGGCCTGGCGCACGGCGATGTTGCGCGCCAGGGTAGCGGCGCGTTCCAGGTAATGCCGCTCCCCGGTCGCCTCGAATGCAGCGAGCAAGGCTTCGCAACCATGCATGTTGGCATTTTGGCCACGATAAGGTGACAACTGCTTCCAGTCTGCGCTGGCTTCATCCGCGTACAGGCCGGCATCGGCGGACCAGAAGCGCCGCTCCAGCAGATCAAAGGTTTCCGCCAGATCGTCTCGAACCGCTGCGAGTCCTGCGCGCAGAGCGTGAGCATAGGCCAGGAGCACAAAGGCGAGGCCGTAGCAATGATTGGCGCCATCCAACACGCCAGTGGCGCCCAGCAGCCACGCATAGCCCCCGGTCTGCGGATTGCGGTGCGCTTGGCGCAGGTAGGCCACGCCGTGCTTCATAGCATCGAGGTAGTCTGGTCGCCCGAATTGGCGATACGCCATCGCGTAGTTGAATACAAAGCGCGTGCTGCTCACCAGGTGGCGGGTGTATGCGTCGTAGACCGTCCCGTCGTCTTTGAAGAAATGATAGAAGCCCCCACGCGGGTCAACGGCGCGCGGATGGTAGAAGGCCATGGTGTGCTCGATGTGATCGAGCAGGACCTTGCGACTGCGGAAGTCTGGGAATGCGCCACTGTTCGCCGGATTCATGGGCCGGCCGACGGCATTGCCGTGAGCACCCGTTCCACCAGCGCCAGTGTCGGCGGCGTGGCGCCCGCTTGCAGGCAGGCGGCCGCGCCGGTTGCGACCGAGAAGCGCAGATGGGCCGCCCAGCCGGCGTCGGGTGCAGTCATCAGGCTGTAGAGCAGGCCGCCGATGCTGGCATCGCCCGCGCCCACCGTGTCCACCACGTCGATGGGCGGCGGCCGCTGCGCGAACACAGTGCCGGGGAGATGCAGCTCGGCCCCCTCGCTCCCACGCGTGAGCAGGATCGGCACGGCAGCGTTGATGGCGCGCAAGCGTGCGAAACCTTCTGCCGGATGCTCGGTGCGGAACAGCCCGCTCAGATCCTCGTCGGAAACCTTGATAACGTCGGCCCGCTCGGCGACGTAACGCAGCGTCGCGTCATAAGTTTCAGTCATGATGTTGCGGAAGTTCGGGTCGTAGCTGACGCGCTTTCCCGCCGCCTTCACCTCGTCCAGCAAGCGCAGCAGCTTGGTGCGAAGCGGATCTCGCGTCAGGCTGATGCAGCCGAAGTGCACCCAGTCGGCGCCGTCGAGCCAGCCCGCTGGCAGCAGCTGAGGATCGAAGGCCAGGTCGGCGCTGTCCTCGCCGATGAAGAAGTATTGCGGTGGCGCGGTCTCGTGCACCATGGCCAGCAGCGGCGGCTTCGCGTAGCGCTGCGTGAAGCGCAGGTCCAACCCCGCTGCCGCGCTGAGCGCGGTCAGTTCATCGCCGAAGCGGTCCAGGCTCACGCTTCCGGCGAACGCGCTGGACAGCCCCAGCGTTGCGACTACGCGCGCCACGTTCCAGTCCGCCCCCCCGGGGCGCGACAGCCAGCGATCCGGCCCCACGCGGATGAAGTCGGTGAGGGCCTCGCCGGCGCTCACGAAGCGTGGCCAGCCCGTTAGTTGACTGCGCTGTTGTCCCATTCGTTCAGCCACAGCGCTCAACCTGAGGCATCGCTCCTCCGCTTCGATATTATTCTACGGCCGAAACGTTGACGCGGGTCAGACCGGCGGCAGGGCGCATCCCACGGCTCGGCGTCGTCTGCATCGAACCCGGTCAGCTGCACCGCCCTGCAGCGCGGCCTACTCGCCCAAGTAGGCCTGCCGCACCTGCGGATCAGCCAGCAGGGCCGCGGAGGCGGCGGCGAGCGTGATCAGCCCGCTTTCCATGACATAACCGCGGCTACTCAGCTCGAGCGCCAGCTTCGCGTTCTGCTCCACCAGCAGAACCGTCACGCCCTCGGACGCGACTCTCCTGATCGTCGCGAAGATCCGCTGCACCATGAGCGGGGCGAGCCCCATGCTGGGTTCGTCCAGGAGCAGGAGCTTGGGCGCGCTCATCAAGGCCCGGCCGATGGCCAGCATCTGTTGTTCCCCGCCAGACAGCGTACCTGCCGTCTGACGGCGGCGCTCGTATAGGCGTGGGAACAGGCCATATATGCGCTGCAGATCGGCCCTGATGCCCGCGCCGTCACGCCTCGCGTAGGCTCCCATCTCCAGGTTTTCCTCCGCCGTCAGACGGCCGAACACCTGCCGTCCCTCCGGCACCAGCGCCAGGCCTCGTTCCACCAGCGCATAGGCGGGAGCGCCGGTGACGTCTTCCCCACGGTAATGAACCCGCCCGGCGGTGGGAGCCAGCATGCCGCAGATGGCCTTGAGCGTAGTCGTCTTGCCAGCGCCGTTGGCGCCGATCAAGGCGACCATCTCGCCCTCTTGGACCCTCAGATCGATGCCCTTCACGGCGTTGATCCCCCCGTAGGAGATCTTGAGCCCCTCGACCTCGAGCAGGCTCACGGCAGCGCTCCGCCTAGATAGGCTTCGATCACCGCCGGGTCGCACTGCACCTTGGCCGGCGCGCCCTCGGCGATCTTCTTGCCGTAGTCCAAGACGGCAACGCGGTCGCACAGCCCCATCACCAGCTTCACGTCGTGCTCGATCAGCAAGATGGTGATGCCGTCCGCGCGAATCTGCTCGAGCAGGCCGCGCAGGGAGGCGGTCTCGGTGGCGTTCATCCCTGCTGCCGGCTCGTCCAGCGCAAGCAGCTTGGGATCGGTGGCGAGCGCGCGTGCGATCTCCAGCCGGCGCTGGTCGCCATAGGCCAGGTTCTTGGCCAGCGCGTGCGCGTGGCGCGCGACGCCGACATATTCCAGCAGCTCGTGCGCGCGGCGCCGGATCGCTGCCTCCTCGGCCAGGGTCGCTCTGTCGCGCAGAACGGCGCCCAGAGCGCCCGCGCGGGCGCGCAGGTGCCGGCCCACCATCACGTTTTCCATCGCCGTCATGTTGGCGAACAGCCGTATATTCTGGAACGTGCGTGCGACGCCGGCTTCCACGACCAGGTTAGGCTTCTTTCCCGTTAGCTCGATGCCGTTGAAGACAACGGCGCCGGCGTCGGGCTTGTACAGCCCGGTAAGCACGTTGAACAGGGTGGTCTTGCCTGCGCCGTTGGGTCCGATCAGCCCGTAGATCTCACCCGGCTCGATGGCGAGCGACACCTCGCTCAGGGCCTGCAGGCCGCCGAACGACTTGCGGATCTTGCGCGCTTCCAGCAGCGGCATGGGCGCGCCGTTGCCTAGATCGCGCCGGGGGCACGCGCCGAGGTCAGCTCGCGGCGGCGGGTAGGCGAGGGCCACAAGCCGGCCGGACGCAACAACATGACCAGGATCAGCGCCAACCCGAACAGCAGCATGCGCAGGCTTTCCGGATCCAGGATCACCTTCCCGAGCAACTGCTGCTGCAACGGTCCGGCGGTATGGCGCAGCAGCTCGGGCAGCGTGGCCAGCAGCAACGCGCCAAGAGCCACCCCGGCCACGTGGCCCATGCCGCCGAGCACCACCATGCACAGCACGGTGATCGACTCCCACACCGCGAAGCTCTCGGGGCTGACGAAGCCCTGCAAGCTGGAGAACAGCCCGCCGGCGACGCCCCCGAAGGTGGCCCCCATGGCGAAGGCCAGCAGCTTGATGTTGCGCGTGTTGATCCCCATGGCCTGGGCCGCGATCTCATCCTCGCGGATCGCCACCCACGCACGCCCGATGCGCGAATCTTCCAGACGGATGCAGACGAACATCACCAGCACCGCCAGCAGCAGGAACAAATAGTAGTGCAGGTGCGTGCCCGGAAAGGCGATCCCGAGCAGTGTGTTGGTCTTGCCGAAGGACACACCCTCGACCGCGACCGGGTCGATCAGGTTCACCCCCTGCGGGCCGTTGGTGATGTTGATCGGGGCGTTCAGGTTGTTCAAGAAGATGCGGATGATTTCGCCGAAGCCCAGTGTAACGATGGCGAGGTAGTCGCCGCGCAGCCTCAACGTGGGGGCACCCAGCACCACACCGAAGAAGGCCGCCAGCACCGCGCCCATTGGCAGCAGCAGCCACCACGGCAGGTGCACGCCGAAATGGGGCGAGGCGAGCAACGCGTAGCTGTAGGCGCCCACCGCGTAGAACGCGATGTAGCCGAGATCGAGCAGCCCGGCGAACCCCACCACGATGTTGAGGCCCAGCGCGAGCATGGTATAGAGGAGTGCGAGGTCGACGATGCGCACCCAGGTGCGTCCCACCGAGGCCTCGAGCGCAAAGGGCAGAACGGCTAGGGCTATGCCGATCAGCGCCAGGCCGACCCATTTCCCGCGTGGGTCATGTCGGAACCAGTCACGAACCTTGTGCCAGCCCGCGCTCATGCGCGTTCGGAAACCCGCTCACCCAGCAAACCAGTGGGCCGAAATACGAGCACCATGATCAGCACCGCGAAGGCGAACACGTCTTGGTAGTGGCTGCCCAGAAAGCCGCCGGTGAGATCTCCGATATAGCCGGCGCCCAGACTCTCGATCAGCCCCAGCAACAGGCCGCCCACCATCGCGCCGGGCAGGTTGCCGATGCCTCCCAGTACCGCGGCGGTGAACGCCTTGAGACCCAGCACGAATCCCATGTAATAGTGGGCGATCCCGTAGTTGCTGCTGACCAACACGCCCGCGATCGCCGCCAGCGCCGAGCCGATGACGAAGGTGGCCGAGATGATGCGGTTGATGTTGACCCCCATCAGGCCGGCCACCAACGGATTCTCGGCCGTGGCGCGCATGGCGCGCCCCAGGCGCGTGAAGTGCACCAGTCCCATGAGGCCGGCCATGATCAGCGCCGAAACCACAATGATCAGGATCTGCACGTTGGTGATCGTGGCGCCGGCAAAGGTGTGCGGCGTGGGAGGGATCAGGGCCGGCACGGTGTGGTAGCGTCGACCCCAGATCAGCATGGCCGCGGTCTGCAGCAGAATCGAGACGCCGATGGCCGTGATCAGTGGTGCCAGGCGCGGCGCGCGGCGCAGCGGTCGGTACGCAACGCGTTCGATGGAGAACCCCAATGTCATGCAAACGCCAATCGCAACCACCAGCGCCATCACCCCAACCAGCGGCACGGGGAGCCCGAGGTTGGTCCCCAGCAGCAATTCGACCACGGACAGCGACACGAGTGCGCCTACCATCACCACCTCGCCATGGGCGAAATTGATCAGACCGAGAATGCCGTAGACCATCGTGTAGCCCAGCGCGACCAGGGCGTACACGCTGCCCAGCACCAGTCCATTCAGGATCTGCTGAAGAAAGATATCCATAAAAAACGGCGCCAGAGGCGCCGTTCGTGACTCGATCCGCGAGGGTGCCGGACCCGGGTTTTCACCGCAGCTCGGCGAGCGTCGTTTTCGGCTGCGCTAACTGCTCAGCCGCCGACCGTGTCGAGATACTCCCACTTGCCGCCCTTGGCCTGGTAAAGGCTGATGCTGCCGCCCTTGATGTCGCCGTTTTCGTCGAACGCGATGTTGCCGGTCACGCCCTGGAAGGTGATGCCGGCCAGTATCGGCAGGTACTTGGCGGGATCGGTGGAGTCGGCCTTCTTCATCGCCTCGAGCAGGACATTGGTGGCGTCATAGGCGTAGGGGGCATAGAGCTGAATCTCGATGTTGAACTTGCCCTTGTACTTGTCGGCGAAGGCCTTGCCGCCCGGCATCTTGTCCAGCGGCACACCCGGCGAAGACGCATACGCGCCGTCGCCCGCATCGCCGGCCAGCTTCAAGAACTCGGCCGTCTGCCCGCCGTCACCGGTGAGAAACTTCGAGCTGATGGCGAGGTTCTTGATCTGCTTCATCATCGGGCCAGACTGGGAGTCCATGCCGCCGTAGAAGATGAGATCGGGGTTCTTGCCTTTGATGCTGGTGAGGATGGCGTTGAAGTCGGTCTTGTCGGTGCCGGTGAACTCGCGCGTCACGATCTGGCCGCCGGCGGCCTTCGCTGCTTTCTCGAACTCGTCCGCAAGGCCCTGTCCGTAGGCGCTGCGGTCGTCGATGATGGCGATGTTCTTGGCGCCGAGCTTGCTCACCGCGTAATCGCCCAGCACCTTGCCCTGCTGCGCGTCGTTGGCCATCACGCGGAACGCGGTCTTGAAGCCTTGGTGGGTATAGGTGACGTTGGTGGCCGACGGAGAGATCTGGGCGAGGCCGGCGTCGTGGTATATCTTCGAGGCCGGGATGGTGGTACCCGAGTTAAGGTGGCCGATCACGCCCGCGACTTTGGCATCCACCAGCTTCTGCGCCACGATGGGGCCCTGCTTAGGGTCGGCCTGATCATCCTCGCTCTGCATCGAGAAGCTGGCCTTCTTGCCGCCGAGCGTGAGACCGGCCGCATTGGCTTCGTCCAAGGCAAGGCGCACGCCGTTCTCGTTGTCCTTCCCCAGGTGAGCGACGGGCCCAGTCAGCGGCCCGGCATGACCGATCTTGATCGTCTCGTCTTTCTTGCCACAGCCCGCGAGCGCGAGCGCCGCAGCGGCTGCCACACCCACAACAACTGTTTTCAAATGGACTGACAGATCCCCCGTGTTCATGGTCTTGTCCTCGAGAAAAAATGTGGGTCGATGGAACGGGCGGATTATTCCGCCTTGTCAAAGAGTTGTCAAACGCGCATCGGTGCAGCAGGGGGCGTAAAGCGACCGGATGGGCCGAGGCGGGAAGAAAAAAGCCGGCGGCGAGCCGGCTTTCTCTGCGCCCCCGGCGGTGTGGTTACTGCAAGGAGAGGATCCACTCCACCATCGTCTTGGCATCGGCGTCGGGCACGTTGTTGGGCGGCATAGGGATCTGGCCCCACACGCCGCTGCCCCCGCTCTTCACCTTGGCGATGAGCTTGGCTTCGGCGCCGCCGTCGCCCTTGTACTTCTTCGCGACGTCGTCATAGGATGGCCCCACGAGCTTCTTGTCTACGGCGTGGCACGCCAGGCAGTTGTACTTCTGAGCGAGCTGTTTGGCTTTGGCGGCGTCGACGGCGGCGTGCCCACCGCTGCCGATGAGCGTGCATCCCACGGCGACGGTGGCGATTAAGATCCTTTTCATCAGAAACCCCTCTTCTGCGTTGTGTGAGGCGCCCGCAATTCTAAAGACTTTTGCAGGCCTTGGAAACTCGTGCCGGCGCCGCTCACCCCCGCCGCAGCGTTCGCTCCAGCACGGCCGGCTCCTGGATGGGCGGCAGACATTCAACGCCCCGGCAAACCCACGCGTTGACGCCCGGGCGCGCTGGCTTGTCCATGGCAGGCGGTAGACCCGCGATGCCGTTGGCCAGCGCCAGAACGAGGGTCGAGGGCGCATAGCGGCCCGCGAGCCGGGCTTGCCACGGCGCGATCTCCGAACCGCTGCCGCGCAGGATGATGGTAGCGGGCGCCGCCAATTGCTCCACCAGCGCCAGGCACAGCGTCGCGAATGCGCTGGGGTGCTGCTGCATCTGCGGGAAGAACAGCCGCAGCGTGCGCTCCGCCGCCTGCAGGTAGCGCGGCTCGCCGACCAGATGCGCCAGGCGCTGCAAGCTGAGCGCGGCCACGCCGTTGCCCGAAGGTGTGGCGCTGTCCGGTCCCGGCTTGGGTCGCAGGATGAGCGGTTCGTGGTCGCGGCTGGTGAAGAAGAAGCCGCCGTTGACGCGGTCCTCGAACCGCTCGAGCAGCGCATCGGCGAGCTCGGTCGCGAACTCCAGGTCCTCGGCGCGATAGTCCGTCTGCATCAGCTCCAGCAGCGCGGCCAGCAAGAAAGCGTGATCGTCGAGATAGGCGTTGAGGTGCGCGCGACCCTCCTTGTAGGCGGCCAGCAGGCGGCCCTCGCGCCATAGCGTTGCGCGCAAGAAGTCCAACGCACGGCGCGCCGATGCGACCCAGTCCTCACGGCCGAATGCGCGTCCGGCGCGGGCCATCCCATGGATCATCAACGCGTTCCAGGACGCCAGGATCTTCTGGTCGCATCCGGGCCGCACCCGCCCCTCGCGTGCTGCGAAAAGCTTGGTGCGCAGCCGCCCAGACAAGTCCTCGGCCGCCTGCAACGGGAGGCCAAGCGATGCCGCCACCTTGTCCAGCGGCTGCGCCACGTACAGGTGCCAGTGTTCGCCCTCGAAGTTGGGCGACCGGCTCAAGCCGAGGTGCGCGCTGGCCACCGCGTACTCGTCTTCGTCTAGCAACTGCGCAACCTGCTCCCGGGTCCACACGTAGTACTTGCCCTCTACGTGCTCGGAGTCGGCATCCAGCGAGGAATAATAGCCGCCTTCGGGCGATTGCATCTCGCGCATGACCCAGGCCGTGGTCTGCTCAGTCACGCTCCCGAACAGCGGCTCGCCGGTCACCAGCCAGGCATCGGCATACAGGCGCAACAGCGGCCCGTTGTCGTACAGCATTTTTTCGAAGTGCGGGATCATCCAGCGCTGGTCCACGCTGTAGCGGCAAAACCCGCCACCGAGCTGGTCATAAATTCCGCCCTCGGCCATCTTGCGCAACGTGAACAGCGCCACCTGGCGCACTGACTCATCGTCCTCGAGCACACCGCGGCTCAACGCGAGGTCCAGCTCGGCCGGGTGGGGGAACTTGGGTGCGCCGCCCAGACCGCCGTGCGCTGGATCGAACATGCGCTTCAGTTCCGCCACCGCTGCGGACAGCGGCTCGGCGCCGAGCGCGAGCGCGGACGCAGGCGCCTGCGGCACGGTGTGCTCGAGCAGAGATACGAGCTCCGCGTTCTGCGTGGCGATGGCCTGGCCCTGGTCGCGGTAGATAGCCGCTACTCTCTCGAGCAGCTCGCCGAAGCCTGGCAGGTTATAGCGCGCGGTCTTGGGGAAGTAGGTGCCGCCGAAGAACGGCTTCTGATCGGGCGTGAGGAACATCGTCAGCGGCCAGCCGCCCGCGCGCTGGGTCAGCATATGGTGCGCAGTCTGGTAGATCTGATCGATATCGGGCCGCTCCTCGCGGTCTACTTTGATGTTGACGAAGTGGCGGTTCATGGTGGCCGCGATGTCGGGGTCTTCGAACGACTCGTGCGCCATCACATGGCACCAATGGCACGCCGAGTACCCCACCGACAACAGGATCGGCTTGTCCTGTTCGCGTGCCAGCCGCAACGCGTCCTCGCCCCACGGATACCAATCCACCGGGTTGTCCGCGTGTTGCTGGAGATAAGGGCTGGTCTCCTGTGCGAGTCGATTGGGCATGGCGGAGACGGATGCAACCGGGGCCAGCGAGTCCGCTGCGTGTTGAGTGCGGAGAAGTCGTGTTTCTACAACCCAAGTGTAGCCCACAACTGATCCACGCGCGCCTTCACCTGTTCGTCCATGGCGATGATGGTGCCCCACCGGCGCGTGGTCTCGCCCGGCCACTTGTTGGTGGCGTCGATGCCCATCTTCGAGCCCAGCCCCGAGACCGGGCTGGCAAAGTCCAGGTAGTCGATCGGCGTGTGCTGCGCGATGATCGTGTCGCGCGCAGGATCGACGCGCGTGGTCATCGCCCATACGACCTCCTTCCAATCGCGCACGTCGATGTCGTCGTCGACCACCACGATGAACTTGGTGTACATGAACTGGCGCAGGAACGACCAGATGCCGAACATGACGCGCTTGGCGTGCCCCGGGTATTGCTTGCGCATGCTGGCCACCGCTAGCCGGTAGCTGCAGCCCTCCGGCGGCAGATAGAAGTCCACGATCTCGGGGAACTGCCTGGTGAGCAGCGGAACGAACACCTCGTTCAACGCCGCGCCCAGGATGGCGGGCTCGTCCGGCGGCTTGCCCGTGTAGGTGCTGTGATAGATCGGCGCGCGCCGCATTGTGACGCGGTCCAGCGTGAAGACCGGGAACTGCTCCTGCTCGTTGTAATAGCCGGTGTGGTCGCCGAACGGGCCCTCGAGTGCAACCTCGCCCGGCTGGATGTGGCCTTCGAGGACGATCTCGGCGCTGGCGGGAACCTGCAACTGGGAGCCCGCGCACTTCACCAGCTCGGTGCGCGCACCGCGCAACAGGCCGGCGAACTGGTACTCGCTGAGGCTGTCCGGCACCGGCGTCACCGCCGCCAGGATCGTGGCGGGATCGGCGCCCAGCGCCACTGCGACCGGGAACGGCTGGTCCGGGTAAGCCCGGCAGTGGTCGCGGAAGTCGAGCGCACCACCCCGGTGGGTCAACCAGCGCATGATCACTTTGTTGCGACTGAGCACTTGCTGGCGGTAGATGCCTAGATTCTGGCGCGGCTGGTTTGGCCCGCGCGTGACTGTCAGCCCCCAGGTGATGAGCGGGCCGGCATCGCCCGGCCAGCAGGTCTGGATCGGCAGGCGCGACAGATCGACGTCCGCGCCTTCCCACACGATCTCCTGGCAGGCAGCGCTGGAGCGCTCCTTGGGCACCATGTCCAAGACCTTCTTCAGGACCGGCAGCTTGTCCCACGCGTCCTTCAGGCCCTGCGGTGGGTCGGGTTCCTTGAGATAGGCGAGCAGCTTGCCGATCTCGCGCAGCCCGCCGACCGAATCCTCGCCCATGCCCATGGCCACGCGCTCAGGCGTGCCGAACAGATTGCCGAGCACCGGGATGGTGTGCCCCTTGGGCTTTTCGAACAGGATCGCCGGCCCGCCTTGCTTCAATACCCGATCGCAGATCTCGGTCATCTCCAGGTGCGGCGAGACCTCGACGGGGATGCGCTTGAGCTCGCCCCGTTGCTCGAGCAGGGCGAGAAATTCGCGCAGGTCGTTGTAGCGCACGGCCGGGGCGGGTCAGATGACCGGATTCGACCCGCCGTCCATCGGGACGATGGCTCCGGTCACATAGCTCGCCCGGTCTGAAGCGAGGAAGACCACGACGCTCGCGATCTCATCTGCGCTGGCGTAACGCCGCAGCGGTACCCGGGCCTGACCGTATGCCAGCACCTCGTCTTCCGTCATCTTGCGCGCGGAGGCTTCCAGGCGCAGGGCTTCCTTGACGCGGTCGGTGAGGGTCGCGCCCGGGTTGACGGCGTTGATGCGGATGCCTTTCGGCGCGTACACCTGAGACAGGCCCACCGTCGCGAGCATGAGCGCCGAGTTGGCAGCACCGCCGGGCAGATGGATCGGGTTGGCGACTTTGCCGCCCATGCCGATGATGTTGACCACGCAGCCCTGGCTGCGCGACGCCATGTCCGGCAGCACCGCGTCCATGGCGTGGATGTAGGTAAAGTACTTCGCGTCCATGGCCGCATGCCAGGCGCCCGCGTCCAGGTCGTCGGGAAGATAGCGCTTGGCCGCGCCGGCGGAGTTCACCAAGATGTCGATGGCGCCGAGCTTGTCTACGACTTCGCGAACCATGTCCCGGGCGGCCTCAGTACGCGTCAGGTCGGCGGCGACCCACAGCGTTGCACCGGAGCTGGCGGACGCCCGCTCCAGGTTCTCACGGCTGCGCGACGCGATTGCCACCTTCGCCCCTTCGGCCAGGAACGCGCGGGCACAGGACAACCCGATGCCTTTGCTGCCACCGGTGACCAAAACCACCTTCCCGTCGAGATCGAGCTTCACCTGCTGCCCTCCTGTTGTGACCCAGTGCGGCGACTATAGGTGCCTCGCCGGCCAGT
>JBGPOV010000004.1:0-86063 GCA_041488255.1 Gammaproteobacteria bacterium | reverse complement strand
TCCACGTGGCGACCAGGGACGCGAGCCAGATCCGCGACGGCGAGATCACCGCCGCCGGGGGCGAGGCGGCCTACCAGTACGTGGTCAAGGCGGTGGAGCTGGCCCTGGCAGACGCGATCGCGGTGATCGTGACCGCGCCGTTGAACAAGGGCGCCATGCACGCCGCCGGCCATCACTTCGACGGTCACACCGAGCTGCTTGCACACCTGAGCGGGGCCAAGTCGTCGTTCATGCTGCTCGCCTCCAGCAAGCTGTCGGTGGTGCACGTCTCGACTCACGTGAGCCTGCGCACCGCTACCCAGCGCGCGACGACCGACCGGGTCCTCGCTACCATTCGCGCCGGGAACGACCACTTCAAGGCGCTCGGCTATGCGAGCCCGCGCCTCGCCGTAGCCGGGCTGAATCCGCACTGCGGCGAAGGCGGCATTTTCGGGACCGAGGAGATCGACCATATCAACCGCGCGGCGGAACTGGCGCGGCAGGAAGGCATCGACGCCAAGGGCCCGATCTCCGGCGACACCGTGTTCTATCGCGCACTCAAGGGCGAGTTCGACTTGGTGGTGGCCCAGTATCACGATCAGGGCCATATCCCGACCAAGCTCATCGCCTTCGATGAGACCGTGAATGTCAGCCTCGGGCTGTCCATCCGCCGTACCTCGGTGGACCATGGCACGGCTTTCGACATTGCCTGGAAGGGCAAGGCCAACCACGTCAACATGCGGGCGGCCGTGGCTTATGCGCGGATGATGGCCGAGCGCATGCCCCACAGGGCGGCAGCTTGACGCGCGTGTAGCGCAACGCGATGGCGGCCGTTCCACGGCTCATCATCGTCGCGGACGATCTGACCGGGGCGATGGATGTGGCTGGGCCGCTGGCCGGCCGCGGCCTGCCCACCTGGGTGGTGGCTTGCGTCGAGGGCTGCCCTGCTCAGGCTCTGGCCGCAGCGGATGTCGTCTCGATCAACGCGGACAGCCGTCACCTCTCCGAGGAACAAGCGGCGCGGCGGGTGCGCGCGATCCCGCGCGAGTTGATCCATCCCGACTCCGAGATCCTGATCAAGAAGATCGACTCCACGCTGCGCGGCAACGTGGTGGTGGAAACTCTGGCCATGCTGGAGGCGAGCGGACGCAGGATGGTTGTGGTGGCGCCCGCGTTTCCGCGCCAGGGTCGCACGCTCATCGGGGGTGTGGTGCACGTGCACGGCGTCCCACTCAAGGACACGACCTTCGCCCGCGATGCACTCTCGCCCCCACCCTTGGAGCCGCTGCATGTACTGTTCCGCCGCGCGGATGCGCAGGCGGATGTCCGCCTCATCGGTCGAGGAGCACCGGTCGCTCCCGCACACGATGGTCGCCGACAGATTTTCGTGGTCGATAGCGCGAGCGACGAAGACCTGCGCGCGACGGTCCGCGCTCTGCGTGGGGATCTGAGAGATACGCTGCTCGTGGGTTCGGCGGGCATCGCCGAGGCCCTGGCGGATGTTTGCTTCGAGCGTACCCCGGGGGCCGTTGCCGCACCTGCAGTTCAGGGCCCGCTGCTGTTCGTCGTCGGATCTCGTGCGGAGCAGAGCGCGCAGCAGGCCAGTGCTCTGATCGAAGCCGGCATGGCCCAGATCGTTGATGCGCCCAACGGTCTCATCGAGATCGATACGGCCATGCGCACGACGGGGGCAGTGCTGGTGCTCAAGGCCACGCCAGACAATGGCGGGCGCGAGGGTGATGCCACTGAGGTCGCACGGCGCCTGGCCGAGGGCGTGGCCACGCTGCTCGAGCGCAGGCCGGCCGGGGCGGTGGTGGCAACCGGGGGCGACACCGCTATCGCCATCCTCCAGCGCCTGTCTCAGCCGATGTTGCGAGTCATGGGCAACTTGCTGCCCGGGATACCGTTCAGCCGCATCCACGCCGGCGGCCGCGAGGTGTGGTTCGTGACCAAGGCCGGCGGCTTCGGCTCCCGCGACACCTTCGTCACCATCGCGCGTCGCCTGCGCGGCAGCGCCTGAGAACCTTGCGCTCCCACAGCGGTCTCCAACCGATGCAGTTACCGAGGTGGGAGAAGTCGATGATGATCAGGCAGGGTCTGCGCGCCGCCGTGCTGGGGTCGGGCACCGGAACAGCTCGAAGTTCCGCCGCAGGCCGTCGGTCCAACGGGGTGCTGTGGCAGCTCGCCACGATCCTGCTGCTGCTCGTTGCAGCCGGGACGGCCACCGGCGCAAACCCCGATCGAGTCACCGTCGAAGCGCACCGCGAGGGCGACGCGGTGATCGTGGAAGCGCGCGCTGCGCTGCAGGCCGACCTCGAGAGCGCGTGGGACGTGCTCACCGGCTACGACCGGTACGCAGAATTCATCCCCGACCTCAAGTCCAGCCGCATCCTGGCGCGCTCGGGCAGCACCGTCATCGTGCAGCAAAAGGGGGAGCTGGGTTTCTTCCTGTTCCGTTTCCCAATGGATGTGACCCTGAGCGTGGACGAGCAGCCTCGAAGCGGCATCAGCTCGCGCGCCATCGCGGGCACGTTCCGGGAGATGACAGGCAGCTATACGCTGGTGCGGGTCGGCGAAGACCTGCAGTTCACCTACAGCGGCCGGATGGTGCCGCGGTTCGGGCTGCTGTCGCTGATGGGAACCGCGGCTGTGAGGGCGGTAGTCCAGAAACAGTTCAGCGCGCTGGTCAATGAGATGCAGCGCGTTGGAGCGCCGCCGGCGAAGGCCCCGGCACAGTGAGTGGATCGCTTGGAGGCGTGAGGCTTCGCTGGGGTCGGCTTGTCGGCGGCGGGAGGTCCAGTCGGTAGAATATGCTCCGTTCGGCCGCCGTTCGCGGCTGGTGAGTGCAACGGAGACCTGTGCGTGATGCGCGTTCCAGATGCGTTTGCCCTGCTGTCGGTTGCCTTTCGGCCGCGCCCCGACATGGGCGCGCTGATCACTGACCGGAGCTGGGGGGAGGCAGGCGCGGTCGGGATGCTGGATCGGCCGCGCAGCGTACGGGGATGGCGGTGACGCCCGGGGCGACCGCGCGGCCTTCCGAGGCATTTCTGCGGCCTCAAAGCGTGGCCTTGGTCGGCGCCGGCGACAGGCCCACCAGCTCGGGTGGAGCGGTGCTGCGCAACCTGGAGCGATCCGGGTTCCGAGGCCGCATCGTGCCGGTAAATCCGAAAGGCGGTCGACTCCTCGGGCTAAATGTGGCGTGCTCTCTGGCTGAGGTGTTGCCGCCTTGCGACCTGGCGGTAATCGTGGTGCGCCCGGACGCCATTTTGGACGTGGTGCGCGAGGCTGCCGCCAGCGGCCATCGTAATTTGCTCATCCTCCCTGGCGGGTTCGCCGAGGGCGGCGAGGACGGAAAGGCGCGCGACCGCGAGCTGCGCACGCTGGCGCAACAGCACGCGCTCACCATCGGCGGCCCGAACTGCGCGGGCATCATCAACCTACTCGACGCCTCGGCGCCCTTCGCGGCGACCTTCCTGCGCGACCTGCCGCGTGGCGGCGGGGTTGCGCTGGTGTCGCAGTCGGGTGCCATTGCGGAGGAGGTGATCGCTTCCAGCCGCGGGCTCGGCATCCCGCTCGGTGCAGTGATATCGGTGGGCAATGCGATGCATTTGGGGCTCGCCGAATACCTCGACCAGCTCGGCGCCGACCCCGCCTGCCGCGCCATCCTGCTGTACGCCGAATCGTTCGGCGATGCGCAACGTTTTCGCGAAGTCGCGCGCCGCGTGAGCGCGCGTAAGCCGGTGGTCGCCCTGATTGGCGGACGCACGCAGGCGGGTCGCGGCGCGGCGTTTCGCCACACCGGCTCGGAGGCCCTGACCGGCGAGCAGGCCGAGGCCTTCTGTGCTGAATGCGGCATGCTGAGGGCCACCAGCTTGCGCCGGCTCATGCTCGCCGGGAAGGCCTTCGGCGCTCATCCCCGCGGCATCGGCCGCCGCGTGCTGCTGCTGTCCAACTCCGGTGGTCCAGGCGTGCTGTGCACGGACCAAAGCGCACTCGAGGGCCTGGAGCTGCCCGAGTTGCCCGCTGCGCTGGAAACACGCCTGCGCGCCTTCCTTCCGCCGGAGGCGGCTGTGGCCAATCCGCTCGACCTGCTGGCAGATGCGCGCGACGACCGCTTCGGCGACACCTTGGCCGCCGCGCTGGAACACGGCGCTGGCTTCGACGCCATCCTCATCATTCACGTCGTCCCGTTCATGGTCGACGGCGGCGTGGTCGTAGCGCGCCTCGCTGAGCTGTGCGGCGGCGCGCGCCTGCCGATCCTGCACTCAATGATGGGGACGCTGGAGCACAAGGCGCAGTGGATGGCGGCGATGGAGGCCGCCGGCGTGCCTATGTTTGACAACGTCGAGGACATGGCCGAGGCGGCCGGACTGCTCGCCCGCTATCGCGCCCGGCACGACCACCTCAAATGAGCCAGGCGGACAGCGCCAGGACGCCGAGTTCGCCAGGAACTGCAACGGACAAGAATGGCGTGCACACCGCGGCGCTGGGACTTTGACGTTAAACTAGGCGCAACTGGAGGGTCAGGCGATGAAACTGTATGGCTTCTGGCGCAGCTCTGCCGCCTACCGTGTCCGCATCGCGCTTGGCCTCAAAGGGCTGAGCTATGACTACCTCAGCGTGCAGCTCCCCAAGGGCGAGCAGTACCAGCCCGAGTTCGCCGCCATCAACCCGCAGAACCTGGTGCCGGTGCTGGAGGACGACGGGCATCTGCTGTATCAGTCGCTCGCCATCATCCAATACCTGGAAGAGACCCACCCCGAGCCGCGGCTCATCCCCGGGGACCCGGTCGAGCGCAACCGCGTACGCTCCCTGGCGCTGATCATCGCTTGCGAGATCCACCCGCTCAACAATCCCAGGGTGCTCAACTACCTCACGGGCAACTTCGGGATCTCCGAAGAGCAGAAGCTTGCCTGGTACCAGCACTGGGTGATCACCGGCTTTACCGCGTTAGAGAAGCGGCTGGCAGCCGAGCCGTGGACCGGGCGTTTCTGCCACGGCAACGCGCCTGGTTTCGCCGACATCTCGCTGGTGCCACAGGTGACCAACGCCAAGCGCTTCAAGGTCGACTTGGCGCCGTTTCCCACCATCCGACGCATAGACAACGAGTGCGCGAAGCTGGAGGCGTTCCAGAAAGCGGCGCCGGAGAACCAGCCGGATGCGGAGAAAAAATAGGCTGGCAGGGCAGGACTGAAGCCCGAAGGCGCCTGAGCTCTGCTCGGCCTGGCCGGCTTCGTGGGCGGTCCTTTCGCGCAGCGGCGGATTGTCATAGAATCCGACGGCTCATCGGATCCGCGCGTCGCGGCCAGACGGCCGAACTGTCAACTCTTCCCGAAGGAAGCTGAATGTCACATCCGCACCTTGCCCTGAATGCGCTGCTCGCGCTGGCCGTCTTGACCAGCGGCTTGCCGGCCGCGACTGCCCGCGCCGATGGCGATCCCGCGCCCACCTACCAGCGAGAGCGCGCGGCCCAGAGATTCAAAGGCTGCCACTGGACCGACGAGATGGGAAAATACGTCTACGAGTGCATCAAGAAGAACGACGGGATGAATGCCCACTGGTGCTACGACGAGGCTCTAGAGGTCCATTGCCCGGCGCAGCTCGAGGCCGCCAAAAAGTCGGCAATCGAGAACGACCGGTCGGCGAAGCCGGGGAACTGAGCTAGGCCCGCAGGCATGTGTTGCGAAGCCGCGCTCGTGCGCGGGTCTTTTGTCGTCTGCAACTGTGAGGCACCGCAAGAGCGCCATGGGCTGGCGTATACTGAATGTACGCTTGGATTCGATGTCGGCTACGGAGTTGGGGAGGCCGCCGGAATACGCTGGCGGAACACAACGGTCGGCATCGTCACCAGCTGCGCAACCAACAACGACCATGCGGCCCAAAACCTGGCTGTTCGACCGCACGCGGCGCGAAGTGGAGGAGACGGCCTGTCTCAGCCACCACATGAGCGGCCGATGAGTACTCGCGATATCCCGGTCCGCCTAGCCCGCGGCGAGGACGCCCAGGACATCGCCTTGATGGCGCGCGACCTGATCGAGAGCGGCCTGGGTTGGTCTTGGACGCGCGGACGGGTGCACAAGAGCATCACCAACCGCGATACGCTCTCAATCGTGATGTGCCGGGGCGCACGCGTGGTTGCCTTCGCCATCATGTTCTTCGGCGACGAGCACGCGCACCTCAACCTCCTGGCCGTGCGGCCCGAGTTCCAGCGACTGGGCCTGGGCACGCGCATGATCCGCTGGTTGGAGGAATCGGCGCAGGCAGCGGGCATCCGCGCCATCCATCTGGAGGTGAGGGCGCGCAACCAACATGCGCGCCGGTTCTATCGTCGACTCGGGTTTCTCGAAATGGCGCTGCTGCCGAAGTATTACCGCGGTGTCGAAGCCGCGGTGTGGATGGCGCGCGACTTGCAAACCACTTCGCGCCGACGCGTGGCTTGACCCGCGCGGCTCCCGACGGCAAAGCCCGGTCGGACTCTCGCTTCCGGTAGGCTTCTCGGTTCCCCTGATTGCGGTTCAGCGTGGCGCGGGGATGGTCGCTCATCTGGGAACGCGGTTGCGGTCGAACCACGCCGCCCACCACACCGCCAGCCACGCGAAGAGCGCGCTCAGGGCCAGCAGCGTCACGTTCGGCGGCGGATCGCCGCGCACGGCTCCGGCGTATAAGAACCCCAACAGCGTGAGAAATCCCCAGAAACCCCAACTACCCGCGCGCGTCACCGGTTTGGTCGCGCTTACGTACAGCGTGACGCCAGCGACGAGCATCGCGACCTCTACGGCCACGGTCGCGGCCACATGGTTCCACAGGCCGAGCCCGACCCTCGTGGCAACGCCGGGCGCGAGCGGCATGTCGGGGCGATGGCTGACGAAATCCAGCAGCCAGTGGCTGGCGACGCCCAGCGCGATAGCGACGGTGCCCGGCCAATAGCGCGCCTTCCACTGATAGAGCGCGGCCAGCAACGCCGCCCACACCAGGGTCATGAGCAGGCTGTGCGACCAAGGGTAGGAGACGAACTCCAATGGCGTGAACGCGGTGTTGCCCGGCTCGATGCGCACGAGCTCCACGCCCGCCAGCACGAACAGCGGCCAGATCAGATCGAGAAACATCGGCGCGGCCAGGAGCCAACCGAGGGAAGCGCGCGGCGCGAACCGCTTGGCTGCGAAGCCCACTGCGAAGTGTCCGATGAACATGGAGCTAACTCGAACCTGCCTTGAACGGACTGTGTTCGGTCAACTCGTCCAGGTAGACTCCCACGCCGCGCGTTTCCCGGCCGAGGAACTCTTCCACCGCGCGGGAGAACTGGGGGTGCGCGAGCCAGTGGCCCGAATAGGTTGCCACGGGCAGGAAGCCGCGCGCCAGCTTGTGTTCTCCCTGCGCGCCGCCTTCGAACAGACGGATCCCGCGGGCGATGCAGAACTCGATGGACTGATAGTAGCAGGTCTCGAAGTGCAGTCCCGGTACGAACTGCGTTGCACCCCAGTAACGCCCCCACAGCGTGTGGCCGTTGTGCACGTTGAGGGCGGCGGCCACCGGCTTTGCGTCTCGCGAGCCAATAATGAGCTGCACGTTGTCCGGCAGAGTGTGCGCCAGGCGTCGGAAGAATGCGTGGTTGAGGTAGGGGGTGGAATGGTGCTGCCGGTAGGTACTTTTGTAGCACAGCGTGAAGAAGTCCCAGTGCGCCGACGTCGCCTCCCGCCCGCTGAACCAGGAGAACTGGATCCCGGCCTCGCGCACACGGCGCCGCTCCTGCTTGATCTTCTTGCGTTTGTCATGGCTCATACCCGACAGAAAATCGTCGAAGTCACGGTAGCCGGGGTTCAGCCAATGGAACTGCACGCCGGTGCGCAGCATCAGTCCGGCCGACTCCAGCTCGCACGCCTGCTGCGGCGGCGGGAACAGCAGGTGCAACGAGGAGGCACGCAGCTCCTTGGCCAGCCCTAGCGCCGCGCGCAGCAGGCGCTGCCTCAATTCCGCAGTCGGCGCGAGCAGCCGGGGCCCGGCGGCGGGCGTGAAGGGCACGGCGCACAGCAACTTGGGATAGTAGTCCAGGCCGCGGCGGTGATAGGCGTCTGCCCAGGCCCAGTCGAACACGTATTCGCCGTAGGAGTGGAATTTCAAGTACAGCGGCATGGCGCCCGCGAGCTCGTCTCCGTCCCACAGCGTGACGAAGCGTGGTGTCCAGCCGCGCTGCTCGCAGGCGCAGCCGGTCTCGTGCAGCGCGTGCAGGAAGGCATGGCACAAAAACGGGCTGTCGCCGGCCAGCGCATCCCATCGGACCGGGTCGATGCTGGCCAGCGAGTCGAGGATGCGCATCTGCAATCGGTCAGCCATGGGCAGGGCTCATGGATTATGTCACCGGACCGCGTCTATCCAGGGCGCACCGCGATGGTGCCCGCATCCCGGGCGGGCAATCCGATCCGACGTTTATCTCCTCGACCGGAGTGACTATACTGTCCGTGTTTCCCGGGGACGGCCCGGATCTGAAGATGGGGTACAGAGATGAAGAAGGTCGAAGCCATCGTGAAACCTTTCAAGCTTGACGAGGTGCGTGAGGCCCTGTCCGAGATCGGTGTCACCGGGTTGACCGTCACGGAAGTCAAGGGGTTCGGGCGCCAGAAGGGCCATACCGAACTCTATCGCGGTGCCGAGTACGTGGTCGACTTCCTGCCCAAGGTCAAGGTCGAAGTGGTGGTGCCCGACAAGCTGGTGGAGTCCGCCATCGAGGCCATCGTCAAGTCCGCCCGCACCGGCAAAATCGGCGACGGCAAGATTTTCGTCACCAGCGTCGAGCAGGTCATCCGCATCCGCACCGGCGAGACCGACGAGGCTGCCGTGTAGCCGCGCAAGCTAGGCTATGCACCCTGCTAGTCATCGAGGTCCCCGTCGGCTTCTGCTCCTCTCGCCTCTCGCCTCGCGCCTCTAGCTTGCAGTAGCACGACCACCGCTCCGCTTCCGCCGTCCGCCGGCGAGGCCTGGCAAAAGGCCAGCACTTCGCTGCGCTGGGCGAGCCAGCTTGCGACCTTGCGCTTGAGCACGGGCTCCCGGCTTTTGGACCCCAAGCCCTTCCCGTGCACCACGAGCACGCAACGATGGCCTCGCTTGACCGCCTGGGCCAGGAATTCGACCAGCAGGCCCCGGGCTTCCTGTGAGCGCGATCCGTGCAGGTCCAGTTGATCCTGTCTCGCCCAGTGGCCGCTGCGCAGCTTGCGCAGCACCTGGCGCGTCAGACCCGGCCGCATGAACGACAGCGCGTCGCCGGACTCCAGTTCCAGCTCGGCCTCGGCCTGATCGCTCAAGCTGTCGAGCAGGACCTGGCGGTCGTCCTCCAGGCGCTGAAACGGAAGGGGCGTGCGCGGCTTGGGCGCGTGCACGACCCGCCCCGGGTCGGGCAGCGGCTCCACGTCCCGGACCGCGTCCTGAAACTCCTGGGCCGGGTCGTTCGCGGGTTCGTGTTTGCTGCGACGCTTGTTCACACGCCTATCCCATATTAACCACGGAGACACGGAGAGCACGGAGAAAGAACCTACCTCATAAATCATGACCCGCACGAGGGAACATGACATAGGTGCTCATCTCCGCGCTGGTGATCCCTGGCGCCTCAAGACCGGTCTCTAGCTTTTCTCCGTGCTCTCCGTGTCTCCGTGGTTCAAAGCCCTAGCCGCCGAGCGAGTCGAGGTACTTCTCGGCGTCGAGCGCGGCCATGCAGCCGCTGCCGGCGCTGGTGACCGCCTGCCGGTAAACGTGGTCCTGCACGTCGCCAGCGGCGAACACGCCGGCGACGCTGGTCGCGGTTGCGTTCCCCTCGCGGCCGCCGCGCGTGACGATGTAGCCATTCTCCATCTCCAGCTGCCCTGCGAAGATCTGGGTGTTCGGTGTATGGCCAATGGCCACGAACAGGCCCTGGACGCGGACCTCGCGTGTGCTGCCGGCGTTGGTGTTCTTGATGCGGACACCGGTGACACCGCTCTTATCTCCCAGGACCTCGTCGAGCGTATGGTTCCATTCCACGCGTACGTTGCCAGTCGCGGCCTTGTCCATCAGCCGGTTGCTCAGGATCTTCTCGGCCCGGAACTTGTCGCGCCGATGGACCACGGTCACGCTTTTCGCGATATTCGACAGATAGAGCGCCTCCTCCACCGCGGTGTTCCCGCCGCCGACCACCGCTACGTCCTGGCCCCGATAAAAGAAGCCGTCGCAGGTAGCGCAGGCGGACACGCCCTTGCCCATGAACTTCTGCTCGGACGGGATGCCCAGGTACTTGGCGGATGCTCCCGTCGCGATGACGAGCGCGTCACAGGTGTAGATCGCCTGGTCGCCGACCAGTGTCAGCGGGCTGCGGCCCAGCTTGGCGGTGTGGATGTGGTCGAACACGACCTCGGTGTCGAAGCGCTGCGCGTGCCGGCGGAAACGCTCCATGAGCTCCGGGCCTTGGACGCCGGCGAAGTCGGCTGGCCAATTATCCACGTCGGTGGTGGTCATCAGCTGCCCACCCTGGGCGATCCCTGTGACGAGCACGGGGTTGAGATTGGCGCGCGCCGCGTAGACCGCGGCACTGTAGCCGGCGGGACCGGAGCCGAGAATCAGCAGGCGCGCATGCTTGGTCGTGGTGGTCATGACTGGCAGATCTGGGGGCAGGGTCGGCGAAAGCCAAGAATCTAGCAGTTGGGCGGCAGCGCTGTCGAGCCGCTGGCCCCGCCCGCCAACCGGGGCGGCGTCCCGAGCGGGTGCCACAAGGTGGGCGCGCAGGACCTTGATTCGTTGATGGTCTGCCTGTGCGCCGGAGATTTAACCGCCAGCGGGGTCGTATAATGCGACATGCTCAGGATGTTGCTTGCCCGGGATGCTGCTCAGGTCCAGCGCTGACGCCGCGGAGCGCAGGCCATGGCCGCCGCGGCTGGCCGCCCTCGCGCGGGAGGCCTGGTGGCTGGTCCTGGTGCTTGCCGCACTTTATCTCGCACTGGTCCTCGTCACCTACGACAAGTCCGACCCCGGCTGGTCGCACAGCACGGGCGGCGGGGCTAGCCACAACGCGGGGGGCCGATTCGGCGCCTGGCTCGCGGACGTCCTCTTGTCGCTGTTCGGGCTGTCGGCCTACTGGTGGGTCGTGTTCCTGCTTTTCGCGATCCGGTGGGGTTACCGGCGCCTAGACGCGTTCGAGCCCGCCGACCGCCGCTCCTTCTTGGTCGCTTGCAGCGGGTTCTTATCGCTGGTGTTGGCGAGCGCCAGCCTGGAGGCCCTGCGGCTGCATTCACTTCACGCGCAACTGCCGCTGGCGTCGGGCGGCATGCTCGGCACAAGTATCGGCCAGCTATTTTCGCGCTGGTTCGGCGCGACTGGCGGAACGCTGACTCTCTTGTTCGTCGGCGGTATTGGACTTTCCCTGTTCAGCGGCCTGTCGTGGCTCGAGGTCTCGGAGAAGCTGGGCGAACGGATCGAGCGGGGCTGGCTGTTCGCTGTAGCGCGCTGGGAGGCGGCGCGAGACCGCAAGATAGGCGAACAGGCGGCGAACCGCCGCGAAGAGATGGTCGAGGAGGAGAAGAGGAAGCTCGACGAGCATGAGCCGATCCGCATCGAGCAGGCGGAGTTGGAGTTCCCGAAGTCGGCACGCGTGGCGCGCGAGAAACAGAAGCCCCTGTTCGAGGACCTGCCCGATTCGCCGCTGCCACCGCTGTACCTGCTGGACGAATCGAAGGGCGACATCCACGTCCTGTCGGCCGACACGTTGGAATACACCTCCCGCCTGATCGAGAAGAAGCTGCTCGATTTCGGCATCGAAGTCAACGTGGTCGCGGCCCAGCCCGGGCCGGTCATTACGCGCTACGAGATCGAGCCGGCGGTGGGAGTGAAGGGCAGCCAGATCGTGAACCTGGTGAAGGACCTCGCCCGCGCGCTTTCGGTTGTGAGCATCCGCGTGGTAGAGACGATCCCCAACAAGTCCTACATGGGGCTCGAGATCCCCAACCCGAAGCGCCAAGTGGTGCGGCTGTCGGAGATCTTGAGCTCCCAGGTGTACGCCGACATGGGTTCGCCGCTGACCCTCGCGCTGGGCAAAGACATCGCCGGCAAACCTGTCGTTGCCGATCTCACCCGCATGCCGCACCTGCTGGTGGCTGGGACGACGGGCTCGGGCAAGTCGGTGGCTATCAACGCCATGATCCTGAGCCTGCTGTACAAGGCCACACCCAACGAGGTACGCCTCATCCTGGTGGATCCCAAAATGCTGGAGCTGTCGGCATACGAGGGGATTCCCCACCTGCTGTCCCCGGTGGTCACCGACATGAAGCAGGCTGCGCAGGCGCTCACCTGGTGCGTCGGCGAGATGGAGCGCCGTTACCGACTGATGTCAGCAGTAGGCGTTCGGAATCTGTCGGGCTTCAACCAGAAGATCAAGGACGCGGAGAAGACCGGACAACCGCTGGCCGATCCGCTCGCAGCGAATGCTCTGCTCGAAGCGCAGATGCTGGCGCCGCCGTTGAAGGAGCTGCCGCTGGTGGTGGTGGTGATCGACGAGCTGGCCGACCTCATGATGGTGGTGGGCAAGACGGTCGAGGAGCTCATCGCCCGCCTGGCGCAGAAGGCGCGCGCCGCAGGCATCCATCTGCTCCTCGCCACCCAGCGGCCATCGGTGGATGTGATCACCGGCCTGATCAAGGCCAATATCCCGACGCGCATCGCCTTCCAGGTGTCGAGCAAGGTGGATTCGCGCACCATTCTCGACCAGATGGGGGCCGAGTCGCTGCTCGGCCAGGGCGACATGCTCTACCTGCCGCCGGGGACCGGACATCCGCAGCGGGTGCACGGCGCGTTCGTGGCAGACGAGGAAGTCCACAAGGTCGTGGAGTACCTCAGGTCACGCGCCCAGCCCCAGTACATCGACGGCATCCTAGACGGTGCCGAGGACATGGAAGGCGAGCTGGGCGGTCTCGATGAGGCAGACGCGGAGTCGGACCCGCTGTACGACCAGGCGGTGGAGATCGTGCTCAAGTCCCGCCGTGCCTCGATCTCGCTGGTGCAGCGACACCTGCGGATCGGGTACAACCGCGCCGCCCGCCTGATTGAACAAATGGAGCGCGCCGGCCTGGTGTCGAGCATGGCGACCAATGGCAATCGGGAGGTGTTGGCGCAGAGCAAGGAGTGAATGCGTGAAGGAGTGAAGGAGTGAAGGGGTGAAGGGGTGAAGGGGTGAATGAGGAAATGAGTCAACGGGTGAGACGTCGGGTTCGAAGCGCGAAACACGAAGTGCCAGGAGCAGTTCTTTCCAGGCCGCTCGAACCTGCTGCGCCGTGCGCGGGTGCGCCCACCGGGCGCACTCATTCACTGGCTCGCTCACTCACTTGGCTGACCGCGCTCACCAGCCTCATGCTCGCTCCGGTCGCCCACGCCGCCGGCAGCATCGAAAAGCTCAAGGCCTTCGCCCAGCAGACCCAGTCGGCCCGGGCCAGTTTCACTCAGACTGTGCTGGACAAGGACGGCGCTACGACCCAGACCGCGAGCGGTAAGCTGGCCTTCGCACGCCCTGGGAAATTCCGGTGGGACTACGAGAAGCCTTACCAACAGACCATCGTGGGTGACGGCGAGAAGCTCTGGGTTTACGACAAAGACCTCAACCAAGTCACCGTGAAGAAGCTGAGCGGCGCGCTGGGCAGCAGCCCGGCCGCGCTGCTCGCCGGCAGCAACGACATCGAGCAGTACTACAACCTGGACGCCAAGGGTGCCCGGGGCGGGTTGGACTGGCTGGAAGCCTATCCGCGCGATGAAGACAGCATGTTCAGCAAGGTGCGCATGGGTTTCAAGGGCAACACGCTGGACACCATGGAGCTGTACGACCATATGGGCCAGGTCAGCGTGATCCGCTTTGCCAAGCTCGAGCGCAACCCGAAGCTCGCAGCGAACCTGTTCACCTTCACCCCGCCGGCGGGGGCGGATGTGATAGAGGACCAGTGAACCCTCCACTGCCTCAACGCATTCACCCGCCTGCGATGCGTACCCGAGTTCCCGAAACGACGGCCGGCCTGTTTCCCGATCCGGCCCCCAAAGCACCGCTGGCCGAAGCCATGCGCCCGCAGCGGATGGAGGACGTTGTGGGGCAGGCTCATCTTTTGGGCGAGGGCAGGCCACTGAGCGTCGCGGCGCGCTCAGGCAAGCTGCACTCCATGATTCTGTGGGGGCCACCCGGGGTTGGGAAGACGACCCTGGCGCGGCTGATGGCGCAGGAATGCGATGCCGAGTTCATTGCGCTGTCTGCGGTGCTGTCGGGCGTGAAGGACATCCGCGACGCCGTGGAGCGCGCCCGGACCACGCTGCGCGACAGCGGCCGCCCCACGATCCTGTTCGTGGACGAGGTGCACCGCTTCAACAAGGCCCAGCAGGACGCGTTTCTACCGTTTGTCGAGCAGGGGCTGTTCACGTTCATCGGCGCGACCACCGAGAACCCTTCCTTCGAAGTGAACAGCGCGCTGCTGTCGCGTGCCGCAGTCTACGTGCTCGAGCCGCTCAGCGAACAGGAGCTGGGCGTGTTGCTCGAGCGCGCCCGCACCGGTCCGCTGCAGGGGTTAGGGTTCACGGACGACGCGCGCGCGGTGTTGATCGGCTTTGCCGACGGCGATGCGCGCCGGTTGCTCAATATGCTGGAGCAGACCGCCGACGCAGCGCGGGGCGCGGGGCGCGACGAGGTTGACACGGACTACGTGCGCCAGACGCTCGCATCGAAGCTGCGCCAGTTCGATAAGGGCGGCGACGCCTTCTACGATCAGATCTCGGCGCTGCACAAGGCCGTGCGCGGATCTTCGCCCGATGCAGCGTTGTATTGGTTGTGCCGGATGCTGGATGGCGGGGCTGACCCGCTCTACATCGGGCGCCGCCTGATCCGCATGGCGGTGGAGGACATCGGGCTGGCCGACCCGCGGGCCTTGCGGCTGGCGCTAGACGCCTGCGAGACCTATGAGCGGCTGGGCACGCCCGAGGGCGAGCTGGCGCTCGGGGAGGCCGCCGTCTACCTGGCCTGCGCAGCGAAGAGCAATGCCGTCTACAGCGCCTACAATCGTGCGCGCGAGTTCGTTTCCGCGGACGGCTCGCGCCCAGTCCCCATCCACCTACGCAACGCCCCCACCCGGCTCATGAAGGAGCTGGGCTATGGCCACGCTTACCGCTATGCGCACGACGAGCCGGAAGCGTACGCCGCCGGTGAGGGCTATCTCCCGGAGGGAATGCGTAACGTGAGGTTCTACGACCCGACCCCGCGCGGCCTGGAAGCGAAGATTTCCGAAAGGCTCGCGCACCTGCGTGAGCTTGATCGGCAGGCTAAGAAGAAGCAGTAGATCCGTTGTCCTCCATTGGACCGATGCTCGTCAGATGCTAGATATACAGCTGCTCCGAAAGGACCTGCCCGCGGTGGCTGCACGCATTGCAACGCGCGGGATCGAGATCAACTGGGATGAGTTCACGGCGCTGGAGAAGCGCCGGAAGCAGATTCAGACCTCGGTGCAGGAAGCGCAGGCGGCACAGAACAGGATCTCCAAGGAGATCGGGCAAGCCAAGGCGAAGGGAGTGGATGCCGCCGAGCTCGTGCATGCCGCCGAGCGTTACAAAGTGCAACTGTCGAGCTCCGAGCAGCAGCTGGCGGACGTTCAATCCAAGCTCGAAGCATTCTTGCTCATCATCCCCAACCTACCACACGAGTCGGTCCCGGTCGGTGCTTCCGCCGAGGACAATCTGCAGCTGCGGCGCGCGGGTGAGCCGCGCAGGTTCGGCTTCCCCCTGAAGGACCACGTGGATCTGGGCGCGGGACTGGGCATGCTGGACTTCGAGGCCGCCACCAAGATCGCCAGCGCGCGCTTTGCCGTTATGAGCGGGCCGCTGGCCCGGATGCACCGCGCCATCGCGCAGTTCATGCTGGAGGTGCATACGGCCGAGCACGGGTATACCGAGGTGTACGTGCCTTACCTGGTCAATGCCGCTAGCATGCGAGGCACCGGCAACTTGCCCAAGTTCGAGGACGACCTTTTCGGCGTCCCACGCCGCGATGGCGAGAAGCTTTACCTCATCCCCACGGCCGAAGTGCCGGTCACCAACATCGTGCGCGACGAGATCGTCGCGCTGGACAAGCTGCCGCTCAAGCTCGTGTGCCACTCGCCTTGCTTCCGCAGCGAGGCGGGCGCGTATGGCAAGGACACACGCGGCATGATCCGCCAGCATCAGTTCGACAAGGTGGAGCTGGTGCAGATCGTCCATCCCGAACAGTCCTACAGCCTGCTGGACCAGCTCACCTCCCACGCCGAGGTGATTCTCAGACGTCTCGAGCTTCCCTATCGGGTGGTGACGCTGTGCACCGGCGATATGAGCTTCTCCGCGGCCAAGACTTATGACATCGAAGTCTGGCTGCCAGGGCAGAACAGCTACCGCGAAATCTCCTCTTGCAGCAACTTCGAAGCGTTCCAGGCCCGGCGCATGCAGGCGCGTTTCCGCAACGACAAGGGCAAGCCGGAGCTGGTGCACACGCTGAACGGCTCAGGGCTGGCGGTGGGGCGGACTCTGATCGCGGTTATGGAGAACTACCAGGAGGAGGACGGGAGCATCGTCGTTCCTGCAGCGCTGCGGCGCTACATGGGTGGCGCCGAGCGCATCGCGCGCGGCTCAGCCGGCAGCGGTTCCCCTACTTGAGGACGCGGGCGTAGGGACCTGAACTGCGTTCGGCTGGACGCAGGCCGGCCGGAACCCCTCGATGCGGCGCGGACCCGTCCGCGCTGGAGCTGCCGTTGCCTGCCAGCACCGTGTACAGGCCCGGGGTGTGAGGCTCCTCGAAGCGGGCGAGGATGTCGAAGTAGTTGCGGATGTTCTCTGTCAGCGCGAGGGCCTCGCCGCCGCGGCAGAAGCCGCGCTTGAGCGTGCTGTAGTGCTCGTAGCGCGACATGAGCGGCAGTACCTTCTTCACGTCCAGCCAGAGGTTGGGGTTGCCGCTGCGGCGCTGGGCGAGAACGCGCGCGTCCTCCAGGTGCCCGAGCCCGATGTTGTAGGCGGCCAGTGCCAGCCAGGTGCGGTCGGGCTCCGCGATGCGGGCCGGCAGCGACTCCTTCAGCTCCTGCAGATAGGTTGCACCCGCTAAGATGCTCTGACGCGGGTCGAGGCGGTCGGTGAGCTGCATGCGATCGGCCGTATCGGAGGTCAGCATCATCAGCCCGCGCACCCCAGTGGGCGAGGTGGCCAGCGGGTCCCAGTGCGATTCCTGGAAGCCGAGCGCGGCGATCAGGCGCCAGTCGATTCCGGTGATGTCCTGGGCCTCCTTGAACAAGCTGCGGAAGTGCGGCAGCAGGGTCTGCCGGTTCTCGAGGAAGTTGGCGATGTCCAGCCGGTCGAGGCGGTTCACGTGCCCGTAGTAGCGCTCCAGCAGGCGCTTGAGCGTGCCGTCGTAGCTGATACGCATGAAGAACTCCTGCGCACGTTCGTACAGTGCGGGATCGCCGTCCTTGGGGAACACCCATGCCAGAGGCTGCTGGTCGCCGACCGGAAAAGCCCGCGCCAAGTTCGGGTAAAAATTTCGGCCCACGTCAAGCACAGTGGAATCGGTGATGACATAGTCCACTTTTCCGTCCGACAGCCGGCCGAGAAGTCCTTCGCTGTCGTTCTCCGCCACCTCGGTCCAGACGAGCGACGGAGTCCGCTTATGGAGCTGCTTCAGGCGCTCCGCCACACCGGAGCCCTTTACCACCTCGAGCCGCATGCCGACGACATCACGCAGATCGCGTGGCGCCGGATTGTCGGTGTTGTAGGCGAGCATCGGCTGCACCAGCTGGTAGGCCGGCCCGAAGCGAAAAGCGTTCAGCCTGGCCGGTGTGATCGCGACGCCGGCGGCGGCCAGATGCGCGCGGTGTTCGGTCAGCGCCGGGAGCAGTTGGTAGAACGGCTGACGGTCGAGGTAGCGCACCTGCACGCCCAGCTCACGTGCGAACATCTCGACCAGGTCGTACTCCAGCCCGGCGTAACGCCCCTGCGCATCGATGTAGCGGGTGGTCGGCGAGTTGCGCGTAAGCACCACCAGCTCGCCGGTCTGGTCCAGCGGCAGCACCGGGTGCTGCGCCACGACGCCCGGATCGCAGACCAAGGGCAGCATTACCAGGATGGAGTAGACGCTGCGCATGCGTAGCTCGGTGCCGAGTCGCTCAAGAGATAGATGCGAAGCAAGAAGAAGGCCGTTGTGAAGACGGTCTCTGACCGATGTTTGATCGCGCTTGCGGGGGAAGGGTTCACTTGCATGTAAAATAGCCCGCGACAGGAGAGGTGCCGGAGTGGTCGATCGGGGCAGACTCGAAATCTGTTGTCCCCCTTGCGGGGGACCGTGGGTTCGAATCCCACCCTCTCCGCCAGACCCAACAAAGGGCTCCGCATCCGTTTTTCCCGTCCTGGTTTCGAGTAAGTGCTGGAGCGCACGGGCTGGGTTCACGCGGTTCTGGACATTGGGGCTGTTTGTCTCATTCCAAGCTTAAGCCCGACTTAGGCGCACGCCTTGACGCTTCGCATCGACACTCGCTCGCAGCTGCTTGAAACGGCAGTGTTTGGCAGTCCCCCTTCGCTCGGCGTTGTTGAACTTGCGGCGCCGTTTTACAACAATAGCAGCAGCAGCCCAATGCGTCCGACAAAATTGGAGCGCACCCAGGCCGGGGCGTCGAGCAGCAAGCGTACCTGCAGCCCCTGAGCCGATGCCGGGCGAGGCTGTCTCCCATTCACGCGTCTCCAGCGCCGACGGAGGTGATGCATGGCTTCTCTTCTCGATCTCGCCCGTCATGGACAATCGGTGTGGCTCGACTTCATCGACCGCAACCTGGTGGCCCGCGGCGGCCTGCAACGCTTGGTGGACAGCGGGGTTACGGGCGTGACCACCAATCCCTCGATCTTCAACAAGGCAATCGGGGGCGGCCGCGACTATGACGAAGCCATACGCGAGCTGCTCGAGCAGAACCATGAGATCGATCCCACGGAGCTGTGCGAGGCATTGATGGTGGGCGACGTGCAGATGGCCGCGGACGTGCTGCGGCCGGTCTACGATCGCACGCGCCGGCGCGATGGTTACGTCAGTCTGGAGGTGCCCCCGGATCTCGCCTACAGCGTCGAGCGCACGGTGGCCAGCGCGCATCGCCTGTGGGCGGCGGTGGAGCGCCCCAACGTCATGATCAAAGTCCCCGGGACTGGGGAAGGCGTGCGTGCCTTCGAGCGCCTGACCGCCGAGGGCATCAACGTCAACGTCACTCTGCTGTTCGCGGTTTCGCGCTACGCAGAAGTGGGGCGGGCCTGGGCCCGCGGCCTCGCGCGCAACGCACACCCGGAGAACATCGCGTCGGTCGCCTCGTTCTTCGTCAGCCGCGTGGACACCAAGGCGGACAACCAACTCGATGCCATCGGCCGGCCCGAGGCGGCCCACCTGCGCGGGCGCATCGCCGTGGCCAATGCGAAGGCGGCCTACCAGCGCTTCCAGGCGTTGCTTAAGGAGCCGGAGGTCGCCGAGCAGCTCAAGCGTGGCGCGCGGCCCCAGAGGCCCCTGTGGGCCAGCACCAGCACCAAGGATCCCGGCTACAGCGACGTGCTCTACGTCGAGTCTCTCATCGGTCCGGACACCGTCAACACCTTGCCGCCGGAGACGCTGGACGCGTTCCTTTACCACGGTGAGGCGAGCTACTCGCTGGAGGCCGACACCGACATCGCGCAACGCGAGCTCGAGGCGCTCAAGCTTCTGGGAGTCGATCTGGAGGCGATCACGCGCGAGCTGGAAAGCGAGGGCGTGGCGAGCTTCCGCGAGTCGTGGAACAAGCTGCTCGCTGCCCTCAAGCAGAAATGCTTCGCGGTGGCCAAGGATTTCGCTGGTCCTTGAGCCGGCTGCCTCCGGTATAATTGCGCACTTTTTTGCGAGGCGCGATGCTCGAGGCGGTGGATCTGGAATGCGTGCGTGGCCAGCGCCGCCTGTTTCACCGCCTTTCCTTCGACCTGCCGCCCGGCCACATGCTGTGGGTGCTCGGCCCCAACGGCAGCGGCAAAACCAGCCTGTTGCGTGTGCTGTGTGGGTTGCTGAGGCCGGAAGCCGGCAAGGTATGCTGGAAGGGTGAGGACGTGCGCGGTTTGGCGGACAGCTTCCACGCCGACCTGCTCTACCTCGGGCACGCACCGGCCGTGAAAGAGGATCTCTCCGGTCTGGAGAACGTCCGCTTCGGGCTCGCCCAAGCCGGCGTCGGCGTCACGCCGCAGGAAGCGCATGCGGCGCTGAGCGGGTTCGGCCTCGCGGGCCGGGAAGGGTTGCTCGCGCGCTCGCTGTCCCTGGGCCAGCGGCGGCGTGTCGGGCTGGCGCGCCTGTCGCTGAGCGCAGCCAAGGCGCTGTGGATCCTGGACGAGCCGTTCACGGCGCTGGACGCGCAGGCGGTAGAACTGGTGCAGTCCCATCTGACACGGCATGTGAAGCGCGGTGGCAGCGTCGTCTTCACCAGCCACCACGAGGTCGGCTTCGCCGGGCTTCCGGTGCAGCGGCTGCAGCTGGCGCAATGAGGGCGCTGGGTCTGGCGCCGGTGTGCGCGGTGGTAGTTCGGCGCGATCTCGCGCTGGCGCTGCGGCGGCGCTCCGATGTGCTCACCACTTTCTTCTTTTTCGTCATCGTGGTCAGTCTGTTCCCCTTGGGCGTGAGTCCGGAGGCCAGCACCCTGCGCGTCATCGCACCGGGGGTGGTGTGGGTGGCCGCGTTGCTCACGTCGATGCTGGCGTTGGTGCGCCTGTTCGCCTCGGACTTCGACGATGGCACGCTGGAGCAGCTGGCGTTGAGCCCGCAGCCACTGGTGCTGCTGATAGCGGCCAAGGTGCTGGCGCACTGGCTCGTCACCGGGCTGCCGCTGGTGCTGATCGCGCCCCTGCTCGGCCTGCAATTCGACCTGCCCTGCGGCGCGCTCGGCGTCATGCTGCTAGCCTTGCTGCTGGGCACACCGTGCCTGAGCTTGATCGGCGCGATCGGCGCGGCGCTGACGCTGGGCGTGCGCGGCGCCGGCGGGCTGCTTGCGCTGCTGGTGCTGCCGTTGTATATCCCGGTGCTTATCTTCGGCGCCGGTGCAGTGTCGGCCAGTGCGAACGGGATGGCGGCGGGTGGACACTTGTCTCTGCTGGGCGCGTTGCTGCTTATCGCGGTCGTGCTCGGCCCGCTGGCCTCGGCAGCGGCAGTGCGCATCGCACTCGAATAGGACACGGGCGTGAGCCTCAACATCTGGAGATACGCCTCGCCGCAGACCTTCTACCGATTGGCCGGCAACCTCATGCCATGGTTCTTCGCCCTGGCGGCGGTGCTGACTGCGGGCGGCCTGTACATCGGTTTCTTTGTCGCCCCCACCGACTTCCAGCAGGGCGAGTCGTACCGGATCATCTTCGTCCACGTGCCCTCGGCCTGGATGTCCATGTTCATCTACGTCGTGATGGCGTTCTGGTGCGCGGTGGGAATGGTTCTGAACACGCGCCTGTCGTTCATGATGGCGCTGGCCCTGGCGCCCACCGGCGCGATGTTCACCTTCGTAGCGCTGTGGACCGGAGCGCTGTGGGGCAAGCCCACCTGGGGTACCTGGTGGGTGTGGGACGCGCGGCTCACCTCCGAGTTGATCCTGCTGTTCCTGTACATCGGGTTCCTTTCGCTGCATGCGGCCATCGACGACGTGCGCCGCGCCGATCGCGCCGCGGGGTTGCTGGCGGTGGTGGGGGTGATCAACGTGCCCATCATCTACTTTTCCGTGCAGTGGTGGAACACGCTGCACCAAGGCGCCTCCGTGAACCTGACGCGCGCGCCTAGCATGGCGGCCACCATGCTCGTCGGCATGCTGATCATGTCGCTGGCGGCGTGGATGTATGCCATCGGTGCCAGCCTGTTTCGTGTGCGCAGCATCATCCTGGAGCGCGAGTCGGACGCCGACTGGGTGCGCGAGCGTACGGAGGCCGCATGAGCTGGGGCAGCCCGGCGGCCTTTTTCGCCATGGGCGGCTACGCGACGTACGTTTGGGGGTCCTACGCGGTCGCGGCGGCGTGTATCGTGACTGAACTCTGGCTTCTGCGCCGGCGGCACCGAACTCTGGCCCGCGCTCTCGGTCGTAGAAGTGGGGATCGTGGCCCGGGCAACGCTTCCCGGCATCCATGAAAGCGAGACACAAGCGACTGGCGCTGATCGCCGCCACCCTAGCGGCGCTGGGCGGTGCCGCAGCCTTGATCCTCAACGCCTTCCAGAGCAATCTGGTGTTCTTTTTCAGCCCGTCCCAGGTGGCAGCCCATGAGGCGCCGCAGGGGCGCAGTTTTCGCATTGGCGGGTTGGTGCAACCGGGTAGCGTGCAGCGCCAGACGGACGGTGTTAGCGTGCGGTTCGTCGTCACCGACACCGCGCACGAGATTGCGGTGGTCTACACCGGCATCCTTCCCGACCTATTCAAGGAAGGAAGAGGCGTGGTGGCGCAGGGTCAGCTCGGCCCCGACGGGGTGTTTCGCGCCAACGATGTGCTGGCCAAGCACGATGCGAACTACATGCCACCGGAGGCTGCGGACGCGGTGGAGAAGGCGAAGCGCGCTGCGGCGACGTCGCAGAAGACGCTGATCGACCCGCACAAGAGGTGAACCACGGATGATTCCGGAACTCGGGCATTTCGCGCTGATCGTGGCTCTGTGCATCGCCTGCGTCCAGGCATCGGTGCCGCTGCTCGGCGCGCAGCGTGGCGATGCTACTTGGATGGCGCTGGCGCAGCCGGCGGCCCAGGGCCAGTTGGTGTTCGTCGCGATCGCCTTCGGATGTCTGGCCTGGGCCTTCGTCAGCAACGACTTCTCGGTGCTCAACGTCGCAGCCAATTCCAACTCCCACCTGCCACTGCGCTACCGCTTTGCCGCCACCTGGGGCAGCCACGAGGGCTCGCTGCTGCTCTGGGTCCTCATGCTCAACGTGTGGATGACGGCGGTGAGCGTGTTCAGCCGCCATCTGCCCGGCGCGATGGTGGCGCGGATCCTGTCGGTGATGGCCATAATCAGCATCGGCTTCCTGCTGTTCCTGCTGTTCACTTCGAATCCCTTCGAGCGCCTGTTGCCGCCGGCTGTGGATGGGCGCGACTTGAACCCCTTGCTCCAGGATCCCGGCATGGTCATCCATCCGCCCATGCTGTACATGGGATACGTGGGCTTCTCGGTGGCATTCGCGTTCGCCATTGCCGCCCTCATCGGCGGGCAACTGGACGCCGCCTGGGCGCGGTGGTCACGCCCTTGGACTACGATGGCCTGGGCTTTTCTCACCGTGGGCATCGCGCTGGGCAGCGGCTGGGCCTACTACGTGCTCGGCTGGGGCGGCTGGTGGTTCTGGGATCCGGTGGAGAACGCTTCCTTCATGCCCTGGCTGGTGGGCACTGCGCTGATCCACTCGCTCGCCGTTACCGAAAAGCGCGGCGGCTTCAAGATCTGGACCGCGCTGCTGGCCATCCTCGCTTTCTCGCTCAGCCTCCTGGGCACGTTCCTCGTGCGTTCGGGCGTGCTCACCTCGGTGCACGCGTTCGCGACCGACCCCAGGCGCGGGATCTTCATCCTGGCTTTTCTGGCGGTCGTCATCGGCGCCTCGCTGGCGCTGTTCGCCTGGCGCGCGCCCAAGGTGGGGTTGGGCGGCGCGTTCGCCCTGGTGTCTCGGGAGACGGCGCTGCTGGTCAACAACGTGCTGCTGGTGGTTGCGGCCGGAGTCGTGCTGCTCGGCACACTCTTCCCGCTGTTCCATGAGGTGCTCGGCTACGGGAAGCTCTCCGTCGGGCTTCCGTGGTTCGAGATCGGTTTCCCGGTGGTGATGGCGCCTGCGGTCTTGCTGATGGGCATCGGGCCCCTGATGCGCTGGAAGGAGGGCAAGCTGCCCGATTTGACGTTGCTGCTCAGGTGGGCATTCGGCCTGGCCATGGTGAGCGCCGTGCTCGTGCCCGTGCTGATGGGCCGCTGGTCGGTCCTGGTGGCGCTCGGCATCCTGCTGGCCATCTGGGTGGTGGCTGCCGGCTTTGTGAACCTCAAGGATCGCGTGGCCCACCTGCGCGCCTCGACTGGGGCCAGTCCCGGCACGGTGCTGCGCCGGCTGCCACGCGGCTACTGGGGCATGCTGGTGGCCCACTTCGGGGTGGGCGTGTTCATCGTCGGCGTGACGCTAGTGCGCGGCTACGAGGTGGAGAAGGATGTGCGCATGGATCCGGGTGACACAGTCACAGCGGGTGGCTACCAGTTTCGCCTCGAGGGACTCAAGCAAGTGCAGGGGCCCAACTATGAAGCCACGCGCGGCATTGTCAGCGTGACGAAAAACGAGCGCCCCGTGACTACGCTGTACCCGGAAAAGCGCTTCTTCACGGTGCAAGAGATGCCCATGACCTACGCGGCCATCGACACCAGCCTCACGCGCGACCTGTACGTCTCCTTGGGCGAAGCGCTCCCTGACGGCGCGTGGGTCGTGCGTGTGTATCACAAGCCGTTCGTCGATTGGATCTGGGGCGGGGCCTTCCTCATGGCGCTGGGCGGGGTGATCGCCGTCACCGACCGCCGCTACCGCTTGGCGCGTCGCGAGGATCGCTCGCTGGTAGCGGATTCCGCGGCGGCGGGTGCCCAGGGTACTGGATGAAGAGCCTGCGCTTTCTACTCCCCCTGCTGTTTTTCGTCGTCCTGCTGATGTTCCTGTGGGTCGGGCTCTCGCTCAACCCGCGCGAGGTGCCATCGCCGCTGGTCGGCAAACCGGCACCGGCCTTCCAGCTCGCTCGCCTCGACGATCCGGCCAAGACTCTCGCCGAGAAGGATCTGCACGGACAGGTGTGGCTGCTAAACGTGTGGGCCTCCTGGTGCGTGTCGTGCATGGAGGAGCATCCGGTGCTGGTACAGCTGTCCAAGCAAGGCGTCGTGCCCCTGTATGGGCTGAACTACAAGGACCATCGTGCAGCGGCGCAGAAGTGGCTCGCCGGGAATGGCGATCCGTACACGCTCTCCATCGTCGATCCGGATGGCAAGGTTGGGATCGACTACGGCGTGTACGGGGTGCCGGAGACCTATGTCATCGACAAGACCGGCGTCATCCGCTACAAACAGATCGGCCCGGTGACGCCGAAGGTGCTGAACGAGCGCATCCTCCCGCTGGTCAAGCAGCTGCAGGCGTCGTGATGCGGTGGGTGCTCGCCGGTCTGCTCTGCCTGCTGCCCGCGCTGGTGGTGGCCAAGGAAGCGGCCCCGGCGCGGGACGACCCGGTGCTCGAACAGCGCCTCATGCGCCTCGCCAAGGAGCTCCGCTGCCTGGTATGCCAGAACGAGTCCCTCGCGGACTCTCACGCCGACCTGGCCGCCGATCTGCGCAACCAGATCCGCGAGCAGATGAAGGCGGGCCGAAGCGACGAGCAGATCAAGGCCTGGCTCACGCAACGCTACGGGGATTTCGTGCTCTACCGCACGCCGGTCAAGGCGACTACCGCGGTGCTGTGGTTCGGCCCCTTCGCGCTGCTGCTGGCCGGACTGGGCGGCCTGCTGTTCTACCTGCGTCGCCGACGCGCGCGCCTGGGCCTGCCTGGTCTGACACCGGAGGACCACGCCCGGGCGCGCTCGCTGCTGCAAGAAGCCGAGCGAGGCGGCTCTGCGAACCCGGACGCGGCTGCCCGCCGCTGACGCGGGCGGCGCGCTTCACTGCGTTATAATTCCCGCCTTTTTGACCGACGTGCTTCCCCGCGTAGGCCGACCATGGCCTGGTTCATCCTCGTCGCAATAGCACTGACAGGCGCCGCTGTTCTGTTTCTAGCGCTGCCACTACTGAGGCCCGGACGCAGAGCTGTCGAGTCGCGGCGGGAGGCCAACGTCTCGGTCTATCGGGACCAGTTCAGCGAGCTGGAGCGCGACCTCGAAAGCGGCACACTGACCTCGGAGCAGTACGCCCAGACCCGCACCGAGCTGGAGCAGCGCCTGCTGAACGACGTGGAGAGCACCGCGCCGCCGAAGACAGAGCCGTCGCATTCTGCGCGACTGACAGCATTGGTCGTTGCCATCGCCGTGCCTTTCTGCGCCGGGCTGTTGTACCTGTATCTCGGCAACCCGCAAGGTCTGACGGCGCCCAAGCACACTACGGTGGATGCTTCGTCCATCACAGTCGACCAGTTCAAGGACATGACCGAGAAACTGGCCGCACGCATGGAGCAGAAACCGGACGATGCAGTGGGCTGGATGATGCTCGGCCGCGCCTACAAGGCGCTGGAACGCTATCCCGACGCGGTGAAAGCGCTGCAACGAGCCGAGAAACTTGAACCGCGCAACCCGGAGATCCTGGTGGAGTACGCCGAGGCCCTGGCGCTGAATAACGGCCGCAACCTCCAGGGTGAACCCATCCGGTTGCTGGAGCGCTCGCTTCAGATCGCGCCAGACAACGAGAAAGCGCTGAGCCTGGCGGGCGCGGCGGCCTTCGCGCGCAACGACTATGCGACCGCTGTTCGTCACTGGCAGCGGCTAGTCGCGAAGCTCCCGGCGGATTCGGAGTTGGGCCGCGCGCTGTCTTCTGCAATCGCCGAAGCCAAGGCGCGCGCGGCAGGCAAGGCGGTGGGGGAGGGCTCGCCACAACGGCCTTCCAACGCGTCCAAAACGGTAAGCGGAACGGTGCGCCTGTCGCCTTCGTTTACGGCGCGGGCCTCGCCCGAGGACACGGTCTTCATCTTTGCGCGCGCGGCCGAAGGGCCGAAGGTGCCGCTTGCAGTTCTCAAGAAGCAGGTGAAGGACCTGCCGCTCAGCTTCAAGCTCGATGACAGCATGGCGATGACGCCGGGCCTCGAGCTGTCGTCCTTTCCACGCGTGGTGGTCAGCGCCCGCATCTCCAAGTCCGGCAGCGCGACGCCAAGGGCGGGCGACCTGGAAGGGCAGAGCCCGGCGGTCGAGCCGGGCGCCAGCGGCGTGCTGGTGACCATCGACAGCCCGATCCGGTGATGCCGCGGCCGATGAGAGCGGTCTCTAGGTTGGTGGCTTGTCTTGGTCTGGCCCTGGGCTGCGTGGTCGACTGCGACGCGCAGATCGCGGCCGAGGCCGGCGGCAAGCTTCGGCCCGAGATCGAAAAGTTCATCGCGTACATGGCCGAAACGCATGGCTTCAACGTGCGCGACTTGCGCGCGCTGTTCGCCAAGGTACAACCCAGCCAGGACGTAACCCGGGCGATGAGCGCGCCGTCCACGGCCAAGCCCTGGCACGAGTTCAAGCCGCTGTTCGTGGATCAGGCTCGCATCGGCGCAGGCGTCAAATTCTGGAATGACAACGCCGAGGTCTTGACCCAGGCGCGCAGCGAGTTCGGGGTGCCCGAAGCGATCGTGGTAGCTCTGATCGGAGTCGAGACGCGCTACGGCCGCAACAGCGGCGGATTCCGGGTCATGGACACGCTCAGTACGTTGGCATTCGATTGGCCGCCACGCCGCGATTTTTTCCGCCGCGAGCTGGAACAGTTCCTCCTGCTCGCGCGCGAGCAGAGCTGGGACCCGCTGACGATCAAGGGATCCTTTGCCGGCGCCATGGGCATGCCCCAGTTCATGCCCGGGAGCTACCGCCGCTATGCGATCGACTACGACAAGGACGGGCGTATCGATCTGTGGCGCAATCCGGCCGACGTGATCGGCAGCGTGGCGAGTTATCTCAGAGAATTCGGCTGGAAGGACGGCGAGCCAGTCGTCGCGCCAGCGCGAGTTGACACGCCCGACTGGCGGGCGCTGCTGGACTTGGGGCTGAAGCCCTCGCTCACGCTCGATCAATGGAAGCTGCGGGGAGTAGACAGCACCCAGGAATTGCCCGACGTGTTGTTGGCCTGCCTGTTCTCCATCGACTTGGCGGGCGGCGCCGAGTTCTGGTTCGGGTTCGACAACTTCTATGCCCTGCTGCAGTACAACCGCAGCCGTAACTACGCGATGGCGATAGTCGAGCTGGCGCGCGAGATCGCGCTGGAGCGGGAGCGCCTGGCGCCTCTACCGGGCGCTGACGCCGAGTAGAGGCCAGCCGCCAGGCATGGCCAGCGTGCTCAGCGCGCGGGCGTGGGCTGCTATACTCGACTCAGACGGCCGGATCACCTCTTCAGCACCATACAGGGACGGCGTGCCGGCCGCATTCCTGGAGCGATCATGCCTCCATCGCACGATCACGAGCACGGTTCGCGGTTCTCCGACGTTGAGCTGCGCGTCAAAGCGCTGGAGTCGCTGTTGGTCGAGAAGGGCCTGGTAGACCCTGAGGCGCTGAACCAGCTGATCGAGGCCTACGAGAGCAAGATCGGGCCGCGCAACGGCGCCAAGGTGGTTGCACGCGCCTGGGTCGATCCGGCGTACAAGAAGCGCCTGCTCGAGAACGGTACGGCTGCAATTGCCGAGCTGGGCTTTACGGGGGCGCAGGGCGAGACGATGGTGGTGGTGGAGAACACCCCACGTGTTCATAACGTCGTGGTCTGCACGCTGTGCTCGTGTTACCCGTGGCCGGTCCTCGGGCTGCCGCCGGTATGGTACAAGTCCAGCGCCTACCGCTCACGGGTGGTCATCGAGCCGCGAGGCGTACTGCGCGAGCTTGGCCTGGAGCTGCCAACGGACGCGGAAGTGCGCGTGTGGGATAGCACCTCCGAGGTGCGGTATTTGGTGCTTCCTCAGCGTCCTCCTGGAACCGAGAGCATGACCGAAGAGCAGCTCGTGGCGCTGGTCACGCGGGACGCGATGATTGGTGTGGCGCAGGTGTTGCCGCCGAGGAGCGCGCGATGAACGGTGTGCACGACATGGGTGGGATGCACGGCCTGGGGCCCATCGAGCGCGAGGAACAAGAGCCTGTATTCCGTCATCCGTGGGAAGGTCGGGTGTACGCCCTGCGTCAGGGCTGCGGCGCGCTCGCAAGATGGAACATCGACATGGCGCGGCACGCTAACGAGCGCATGCCGGCTGCCGAGTATTTGGCCGCGAGCTACTACGAGCGCTGGCTGTGGGGGCTGGAAACGCTGCTCGCGGAAAACGGCGTGGTGACGTCTTGGGAGCTGACCGAGGGCCGCGCCAAAGGGCCTGCGCCAGACGAGCTGCGCCAGCGGGTCCTCAGACCTGAGGCTGTGGAACGGCGGCTACGGACTGGCGGAAGCTACCGCGTGGAGGCGGATATTGCACCGCGCTTTAGTGCGGGGGATGCGGTCAGCGCGCGTAACATCCATCCGACCGGGCATACCCGGCTGCCTCGCTATGCGCGCCAGCACCTCGGCGTGGTCGAGCGCGGCCACGGTGTTTTCATCTTCCCGGATGCGAATGCAGCGGGGCTGGGTCATCAGCCCCAGCACTTGTACAGCGTCCGCTTCGAGGCGCAAGAGCTGTGGGGCCCGAACGCCGAGCCGAAGGCGGCGGTCTACGTCGATCTGTGGGACAGCCACCTCGAGACGGCATGACTTCCGGTGATCTCTCGGCACCACCTGGCATCCCGCGCGATCGCAGCGGCCCCGTGTTCAAGGCGCCCTGGGAGGCACAAGCTTTCGGACTCGTGTTGGTGCTCTACGAGCGCGGCTGCTTCAGCTGGAGCGAGTGGGCGGGGCGTCTCGGCGCCGAGATCGCCGCCGCACGTGAGCGCGGCGAGCCCGATGACGGCAGCCGCTACTACGAGCACTGGCTCGCTGCACTCGAGAAGCTCGTGGCGGACAAGGGGCTGACGGGCTTCAGCGAGCTTCTGGCGCCAGGACGAGTGGGATCGGGCCGCGCGCGCGACGCCGCACGGCAAGCCGATCGAATTGCCGAGGCGCTGACCGCGCCGCCGTGGTGAGACGCATCGCTGCACCTTAGACGAGAGCACAAACAACTATCGCGCGCGGCGGAACGATCGCCGCGCGCACACGCCCGTTCGAGTCAGACACAAATTAGTAACCGACGGCTCCTGGCGAAATAACCAGGGCCTCAGTTGAGCAGGGTGGCCGCGCCGCAGTTGTCCGAACCGTTGATCTCGGTCCAAGACGCGGAGACGGAATCCGCGTCCGTGCAGCCGTCGGGCGTTCCGCCGATGGGTGGAGCGGTCCCGGCGCCAGCGTATGTGGAGAACCGGAGTCTGCCGCTTCCGGGGTGACCGTCATCGATCTTGCGGTCCACTTCCGCGAGCACGGTGGCCGGAACGTAGTTCCCCGTCTTGATGTTGTTGCGAGACACGGTGTTTCCGCTGTATCCCCAAATGTTGTCGGTGACGGCTTCCATATAGCCTCCGAATACGCTACTCGGGGTATTGTCCGGCGCGGGCGTTGCGACCGCGGGGCTGAGCATCTGGTAGTGACCGTTGATGAAGCCAGCGTCGCTGAGGTGTTGCCAGGCGAGGATCTCCTCGTGGAGTGCTCCGCCGACGCCGGGGTCGATACGGCCGTTGCCGTTTCCGTTCAGGCAGGCAGACGGCCCGCAGTTGATGTTGGCGCTCGCAGCCGCGTAATCGCCGGGCAGTGCCCGGAAACGGTCTTGGAACGCCAGGAAGGCCGTCTCGGCGGCGCCTTGCTGCGAGATGATGTCGCGTACCCGGGCGTTTTGGACCAGCTCCCGCCCCTTGATCACGAACTCGATAAGAAGGCCGATCACGACTAACATGACCGCCGCCTCAACTATGGTCAGCCCTCGATTGGCTGAACGACGAAGGGAACGGCGAGGCTGCATCGAGTCTCCTCCCAATGGTCTCCGTTGCTTGTGGCCGGGGGATCCAAGTTCCCTCCGACTGGCTGTTCGAGTTTTCCCGCGGGACTGCCGAGCCCGCCGGTGAGTTCGCTCAGGCAACTGTCATGCCTGATCTTCCTTCCTTTGATCCGGCACCGCAACCTGAGGGGGAGCAGAACAATCACGGTGCAGTCGACCTTTCCAGACACCAGGGAGCGGCCAACCAATGGCCATACGAGGCCCACGAGCTAGCCGGTAACCAGTTGAATGCAGGTAGCTTTGGATCTGAACGAGGCGGGAGAGCGAGTGAACATCCCGGGTGGCGACAGTTAGCTCGCGGGCCCAGCCTCGGGATAGACTCGGAGCTTCAGGCGTTTGCGGGTGCAAGCGATGAGGACGACTTGCCGGGCTGCGGCATCCGTTGACCAACCCGTAAGCACCATCACAGTAGCCTTGCTCCTTTGGCGTACAGGCTAGCGCTCGCCGATCCTGGGCCAGGAACAATCAGCCCGCGACTCGGGGGTCTTGGTATGCAGTCCACAGTCCGTTCAAGTCAGCCTACGACCCACCGACTCGTTCGGGGTGTTGCACACTGCGGTGAGTGCTGAGCTTCATTTCAGGGATGCCGGTAGTCGCGGTGTCCGGCCGGGGAGGTGTGGGCAACCGTTCCTTCCGGAGCAGCCGCACGACGGTGATGATTTGAAACAGCGCGAGGAAAAGCAGGAGGGCCGCGAGGCTTACCGAGAGGCTTACAGTCGCCGCATCAGACTCACTGCCGGCCTCAGTGAGACGCGACAGCGTCTGCGCAGACCGTGCGCTCGCCTGCGGGGCGCTGTTCACTTGACTGAGGGCAGAGGCACGTTGCAGCACTGCGTAGTTCGCGAGCCTGCGCTCAACGCCGTCCTGTAGTTTGCCCGAGAGCCACAACAGATCCATCGATATCACCACGAGGATCACGGGAGCAACGGTCAACAAGATCAAGTCGCGCTTGGTCATGATCGGCTAAGCCAGAGGCATCTCTTCCTGCCCTGCGCGATAGGCCAGGTTCACCAGCACCGTGGCCTCATCGCCGGTAAGGACGAGGGGATCGCCATTTATCGGTATGCGGATGGATGTATGCTCGGCTAGGTACTGGTACACCTCGGCTCGAAACTCAAACGGTATGGACGTAACGTACACACGATGCGCCCCCGAGGGCACGACGTTGACTCGAACCGAAGTCGGCGCTATTCCGCATGTGATTTCCGCCAGCTTCTTGAGCGCCATGCGTACAGTTACACTGGTAACAGTCAGGCTCATCTCATTCTCCGTTGCTCAGCGTTTGTCGGACCTAAGCAAGGGCTTTGCCCGCCGCGGATGGGTTGACATTCCCGTAGCAATTGCGGCGAATGCAGCGATGAACGCGAAGATGCATCTGGCCGCCGCTGGGTCGGAATAGCCCCCGCACACGCACCAGCGCGATCGACGCCGTCGACTTTGTGAGCCTGCAGCTGTGCCAGCTTCACGCTGGGCCAACCCCGGCAGCGCAACTGCGTTAGCGCTGCATTTCAGCCCAGCAGCTTCCTCAACCGGTAAACCAGCTCCAGGGCCTCGCGCGGGCTCAAAGCGTCGGGGTCGGCCTGGCGCAGGCCCTCTAGCGCTGGATGCTCCGGCGCTGGTGTCGTATCGGCTTCCTGCGCTGGTTGGAAGAATAAATCCGCCTGCGGGCTGTGCTGTGAGTTGCGTGTTTCCAGATCCGCCAGACGCTTCTTCGCCGCGTGTATCACCCCGGCGGGAACGCCCGCTAACTGCGCCACCTGGAGCCCGTAGCTCTGCGATGCTGGCCCTTCCTCGACGCTGTGCAGGAACACGATGTGGTCTTTGTGCTCGACCGCATCGAGATGCACGTTCGCGACCTCGCGATACTCCTGTGCCAGTTGAGTCAGCTCGAAGTAGTGGGTAGCGAACAGGGTGTAGGCCTGTGTCTTCTCCGTAAGATGGCGGGCGATGGCCCAAGCTAGCGCAAGGCCGTCGAAAGTGGAGGTGCCGCGCCCCACCTCGTCCATCAGCACGAGACTGTGGCGGGTTGCGTTGTGCAGGATGTTGGCCGTCTCGGTCATCTCGACCATGAATGTGGAGCGGCCGCCCGCCAAATCGTCCGCCGCGCCGATGCGGGTGAAGATGGCATCCATGGGCCCCAGCCGTGCAGCCTTGGCCGGCACGAAGCAGCCGCAGTGAGCGATCAGCACGATCAGCGCGGCCTGCCGCATGTAGGTACTCTTGCCGCCCATGTTAGGTCCGGTGACGAGCAGCAGCTTGCGCGAGTCCGACAGCCGCAGGTCGTTGGCGACGAAGCTGTCCACCTGTTGCTCGACCACCGCATGGCGACCCCCTTCGATCTCGATCGTTTCTTCATCGGTGAAGGACGGCCGAGTGAAGTTCAGCACCAGGGCGCGCTCAGCGAAGGCGGCCAGCAGATCGAGCTCCGCCAGCGCCGCCGCCAAGGAAAGCAGGGCCGGGATTGCGTCCGCAAGCTGGTCGAGCAGTTGGTCGTAGAGCAGTTTCTCGCGCGCCAGGGCACGCTCCTGCGCGGACAGCGCCTTGTCCTCGAAGGCCTTCAGCTCCGGTGTTATATAGCGCTCGGCATTCTTCAATGTCTGGCGGCGGCGGTAGTCGTCGGGCGCCTTGTCGGCGTTGGCCCGCGTGAGCTCGATGTAGAAGCCGTGCACGCGGTTGTACTCGACTCTCAGATTGGCGATGCCTGTGCGGGCGCGCTCCCGGGTCTCCAGGTCGAGGAGAAAGGCGCCACAGTTGTTCTGGATCGCGCGCAACTCGTCCAGCTCGTCATCGTAAGCGTCGGCGATGACTCCGCCCTCGCGCACCATCGCGCTCGGTTCGGGCTGGATGGCGCGGGCGAGCAAGCTCGCGAGCCGAGGGTGTGGCGTGGCGCAGCGGGCTAGCTCCGTCAGGCGCGGGCTCGAGGCCCTCGCCAAAATCGTCTGCAGGTCCGGCAGCAGCTCCAACGTGGCCCGCAATCCGGTAAGGTCGCGCGGACGCGCGGTACGCAACGCGATGCGAGCGGTGATGCGCTCGACGTCGGCTGCACGCCTAAGGAGTATGCGCACGGCATCGAAGGGCCCGCTGCCGGCTGCGCCGGCCAGGGTTTCGACCGCATCCAGCCGAGCTTGCGCCGTCGCGCGATCACGCAGCGGGTGGTGCAGGACATGGCGCATCAGCCGGCTCCCCATGCTGCTGGCGCAGGTATCCAGCAATGACAGCAGCGTCGGCGCAGCCTCGCCGCGCAGGGTCTCGCTGATCTCCAGGTTGCGGCGGGTCACTGCGTCCAGGCGCAGGTAAGCCGACTGGCGCTCGACCCGCAGCGCCCGCACATGCGGCAAGTCTCCGGTTTGTGTGGTACGGCAGTATTCCAGCAGGGCCCCGGCGGCGCCCAGTGCGGGCCCCAGGCCCTGGCAGCCGAAGCCGTTAAGATCTTGAGTCCCGAACTGCCTGGTAAGCCCGCGCACCGCTGAATCCCGATCGAACATCCAGGGCGGTAGCCGCCTCAGCGCTACACTGAGCCCAGCGGGCAGCAGCTGGTCCCAGCCGTCCGGGAACAGGATCTCGGCGGGGCCAAGCCGCTCCAGCTCGGAAGGTAGGTTCTCGGGCGCGGTCTCCAGCACATGGAAGTCGCCCGAAGCGAGGCTCAGCCAGGCGATACCGAGCAGTGGCTTCCCCGGGCCGATGGCCAGCAGAAGGTTTTCGCGCTTGTCTTCGAGGAGTGCGGCGTCGCTGAGGGTGCCCGGGGTGATGATGCGAGTGACCTGGCGTTCGACCGGGCCCTTGGAGGTGGCGGGATCGCCGATCTGCTCGCAGATCGCAACCGATTCGCCGAGCTTGAGCAGCCGCGCCAGATATTGCTCGACGGAGTGGAACGGCACTCCGGCCATCTTGATAGGTAAGCCGGCGGACGCGCCGCGCTGGGTCAGCGTGATGTCGAGCAGCCGCGCCCCCCTCTCGGCGTCTTCGTAGAACAGTTCGTAGAAGTCGCCCATGCGATACAGCAGCAGCATGTCCGGGTGCTGCGCCTTGATGCGAAGGTACTGCTGCATCATGGGCGTATGGTCTAAGCTATTGATGCGTTGGTCCTTTTTTGTCTAATGTCGCATGGTCAAAATACAGCAACTCGTCGAACATCCACCGGTCGTTGCGACGCTGCCGCAGTGCCACCGTGCTTACGCCAGCCGCGTCGCGTGAGGCATACAATCCACCTAAAGGGTACCTCACGCGGCCCTACATGGAATCTATCCTTGTCCTTTGGCTCGTACAGCCTTCCGAACACCACATAGAGCCGCCGCGCATACTTACATGGCACAGCGTCGACGGGCATTGGTGATCGGCGGCTCTCTGGGCGGGCTCCTGACCGCGATCCTGCTGCGCAACGACGAGTGGCAGGTCGATATCTTCGAACGGGTTCCGGACGAACTGTCGGGTCGCGGGGCCGGCATCGTCACTCATCCCGAGCTGCTGGATGCCCTGTCCCGATGCGGAGTGGTGATCGACGATGGCATCGGGGTCGAGGTTCCGTCCCGGGTGACGTTGGATTCGTCCGGGCGCACGATCGGCGAGTTTCCCCTGCGGCAGATCCTTACCTCGTGGGGGATGCTGTACGCGTTGCTGAAGGCCCGCTTCCCGGCCCAGGTCTATCACCGGGGTTCTTCTCTCGAGCGCATCGAACAGCGCGAAGACTGCGTTGTCGCGTGTTTCGAGAATGGACAACGAGTGCGAGGCGATCTGCTCGTGGGTGCCGACGGCATTCGGTCGACGGTCCGGGCTCAATTCCTGCCCTCGGTCACACCCGAGTATGCAGGCTATGTCGCCTGGCGGGGCCTGGTCGAGGAGGGGGCCATCTCGCCTCCGACCCATGCCGCGCTGTTCGAGAAGTTCGGCTTCTGCTTGCCTCCGGGAGAGCAGATGCTCGGCTATCCGGTGGCGGGCGCGGGAAACACCACGCACCGCGGCCACCGGCGCTACAACTTCGTCTGGTATCGCCCGGCGGCCGAAGACTCCGAGCTGGTCGACCTGCTGACCGATAAAAGCCGCCGCACACACGAGGTGTCGATCCCGCCGCCTCTGATTCGCCCCGAGGTGATCGCTCGCATGCGGCACGACGCGGACACGCTGCTCGCCCCCCAGTTCGCCGAGATGGTCAGGCTTACGCAACAGCCCTTCTTCCAGCCCATCTACGACGTGGAATCCCCCGAACTCGTCTTCGGCCGCATCGCGCTGGCGGGCGATGCCGCTTTCGTGGCGCGCCCGCACGTCGGCATGGGCGTCACCAAGGCCGCGGGGGACGCCGTGGCGCTGGCGGATGCCCTTCGTGCTACCGATGATCTGGGGGAAGCGCTCCGGCGATACGAAGCTGCCCGCGTCGGCTTTGGCACCGCGGTCATCGCACGCGCGCGGCATCTGGGGGCGTACATGCAAGCCCAGATCAAGACCCCGCGGGAGCGACAGATGGCGGAACGGTACCGCACCCCGGAGGCCGTCATGCGCGAAACCGCGACGCCGGAAACGATGTGGAGTGCCGTTCCGGCGTAGGATGGAGAAATTCCAGGACAGCTCGAGCAGGAGGTCGCATGCCAGTCGACAAACTCGATCACTATTCGATCCGCACCCTGGATCTGCGCGCCTCGGAAACGTTCTATACGCAGATCATGGGCTTTACGGTGGGTTTTCGGCCTCCGTTCCGCTTCCCGGGCCTGTGGCTCTACAACGGCGGCAGCTACCCTGAAACCTTGGGCGTCGTGCACATCATCGGGATCGATCCGAACGATCCTTCCGGGCTGAAGGAGTACCTGGGCGATCGCGATCTGGCCTCGCTCAAAGGCACGGGTACGGTCGACCATATGGCCTTCCGCGCCACCGGCCTGTCGGACATGCGGGCCAGGCTGCAACGGCAAAAGGTCCCGTTTCGCGAGCGGACCGTGCCCTCGCTGGGCCTGCATCAGGTGTTCATCGAGGATCCGAGCGACGTCACGATCGAGCTCAACTTCCCCGTGAGCGAAGCACAACAGGCCGCGTGACCGTCCGTCAAGCAGGACCGCAACCCCTATCGATGGAGGAGACACCATGGGAGCAACAATCGGCGATGTCATCACCCCCGGCAACGAGAAGGCGTTCACTGTGAAGAACAGGAAAGCCGGGTCGCTCAAGGATCTTCCGCCCCAATACAAGCAGCTGCTGAGCGACCCGGTCACCGCCTCGCTGACCACCCTGAGCGGCAAGGGCGAGATGCAGGTCACGCCGGTGTGGGTCGGCAATGACGGGACCTATCTCGAGCTCAACTCGGCACGCGGCCGCCTCAAGGATCGCAACCTGCGCGCCAACGGCAAGGTGACGCTGCTGTTGATGAACCCCAAGAACCCGTATCACTGGATGTCGATCAACGGCAAGGTCGTCGACATCATCGACGAAGACGACAAGGCCCGTGGCGATCTCGCCACCAAGAGCATCGACTCGCTGGCGGTGCGCTACGTCAACCAGACGCCCTATCCGTTCCGTGATCCGAAAGGCGAGGTGCGTGTGCTCTACAAGGTCGAGCCCACGCAGATCCTGACCTTCGGCAACCCCTGAGCCGGCTGTACAGCCCCGAGTCCGCACTGCGACGGCCGCGCAACCGGCGCTAAGTCCGGCTCGCGGGCTGACGCGCGAGAATCAGCATGGAGTCCGTCCCCGCATTGCTGGAGACCAGCACCGATCGCCGCTTGAGCGACGATGAGGTGCGGAGCGTAGCGCGCGAAGCCGACTTCGATGCGCTCATAGTGCAGGCCGGTCGGTTGCGGGACCGGGCCCACGGCGACGTGATCTCGTACTCGCGCAAGGTCTTCATCCCGCTCACCCATCTGTGCCGCGACGTGTGCCATTACTGCACTTTCGCGCGCCCGCCACGCAAGGGTGCTCGCGGCTACCTCTGCGCCGCAGAGGTGCTGGAGATCGCGCGGGCGGGTGAGCGGGCCGGGTGTCGAGAGGCGCTCTTTACGCTGGGCGACAAGCCGGAGCTGCGCTACTCGACGGCACGCGAGGAGCTGGCCCGGCTGGGGCATCCGACGACGGTCTCTTACCTAGCTCAGATGTGCGAACTGGTGCTGCGCGAGACGAACCTGCTGCCCCACGTGAATCCGGGCGTGATGACACGCGAAGAGATCGCAATTCTGAGGCGGGTCTCCGTCTCGCAGGGAATCATGCTCGAGAACATCTCCGAGCGCCTGTGCGAAAAGGGCGGGGTGCACTACGGGTCGCCCGACAAGGCGCCGGGGCTTCGGCTGGCGACCTTGCGCTTGGCGGGAGCGCTGAAAGTCCCTTTCACGACGGGGATCCTCATCGGGATCGGCGAGACACGTGAGGAGCGCGTCGACTCTCTGCTCGCGATCCGGGCGCTGCACGAGGAGCACGGCCACATCCAGGAGGTGATCGTTCAGAACTTCCGCGCCAAGTCCTTCACGAAGATGGCGGGCGCGCCGGAACCCGATCTCGACGACCTGATGTGGACGCTCGCCCTTGCCCGCTTGATCCTAGGGCCCGAGATGAACCTGCAGGCGCCGCCGAATCTGACGCCGACCGGCTATGCTCGCCTGGTCGCGGCCGGACTGAACGACTGGGGAGGGGTATCGCCGGTCACGCCCGATCACGTCAATCCCGAGGCACCGTGGCCGGAGATCGTGCGGCTGCGCGAGAACACCGAGAGGGCAGGCAAGGTGCTGGTCGAACGGCTCGCCGCATATCCGAGCTATTGCAGGGAAGCCTCGACCTGGCAGGACCCAGTGCTGGTGGCGCGCGTCCTGCGCGCCACCGACGCGGAAGGGTTCGCGCGGACCGATGACTGGTCCCCGGGTCAGATCGAGCCGCCTCTCGCGTCGGGCCGCTCTCGCACGTCCCGAGCGAGTCCGCAGATCGAGCGGATCCTGGCGGACGCGTTCGATGGAGCGGAGCTGCCGGAGTCGGACATCGTGCGGTTGTTCCAGGTACGCGGGGTGCAGTTTGACGCCGTGTGCACCGCAGCCGACGAGCTGCGCAGGCGCACCGTCGGCCGGGTGGTGCGGTACGTCGTCAACCGCAACATCAACTACACCAACGTCTGTTCGTTCCGCTGCCAGTTCTGCGCGTTCTCGAAGGGCAAGCTGAGCGAGAACCTGCGCGGCCTCCCCTACGATCTGGCGCTCGAGGAGGTCGTTCGGCGCGCTCGCGAAGCGTGGGAGCGCGGCGCGACCGAAGTGTGCATGCAAGGCGGCATCCATCCCGATTACACCGGTGAGACCTATCTGACGCTGTGTCGCGCGGTCCGATCGGCGCTGCCGCGCATGCACATCCACGCCTTCTCTCCGCTGGAGGTCTCGCACGGCGCGCAGTCGCTGAACCTGTCGGTCGAAGAGTTTCTGCACCATCTGCGTGATGCCGGTTTAGGGACTCTCCCCGGCACCGCCGCAGAAATCCTGGACGACGAGGTGCGGCGCCTGATCTGCCCCGACAAGCTGACCACCGACCAGTGGCTGCAGGGGATCGAGGCCGCGCACCGGGTCGGCTTTAAGACCACCGCAACCATCATGTTCGGGCACGTCGACCGCTACGACCACTGGGCCCGTCATCTGCTGCGCATCCGCTCGCTGCAGGCGCGGACGCACGGTTTCACCGAGTTCGTGCCTCTGCCATTCGTGCACATGGAAGCGCCTATGTACCTGAAGGGCAGGGCGCGCAAGGGTCCGACCTATCGCGAAACGGTACTGATGCATGCCGTGGCGCGTCTTGCGCTTCATCCCCTGATTCCCAACGTGCAGGTGTCCTGGGTGAAGCTGGGGCCGGAGGGCGCCCGCGCCTGCCTGCAGGCGGGCGCCAACGACATGGGCGGAACGCTCATGAACGAGAGCATCTCCCGCGCTGCGGGGACCTGCCACGGACAGGAGATGCCGCCGCAGCGAATGGACGAGCTGATTGCCTCTTGCGGGCGCGAGCCGCAGCAGCGCACGACCCTGTACTCGGCGCCGCCGCTCGAGCAGCGCGAGCGATCCTACGCGGCCAAGGCGCTCGACCCGATCGTGCAGACCCCGGCCGGCAAACGGGCGCGTATCCGCGCCGGCGCTTCGCCGCCGGTCGCGGCCACCTTGCGCTGACTTCAGACTCCCAACTACGAAGGATCTTCATGGACTATGGCTTCAGCATTTTGACACGCGGCCCGCTCGCCACCCGCGAGGGCATCCTCGCGCTTGCCAAGCGAGGCGAGGAACTGGGGTTCGCTTATGCCGCCATTCCGGACCATATCGTCATCCCACGCCAGATCGACTCGCCCTATCCATACAACACGGCACACAAGATGACCGGCGCGGACAGCGGAGACTGTCTGGAGCAGCTCGCATTGATGGCATATCTGGCAGCCGCGACCACGAAGCTCCGGTTGCTGACGTCGATCATGGTCGTGCCTCACCGCAGCCCCGTCTTCACGGCCAAGGCGCTGGCGACCATCGACGTCCTCTCGCATGGACGCGTGACCGTCGGCTGCGGGGCCGGTTGGATGGACGAGGAGTTCAAGGCCCTCGGCGTCCCGCCCTTTGCAGAGCGCGGCAAGGTCACCGACGAGTACCTGCGGATCTTCAAGACACTGTGGACCGAAGATAACCCGCGCTTCGAGGGGAGCTACGCGCGCTTCCAAAACATCCTCTTCCTGCCCAAGCCCGTGCAGAAACCGCACCCGCCGCTGTGGATCGGCGGCGAGAGCCCCGCGGCGCTACGTCGCGCCGTCGCACTGGGCGACGCCTGGTATCCCATCGGCTCGAATCCGCAGTTTCCCCTGGATACGGCGGAGCGATATTCGCAGGCGCTCTCCCGGCTGCGCGAGGAAGCGACCCGCGCCAAGCGTGATCCGGCCAGCATCGAACTCGCCTACTGGGCCAACTGGTACAAAGAGGGCCAGACCAGCACGGTCGACACCGGTGAACGCCAACTGTTCACCGGCAGCGACGCCCAGGTGGCCCAGGATATCGACGCCTTCCGCGCGCTTGGCGTGCGTCACCTCCTGTTCAACTTCGTGCGGGCAACGCTGAGTGAATCGCTCGCCGCCATGGAGCGTTTCGCACGGCAGGTGCTCCCGCTTGCAGGCCGATGAGATGGCGTCTGCCACCGGCTCCGCTGACCGCCCCAGTATCGCGATTCTAGGAGGCACCGGCAGCGAGGGCAGCGGCCTGGCGTTGCGCTGGGCCAATGCCGGCTACCGCGTCATCATCGGCTCTCGCAACGCGGAGAAGGCCGCCCAAGTCTGTGCCCGGCTCAACCAGCGGCTCGCAACGGTGGGCGTCTCGCACGCGGACTATCGTGCCGCCGCCGCCGCCGGCCAGATCGTCGTGCTGAGCGTCCCCTACGCCGCGCAGCGCAGCACGGTGGAAGAGGTGCGCGATGCGCTCGAGGGCAAGATCCTGATCGACACCACCGTGCCGCTGGTACCCCCCAAGGTTGCGCGCGTGCAGCTGCCCGAGGGCGGCTCGGCCGTAGCCGCGATCCAGAGGCTGTTGGGCGAGTCGGTCAAGGTGGTGTCCGCGTTTCAGAACGTCCCGGCGCATCTCCTGCAAGACCCGGCTCTCGAGGTGGACTGCGACGTCCTCGTCTGCGGGGACGACGTGCGGGCGCGGGAGACGGTCATCGCGCTCGCCGCGGACATCGGGCTGCGCGCCCTGCATGCCGGTCCCATCGCCAACTCGGCGGGGGCGGAGGCGCTGACCTCCATCCTCATCTCGATCAACTCCCGGTACAAGGTGAGCGGGGCCGGCATACGCATCACGCGCCTGGAAAGCTCGGAACAGCCGTGACCCGTGACATGCCTGCTGCGCTGCTCCGTCTCCCCTCGCGTGAAAGGTCAAAGGTGCGAAGGCAACTTGCGCAGGAGCTGTCCCGGGCCAGGCGGAGCGTCGGCACTGCGACTGACGGAGCCTTGCTTGCAGGTGACGGCGAGTAGCCGCGAGGCTCGCCTGATCGCCCTCGGCGGCGTGCCCTTGGTGCGCGAGGGTGACGACTTGTGCCAGACGATCCTGAACGCCGTCGCGCACTCCGGCGAACAGTTGCACTCGGGCGATGTGCTGGTGCTGGCGCAGAAGATCGTCTCCAAGGCCCGGGGCTGTTATGTGGACCTCGACCAGGTGACGCCGTCCCCGCGCGCTCTGGAGTTGGCCACGGTGGTGGAGAAGGATCCGCGCGTCATCGAGCTGATCCTCCGCGAGTCCTCGGAGGTGCTGCGGGTACGGCGCGATGTGCTGGTGGTGGTGCACCGCCTGGGATTCGTGATGGCGAATGCCGGCATCGACTTCTCGAACGTTGACGCGAACCAGGGGGATACGCGAGTGTTGCTGCTGCCGGCCGACCCGGATGGTGAATGCGAGCGACTGCGCAAGGCCTTGCTCGAGCGTACGGCTGCCAGCGTCGCGGTCGTCATCAACGACAGCCATGGGCGAGCCTGGCGAAATGGGACAGTGGGTGTGGCCATCGGCGCGAGCGGCGTTGCAGCGCTGCTCGATTTGCGCGGCAAGCCCGACCTGTTCGGGCGCGCCCTGCGCATCACGCAGGTCGGCTTGGCCGACGAGCTGGCTGCCGCGGCTTCGCTGCTGATGGGACAAGCCGACGAAGGCACGCCGATCGTGCTCATTCGCGGCGTCCCTTACGAGCGGCGCGAAGGCCGGGCCGCGGAGCTCGTTCGGCCAAAAGAGCTAGATCTGTTTCGCTGAGGATGGCAGTGGGCGCGAAGGAAGATTACCCGACTAGCGACACGGCCCTGGGCCGCTCGCTGCGGGAGTTTCTCGCCGGGCGTCGCTCGATCCGGCGGTACCTGGAGTTGCCGGTCGCGCGGGAGCTCGTCGATTGGCTGCTGGAAGTGGCCACCGCAGCGCCCTCGGCCCACAACCGCCAACCCTGGCGCTTTCTGGTGCTCGAAGCCCAGTCGACGAAACAGCGACTGGCACAGGCGATGGGCGACCGGCTGCGCTTCGATCGCCTCCGCGACGGCGATCCTTTGGAGGCGATCGAGGCCGATGTATCGCGCTCGCATGCGCGACTCACCGGCGCGCCGATTCTGGTGCTCGCGTGCATGACGATGGCGGACATGGATCGCTACGCCGACGAGAGGCGTAACCAGGCCGAGCGCTCTATGGCCCTGCAGGGAACGGCCATGGCTGCACAGAATCTTCTGTTTGCCGCGCATGCCGCGGGCTTGGGCGCCTGCTGGATGTGCGCTCCCCTGTTCTGCCCCGATACGGTCGCCTCTGTGCTGGCTCTGCCGCCGGATTGGGAGCCGCAAGCGATCATCACGCTCGGCTACCCCGCGGATCGCGGCAAGCCGTTCCGGCGCCGTCCCCTGTCCGAGGTCGCCCGCTACGAGGACCGCGAGCCATGATCATGGCGCTCGCCGGCGGCGTGGGAGGGGCCAAGCTCGCCAAGGGCCTGGCAGACGTCCTCGCCCCTGACGAGCTGATGGTGGTGGTGAATACCGGTGACGATTTCGAGCACCTGGGACTGCATGTCTCACCGGACCTGGACACGGTCATGTATACCCTCGCGGGCATCAACGACTCGGCCCGGGGCTGGGGCATCGCGGGAGAGACGTGGAACTTCATGCAGGGCCTGGGGGCCCTGGGCGGAGAGACGTGGTTTCAGCTTGGAGACCGCGACCTCGCCACGCACGTCGAGCGCACGCGCCGGCTGCGTGCAGGCGAGAGCTTGTCCGCCGTCACCGAACGCTTGTGTGCACAGCTGGGCGTCCGCCAGCGCGTCGTGCCGATGAGCGACGAGCCCGTGCGTACCCTCGTGCATACCACCGGCGGCGTCCTGGCCTTCCAGGAGTATTTCGTGCGCCGGCGTGCCGAGCCGGCGGTAGCAAAGCTCGAGTTCGCCGGGGTCGACCGGGCCCGAATGGCGGAAGCCTTTCTCCATGGCCTCGAGAGCCCATCGTTGTCGGCCGTGGTGATCTGCCCGTCGAATCCTTATCTCAGCATTGCTCCCATCCTTGCGCTGGAGAGTGTGCGCACGGTGCTGCAGCGCAGTCGGGTGCCCGTGATCGCCGTATCGCCCATCGTGGCAGGACGAGCCCTCAAGGGCCCGGCCGCCAAGATCATGCGCGAGCTGGGGAAGGAGCCTTCGTCGCTCGAAGTCGCACGCTTCTACAATGGGCTCATCGACGCGCTGGTGGTGGATAAGGCGGACTTGGAGTTAGGCGCATCCATCTCCGCATTGGGCATCTGTTCCCTTGTCACCAACACGGTCATGAAGGACCCGTCGGACCGGGTGGTGTTGGCCAGCCGCGTCATCGACTTCGCGCGCTCGCTGGCTGCGCCGCCTGCGGCGGGAAGTGGCGAATGAGCGTGTGGCTTGTCGTACCGGTGCGGTCCTTGCGCGATGGCAAGAGGCGTTTGGCGCCGGCGCTGGACACCACGCAACGCTCCGCGTTTATCGAGACGCTGCTCGTCCGAACGCTCGAGCAGGCGTCGCAGTTCCCGGGGCTGGATCGAACGCTCCTGGTGAGCCCATGCGAGGAAGCGCGCGCACGTGCGAGCGCGTGCGGTGCGCGCGTGCTCGACGAGCACACACCCGCTGGGCTGAACCAGGCGCTGCGGCAGGCGCAACTCGCGCTGAACGACCTGGACGCCACGCGGATGTTGATGGTGGCGTGCGATCTCCCGCTGCTGCAGGCGGACGATCTGCGCCGCCTGGCCGGCGCGTCATCGGTCGGCACCATTGCTCTCGCGCCAGATCGCACCAGGCAAGGAACGAACGGGATTTGCCTGGAGGCGCGCGTCGTGTTCGACTTCTCGTTCGGTCCGAACAGCTTCGAGCGGCATCTCCATTGCGTGCGGCAGCTCGACATGCGCAGCGCGATCGTCGACCCAGCCGGGCTTGCATTCGACGTCGATACTCCAGAGGACCTGGTGGAGCTTCGCACGCTGGATGTCGGTTTCAGTTAACTGCGTCGCTTTTTTCGCTGATCGTGTCAGTGACTGGTTGCCGCCTCTGTGCCAACGTCGAAGCGGTGGCCGAGAAGGGGCGGCTGGCTTCACCTCCAGGAGAAGGGCTCGTCGAGTATGCGCCGGATGCGTTTGGCGATTACCCTGCCGACCAGAATTTTTTTGCGCGTGGCAGCGCGATCGCGGACAATCTGGCCGATGGCACGACGCCCGAGCTGGTGCAGGGTTCAAGCAAAGGCTCATCGCAGTCGCCCGCGACCCCAAGGCCGCCCCCAAGATCGCGGCCCCGTTTCCCGACGCAGTGGGCCGGTGATGGGTTTCGCTGCTGTGACGACAAAGCTGATGTCGCCCTTCGCCGACGGTCTGGCATGGAACGTGCATTTTGCCGATAATACTTTGTAAGCTCAACGCTTACCGATCGGCCGGGGCTTAAAGGGGATGTGCGACTGGCCGGCGCAACAGATAAATCACCTGAATCCGGGTCTACCATGATTGGCCGAGTGCTGCGGATGCTCCTGGGGCTGGTGCTGGTGGGAGTGCTCGCCTTCCTCTACGTGAAGAGTCAGGGCGGCGATCTGAAACGCCAGACGCAGATCGTCACCGACCTTCGCAGCCTCAAGGAGATCGATACCCGCTGGAATCGCGATATCGCTGCCGCTCGCAGCGACGCGGTCAACGCCGAGGTCCGCACGCGCGACCCCATGGCCCGTTTGCAGCCGCTGCTGGATGATCTGGGCTCGGAGACGGCGGCGCTCAAGAACCGCGCCCTGGCGACTGGGGTCGAGGGCCTGCGCAGCGCATTCCTGGAAAAGCAGAAGCTGATGGACCAGTTCGACCAAGTGAACGCGCAACTGCGCGCTACGCTCAAGGACCTACTGGCGCAGCTGTCCGGCATACGGCAGACGGCGGCCCGCCTGGCCGAAACCGACGCCAAGCAGCGGCAGAAGCTCGCTGGTCTGGAAGGACAGCTCGTGGCGCTGAACGCCGAGCTGCTACGCTTGTATGTGCAGCCGGACGACAACGCACGCCAGGCGGTCGAGGGGGCCACCGCCAGCCTGGTGCAGTCGGCGGAGCAGTACCCAGAGGCCGTCCGCACGCCCTTGTCGGGCCTGGCCCAGACAGTGGCCGTGCTGCTCAAGCAGGAGCCGGGCGCGACGCAACTTGCCGAGCAGCTCGCGCTGCTGCCCACCGCGCCGCGCATCAGTTCGCTCAATGACGCCTATGATCGCGAGTTTCAGACCATCGCCGAAGAGAAGGAGCTGTTCCGCGTCTACGTGTTCTTCTATTCCCTGGCGCTGCTGGTATTCCTGGGCTACGTGCTGTGGCAACTGGGCCGAAGCAATGTGAAGATCAACCAGGCCAACGAGGCCCTCAAGGCAGCCAACGAGAATCTGGAGCACAAGGTGCAAGATCGGACCAAGGAGCTGTCCGAGGCGCTCAAGCATCTGAAGGAATCGGAGCTGATGCTGGTGCAGACCGAGAAGATGTCTTCGCTGGGCCAGATGGTGGCCGGCATCGCTCACGAGATCAATACGCCATTGGCGTATGTAAAGGCCAGCCTGGCCTCGGTCAAGGAAAGGCTGCCCCATGTCGAAGGTATGGTGGCCGAGTGCGGGAAGCTACTGACCATGCTCGAGCGCGGCGATGTCCCGGACGCGGACCTGTCGGCGCAGTTCACGCGGGTATCTACTCTTTCGGCCAAGTTCCGGGCCGAGTCGGACGCTGCCGATCTCGCCCATCTGACCAACGACGGGCTGCACGGCATCGATCAGATCGCGGAGATCGTCGTCAACTTGAAGAACTTTAGCCGTTTGGACCGCGGCAAGCTGCAACGCTTCAACCTCAACGAGGGTATCGAGAGCACCCTGGTGATCGCGCGCAACATGGTAAAGCACAAGACCGTGCACAAGCAGCTGCGGGAGATTCCGCTGGTGGAGTGCTCTCCCTCCCAGATCAATCAAGTGTTCCTCAACCTGGTCACCAACGCGGCCCAGGCGACCGACGACGTGTCCGGCGAGATCACGGTGGCCACCGGCATCGCCCAGGGCGGGCAGGTGCGGGTGGACGTGTCGGACAACGGCCACGGCATCCCCGAGGCCATACTGTCCAAGATCTTCGACCCGTTCTTCACCACCAAGGACGTGGGCCAGGGCACGGGGCTAGGGCTGTCCATTGCCTACAGGATCGTGCAGGAGCACGGCGGGCGCATCGAGGTGAAGTCGACCGTGGGACGCGGCACCACGTTCTCGGTATTCCTGCCTGTCAAGGCGGTCCAGCCGCAGGCCCTCGCCGCATGAACTCGGCGCTGGCCGGCCCTACAAGACAAGGATGAATATCCCTACCACCATCGGACGCTACGAGGTGCGCGGCATCCTCGGCGAGGGTGGCATGGCGACCGTGCTGGAAGGCTGGGACCCGGTCCTGCATCGGACGCTGGCGGTCAAGCTGGTAGACAAAACCAAGTTGGAACGGGAGACCAAGGACGAGGCGCTGCGCCGATTCAAACGCGAGGCGCAGGCCGCGGCGCGCCTGGCGCACGCCAACGTGGTGCAGGTCTACGAATACGGCGAGGAAGGCGATTACTGCTTTATCGCCATGGAGTACGTCGCCGGCAAACCGCTGACCGCCTACCTCGGCGAAGGCCTGAAGACTGAGCTGCTGCGCGTGCGCGATATCATCAGCCAGCTCCTGGACGCGCTAGCTTACTCGCACGCCCAGGGCGTGATTCACCGTGACATCAAGCCTGGCAACCTGCTCGTAACGCGTGAAGGCAACATCAAGGTCACCGACTTCGGCATCGCCCGCATCGATACTTCCAATGTGACCCAGCACGGCCACATGCTGGGTACGCCGAGCTACATGTCGCCGGAGCAGTACCTGGGCGAGACGCCCGATGGGAGGGCCGACCTGTTCGCGGCCGGCGTGCTGCTGTACGAGTTGCTGACGGGCGTCAAGCCGTTCGCCGGCGAGAGCAGCGGGCAGATCATGAACAAGATCTTGTACGAAACGCCCGTGGATCCGTCCCGTCTCAACCCGCTGCTGCCCCCGGCGGTGGACTGGGTGGTACAGAAGGCGCTGGCTAAGGCGCCCCAGGACCGGTTCGACAATGCCCGCGAGTTCAGCGAGGCGCTCTTCAACGCCATCCCCGATCACCCGGGAGACGATCCCTCGCGGCGCCCCGAGACTCTGGCAAACGCGTCGCGCTCCTCATCCGGTATGCTCGGTACCGCGCGCAAGCTGCGCACGCTGGCGCGTACCGGCGACGTAACTACTGCCGGCGACCCCACCGTGAGTGGGCTGTCCCAGCTCAGCGAGGCGCTGACAACCACGGCACCGCGCGCGCGCGTGCTGTTCGTGGACGACGAGGAGCGGATACTCACGGCGCTGAAGACGATCTTCCGCGGCAGGTATCACGTGCTCACTGCGGCCAACGGAAAAGAGGCGCTGGATTTCATCGGCAAGTTCAAGATCCCCGTGATCGTCAGCGACCAGCGCATGCCAGGCATGCTAGGCGTCGAACTGCTGCGCCGCGCGCGCGACCTCTCGCCGGACAGCGTGCGCATCTTGCTGACGGGCTACTCCGACCTCGCCTCTATCGTGGGCTCGATCAACGAGGGCGAGGTCTACCGCTTCATCAGCAAGCCCTGGGACAACCAGGAGTTGCAGCAGGTGGTCGCGGAGGCGGTGGACATCGGCCAGCAGCTGCTGGAGCGGAATCGCCCGAAACAGCCGCCCCCGCCGAAGATCGACGCCGCGATACTCCTGCTGGAACAGCGGCCCGGCCTCTACCAGGCGCTGACCAAACTGGTGGGGTCGAGCTACGAGCTTGTATACGCGTCGGGCATCGACCAGGCGCTGGCCGAGCTCGAGGCGCGCGAGATTGCTGTGTTCATCGCCGACATCGACGCCGAGTTCGAGAACTACCTGATCCTGTTCAACCTCCTCAAGCGCAAGTACCCGCAGATCCTGGTGGTCGTGCTCACCAGTGCTTCCGATTCGGAAATGGTGATCCACCTCATCAACGAAGCCCAGATCTACCGCTTTCTCAATAAGCCGGTCAACATGGGCTTACTGCAGCAGCACTTGAGTTCCGCCATCACCCGCTACGCCGAGTACCAGAGCTCACCCGAGCTGCTGGAGCGGCACAAGGTGAAGGACACCCCGAAGGCCGAGACCAGCTCGTTTGGCCAAGGACTGCTGGAACGCCTCAGGTCGCTGAAGAACCGGTTCGCCACGGCAGCGAAGTAACCGCGTTAGGCAACCCGCGCGCAGCGGCACCGGCGCAATCGGATGAGAGGAGCACAGCGAGAGGGTGAGCTTTCCCTCTGCGCCGGCGGTCGGAGACGGTCGGGGGACACTCTTTTTGCGCCGTCGCTCGTTCACCCCTTCCCTCCGTCACTGCGTTCACTTATCTTGTGTTCGCAGCATGGGTGTGAGGTGGGGCTGAATGACCTGGAGCAGTTGTGCGAAGATCTTCGGACTTCCAGCGACGAGGTTGCCGCTGTGCATGAAGCGCTCGTTGCCCTCGAGGTCGCCCACCAGTCCACCAGCCTCGGTGATCATCAGGCAGCCGGCCGCCATGTCCCAGGGGGCCAGCCCGATCTCCCAGAACCCGTCCAGCCGCCCGGCGGCTACGTTGGCCAAATCGAGCGCCGCCGAGCCGGGACGGCGTACGCCCGCGGTCTTGGTCATCAAGTCCTTGAGCATGCCGGTGTAAGCGTCGAGATGATCGAACATGCGGAACGGAAAGCCGGTGCCGATGAGCGAGTCGATCAGCTTCTCGCGCCGGGACACGCGCAGCCGTTTGTCGTTGAGGTAAGCGCCCCGCCCGCGCGAGGCGGTGTACAAGTCGTTGCGACACGGATCGTAGACGACACCGTGCGTAATGACGCCTTTGTGCACCAGCGCGACGGACACGCAGTACTGCTGGAACCCGTGCAGGTAGTTGGTGGTGCCGTCGAGCGGATCGATGACCCAGACATGCTCCGACCGACCGGCCGCGCCGCTCTCTTCGGCTAAAATCGCATGGTCCGGGTAGGCCGTTTTCAACGTGTCGATGATGACCGCCTCGGCTGCCCGGTCCACCTCGGACACCAGGTCGTTCAAGCTCTTGTGCCGCACCGTCAACACGTCCAGGTTGCCGGCGGCCTGGTTGATGATGCGGCCTGCGCGGCGCGTTGCTTTCACCGCAATGTTGACCATGGGATGCAGAATCGCCATCTAGCATTTCCCCACGCGTGAGCGTCAGTAGCGCGAAGCGCGGATTCTACTCCATGCCTGATGCTTCCCCTCTGAATCGCGTGCGCATCGTCCTGTGTGGCACCAGCCACCCGGGCAACATCGGCGCCACCGCGCGCGCCATGAAGACCATGGGGCTGGCCTCGCTCTACCTGGTCAACCCGCAGCGCTTTCCGGCCGCCGATGCGGTCGCGATGGCCTCGAGCGCCGCCGACGTGTTGGAGCAAGCCGTGGTTTGCGGCTCCATCGATGAGGCGCTTGCCGGCACCGTGTTCGCTGCTGCATGCACCGCCCGCAACCGCAACTTGTCGCATGCGGTCCTCACGGCACGGGAAACCGGCGCGCGACTGGTTTGCGAGGCCGCGCGCGGGCCTGTGGCTCTGGTGTTCGGGCCGGAGAAAACGGGGCTGACGGCCCAGGACGTCAGCCGCTGCGCCGCTATCGCCATGATCCCGACCAACCCCGACTACACGTCGCTCAACCTGGCTGCGGCTGTGCAGATCTTCGCGTACGAACTGCGCCAGTCGGCCGAAGTGCTGGGATCTTACACGCAGGAGATCTATGAGCCGGCGAGCTACGAGGAAGTCGAATTGTTTTTCCGCCATCTGGAGCAGACGCTTTATGACATCGACTTCCTGGACCCCAAGCAGCCCAAACGGCTGATGCAGCGGCTGCGCCGGCTGTTTCAGCGCGCACGACTGGAGAAGGAGGAGGTCAACATCCTGCGTGGTGTCCTCAGCGCTGCCCAAAAGCCACGCGCCAGACAATAGTTGACCACGTTACTCGGCAATCGTAAACTGTTGTTTTTCCTCAAGGCGTAGGCGATAGTTCATGTTTGACCGAATCCGCGAGGACATCCGCTGCGTGTTCGAGCGCGATCCGGCGGCCCGCACTACCTGGGAGGTGATCACCTGCTACCCGGGTTTTCACGCGCGATTGCTCCACCGCCTGTCGCACCGCCTGTGGCGTTGGAACCTGAAGTGGTTGGGGCGATTCACTTCCCACATCGCCCGCTGGCTGACCGGCATTGAGATCCACCCGGGGGCGGTGATCGGGCGGCGGTTCTTCATCGATCACGGCATGGGTGTGGTGATCGGCGAGACCGCTGAGATCGGCGACGACGTAACGCTCTACCACGGGGTTACGCTGGGGGGAACCACGTGGCACAGGGGCAAGCGACACCCGACCCTGGGCAATGGCGTCGTTGCTGGCGCCGGGGCCAAGATGCTCGGTCCAATCCACATCGGCGATAACGCCAAGGTCGGCTCTAACGCAGTGGTAGTTAGGGACGTGCCGGCGGGCTCCACTGCAGTCGGCATCCCGGCCCGCATCATCGACAACGGACGCGACGAGGCGCGTGCCCGCATGGCGGAGAAGATCGGCTTCCCGGCTTATGGCGTGAGCGGCGATATGAACGATCCCGTGACTAAGGCAATCCATAGCCTTCTGGATCATGTGGTTACGATCGATCGGCGCATCGAGTAGATCCTGGCCCGATTGGAGCAGGCCGGCATTGAGTGCCGGGACGGGGAGGTGAAATTCGATGCCTTCGACCCCAGTTACCTGAATAGAATTGTTGACTGAAACGTTCGGGTATCGTAAACTTGACTGAAATCATCAAGTTTGTCGATTCAGAGGTGAATTTCCGGGTTTCCCCGAGGAGCAAGCCATGCGACTGACCACCAAGGGACGTTTTGCGGTGACCGCGATGATCGACCTCGCGATGCGCAACGGCGCGAGGCCGGTGACGCTCGCCGATATCTCCGAGCGGCAGAAGATCTCGCTGTCCTACCTGGAGCAGCTGTTCGGCAAGCTGCGCCGGCGCACGCTGGTGTCCAGCGTGCGCGGCCCCGGTGGCGGCTATCAGCTGGCCAAAAAGATGGAAGAAGTTTCCGTGGCCGATATCATCCGCGCGGTGGACGAGCCCATCGACGCCACCCAGTGCGGCGGGCGCGAGAACTGCAAAGATGAGCACAAGTGTCTCACTCACGACCTATGGGCCAGCCTCAATGACAGGATCTTCGAGTACCTCAACTCGGTCACTTTGGCCCAGCTTGTGGACAAGGCCCAGGCGGAGGCGGTCGAGACGAAAGTCATGGAGTTGAAGGACCAGCGCGCACGCCGCGATCAGCCCGAGCCAGTGGTCTAGACCGAAATCGTCGAATCGAATTGTGACGGAGTGACAACGGTGGCAATCAAGCTGACGGAGAGTGCGGCCAGACAGATCCAGAGATCGCTCGCCACGCGGGGCAAGGGCGTCGGCCTGCGGCTGGGTGTCAAGCAGGTGGGCTGCTCGGGCCTGGCCTATACCTTCGATTATGCGGACGAGATCGGTGCCAACGATGCGTTGTTCGAGGCGCACGACGCGAAGGTCGTAGTGGACAAAGAAGTCCTGAAGTACCTCGACGGCTCCACCCTGGACTTCGCGCGCGAGGGTCTCAAGGAGTCTTTCAAGTTCGACAACCCCAACGCGAAGAACGAGTGCGGCTGCGGGGAGAGCTTCAGCGTCTGACGCTCGAAGGTGATGTGGGAGCCCACCACCAATGCGAGTGACGAGTCAGGAACCATGAGCAGCACGGTCCTCCAGAACCTGGTCAACCAGCCCTACAGGCACGGTTTCGTCACCGAGATCGAGGCCGATGTCGTTCCCAAAGGCCTCAACGAGGACGTCATCCGGCTCATCTCGAGGAAGAAGCACGAGCCCGAGTGGTTGCTCGAGTATCGCCTGCAATCCTACCGACACTGGCTGACCATGCGGGAGCCGGTCTGGTCCAACGTCCGGTATCCGAAGATCGATTTCCAGGACATCATCTATTTCTCGGCGCCCAAGTCGAAGAAGAAGCTGGCGTCTATGGACGAGGTCGACCCGGAGTTGTTGCGTACCTTCGAGAAGCTGGGAGTGCCCATGCACGAGCAGAAGGCACTGGCCGGCGTCGCAGTGGACGTGATCTTCGACAGCGTATCGGTCACCACCACCTACAAGCAGCGGTTGGCCGAAGTCGGCATCGTGTTCTGCTCCTTCTCCGAGGCGGTGCGCGACCATCCCGGCCTGGTGCGCAAGTACCTCGGTTCGGTTGTACCTCAAGGTGACAACTTCTATGCAGCGCTCAACTCGGCCGTGTTCACCGACGGCAGCTTCTGCTACATCCCCAAGGGCGTGCGCTGCCCGATGGAGCTGTCGACTTATTTCCGCATCAACACCCAGGAATCGGGCCAGTTCGAGCGCACTCTGATCGTGGCCGAGGAGGGCAGCTACGTGTCCTATCTCGAAGGTTGTACGGCGCCGAAATTCGACACCAACCAGCTGCATGCGGCGGTGGTCGAGCTGGTCGCGCTGGACAATGCCGAGATCAAGTATTCCACGGTGCAGAACTGGTACGCCGGCGACGAGAACGGTGTGGGAGGCATCTACAATTTCGTCACCAAGCGCGGGCTGTGCAAGGGCGTTAACTCGAAGATTTCCTGGACCCAGGTGGAGACCGGCTCGGCCATCACCTGGAAGTATCCCTCTTGCGTGCTGCTGGGCGATAACGCCGTCGGCGAGTTCTACTCGGTGGCACTGACCAACCATCACCAGCAGGCCGACACCGGCACCAAGATGGTCCACATCGGCAGGAACACGCGCAGCACCATCGTGAGCAAGGGCATCTCGGCCGGCTTCTCCAACAACAGCTACCGTGGCCTGGTGAAGATCGGCGCAAAGGCTGGCAACGCACGCAACTATTCCCAGTGCGACTCGCTTCTGATCGGGGACAAGTGCGGGGCCAACACATTTCCCTACATCCAGGTCAATAACAACAGCGCCAAGGTCGAACACGAGGCGACGACCTCGAAAATCGGCGAGGACCAGTTGTTCTACTTTGCGCAGCGCGGCATCGGCGCCGAGGAAGCCGTCTCGATGATCATCAACGGCTTCTGCCGCGACGTGTTCACCCAGCTGCCTATGGAGTTCGCGGTGGAGGCCACCAAGCTGCTGGGCCTGAAACTGGAAGGAAGCGTCGGGTGATGAATCGAAGCATCCTGCTGGAGGTTCGCCGCCTCACCGCCACCGTCGCCGACGTCGAGATCCTCAAGGGCATCGACCTGACGATCCGAGCCGGCGAGGTGCATGCAATCATGGGGCCGAACGGGTCGGGGAAAAGCACCTTCGCCAAGGTGCTTGCAGGGCATCCAGCCTACGAGGTTACCGGCGGCGCCGCGCTGTTCGAGGGCAGGAACTTGTTCCAAATGGCGCCCGAAGAGCGTGCCCGCGCCGGCTTCTTTCTGGCGTTCCAATATTCAGTAGAGGTGCCGGGCGTCACAAACTCCTCGTTCCTGCGCTTGGCTTACAACACGGTGCAGGGCGCCCGCGGCAGGGATGAGCTGGATCCGCTGGAATTCGACGACTATGTGCAGGACAAACTGAAGCTGCTGGACATCGACCCGGCCCTCCTGGAGCGTAGCGTCAATGAAGGCTTCTCCGGCGGCGAGAAGAAGCGCAACGAGATCTTGCAAATGGCGGTTCTCGAGCCGCGGCTCGCCATTCTCGACGAGGCGGACTCAGGCCTGGACATCGACGCGTTGCGCGTCGTGGCCAACGGCGTGAGCCACCTGCGCACCCCAGACAACGCCGTGGTCCTGGTAACGCATTACCAGCGGCTGCTCAATTACATCACTCCGGATTATGTCCACGTCATGGACCAGGGCCGGATCATCAAGACCGGAGGCAGCGACCTGGCCCTCGAGTTGGAGAGCCGTGGCTACGACTGGGTGGCCGACGAGTATCGGGCACGACAGGCTGCGTGAGACCCATGGAAGCGGTTACCAACAGCTACCTGGAACGCTTGCTGCAGGAGCAGGGGCGCCTTCCCGCGAGCCCGCTTTCCTGGTTGAACGCTCTGAGGGCGAAGGCGCTGGAGCGCGCCAATGCGCTGACGGTCCCCACCACGCGCGATGAAGATTGGCGTTTTACCGACCTATCTCCGCTGTATAAAGCCACGCTCGAGCTGCCTGCCCAGCCGGTCCGAGTCGACGCGACCGCGATCGAGCCTTGGCTGATCCCCGAGGCCGGCAGCCGTTTGGTGTTCGTGGACGGCACGTTCGCCCCCAACCTGTCAGCGCTGCAGCCCGAGACTGGCGTCGTCGTCGCGTCCCTGGCCTCCGCGTTGAGCCAGCATGGCGACCGCATACAGGCGGGGCTCGGGCGTCTGGTTGCCGGTAGCGACGATGCGTTCAGCGCGGTGAACACTACCTGGCTGCGTGACGGCGCAGCGGTGCTGGTGGACGGCGACCGCGATGTGCACCGTCCAATCCACCTGGTGTTTATGAGCGCTAGCCCTGGCGCTGCCGTGTACCCGCGGGCATTGGTGGTTGCCGGACCCGGTAGCCGTTGCATCGTGATCGAGGATTTCGTCTCGATACACGAGGAGGCGGGCTTGACCAACGGGGTCACGGAGATTCATGTGGGCGAGAACGCCAGCGTGCGCCACGTCCGTTTGCAGCGTGAGAGCGCGGGCGCTTTCCACATCGCGACCTGTGGCGCGCGTGTAGCGCGGGACGGCCGCTATTCAGGCGTGAGCGTCTCGCTCGGAGCGCGGATCTCGCGCTACAACTTGCATGTCGTGCAGGCGGGAGAGGGAACCGACTTCGAGATTGACGGACTGGCGCTGGTCTCGGGACGGCAGCTGGCTGACACGCACAGCTTTATCGACCATGCGCTGCCACATGGGCGCAGCCGCCAAGTGCACAAATGCATCGCCGGCGACGCCGCCCACGCGGTGTTCAGCGGCAAAATCCTAGTCCGGCGCGGAGCGCAGCGCACCGACTCGGCCCAGGAGAGCCGCAATCTCCTGCTTACCGAACGGGCCCATGTGGACACCAAGCCCCAGCTCGAGATCTTCGCCGACGATGTGAAGTGCGCTCATGGGGCCACCGTCGGCCAGCTCGACGCCGAGCAGGTCTTCTATCTCAGGAGCCGCGGACTGTCCGAGCCCTCGGCCCGCGACCTGTTGACTTTCGCTTTCGCCGCCGAGATCGTGGAGCGGATCGCGTTGCCGTCGGTGGTGAAGCGCCTGGAAGACGTCGTCGTCCGCCGCACGCAGAGCAAGGAAACCCGATGAGCAGCCCAGCTTTGGCCCTACAGGAACCGAGCGGACTCACTCCTGGGTTCGATCTGCCGCGCGTGCGCTCGGACTTCCCGATACTGCGGCTGAAGGTGAACGGCAAGCCCTTGGCTTACCTGGACAACGCGGCCAGTAGCCAGATGCCGCAACCCGTCCTGGATCGGCTGATCCGCTATCAGACCCAGGAGCACTCCAACATCCACCGCGCCGTGCACTACCTGTCCGAGACAGCCACCGCGGCCTACGAGGGGGCGCGGCGCAAGATCCAGAAGTTCATCAACGCCCGCGACGAGCGCGAGGTGATTTACACCCGCGGCACCACCGACGCGGTCAACCTGGTGATGCACGGCTTCGGGCGCGCTTTGCTCCAGCGCGGCGACGAGATCATCCTGTCTCAACTGGAGCACCATTCCAACATCGTGCCGTGGCAGATGCTGCGCGACGAGAAGGGCTGCAAGCTGCGTGTCATCCCGTGCAATGACGCCGGCGAGCTGCTGCTGGACGAGTACGAGGCACTGTTCAACCAACACACCAGGCTGGTCGCCCTAACCCACGTGTCCAACGCGCTGGGCACGGTGAACCCGGTCAAGCAGATGATCGCGTGCGCGCACGCGCAGGGCGTGCCGGTGCTGGTGGACGGCGCTCAGGCGGTCCCGCACCTTCCAGTCGACGTGCAGGACCTGGATTGCGACTTTTACTGCTTCTCGGGTCACAAGATGTTCGGCCCCACTGGCATCGGGGTCCTCTTCGGCAAGGCGCAGTGGCTCGAGAAGATGCAGCCCTATCAGGGCGGCGGCGACATGATCCTGTCGGTGACGTTCGAGCGGACGGTCTATAACACCATCCCGCACAAGTTCGAAGCCGGCACGCCGCCGATTGCCGCTGCGATCGGCTTAGGCGCCGCCGTGGATTACTTGACTGAGATCGGCATGCGGGAGATCGCCGCCTGGGAACACGAGCTGCTCACCTACGCCAGCGGGCAGGTGCAGGCGTTGCCGGGCGTGCGCATCGTCGGCACGGCGATCGATAAGGCGTCCGTGCTGTCCTTCACAGTCGCGGGCGTACACCCGCACGATGTAGGAACGCTCCTGAACGAAGACGGCGTGGCGGTGCGCACCGGGCATCATTGTGCGCAGCCGGTCATGCAGCGCTTCGGGATCCCGGCCACGGCCCGCGCTTCGTTCGCTTTCTATAACACCTTCCAGGAGATCGACCAGCTGGTGGCCGGCATCCGGCGGGTGCAGAAGATCTTTGCCTGAAGAGCGCGATCTATGGACAGCAAGCAGCTCTATCAGGAGATCATCCTCGACCACAACAAGAAGCCGCGCAACTGGGGCAACCTGGCCGATGCGACGCACCGCGCGGAGGGCGTAAATCCGCTGTGCGGCGACCACATCTGGATCACCCTGAAGGTACAGGACGGGTTGATCGAGAAGGTCGCCTTCGAAGGCGAGAGCTGCGCTATTTGCAAGGCATCGGCGTCCATGATGACTGCCAATGTGAAAGGCAAGTGGGTGGAACAAGCCGAACAGTTGGTGCAGGAGTTTCGCGAGATGGCCACCGGCCGGCTGGACGTTGCCGCGCAGCCCAACCATCTGGGTCGCCTGGTGGTGTTTGCGGGCGTCAAGGATCTGCCTTCGCGGGTCAAGTGCGCTATCCTGCCCTGGCACACGCTGCACGCCGCCTTCCACAACAGGCGGACTACCTCGACCGAAGGCGACGCGGACCCGATGGGCCTGCCTGCGGCGAAGGAGTCAGCGTAGTGAGCCGAGTCCTCTCGCCTCCGGCCCCCAGCGTCTAGGCGGTTTTTTATGCCCCGCATCGCCGAAATCGAGTTCACGCCCAACCCCAACGCCAGGAAGTTCATCCTGCGCGAGCCGCTGTCCTATGGCGTGACCCAGTCCTACGAGAACGCGGAGCAGGCGGCAGGCGATCCTCTGGCCGAGGCGCTATTCGCCATCGCGCACGTGACCAACGTGTTCTACGTCGACCACTGGATCACGGTCACGCAGGACGGCAAGGCACATTGGCCCGAACTGCTGCGCGAGCTGGCCGTGCCGATTCGCGATGCGCCGTCGGCTCAGGAGAGATCGGCGGAGCTGATCGGCAAGGGTTCCGATCGGCCCGACGGCGTCGCCTTCGATGAATCGAAGCTGTCGACGGCGGAGCGCGAGAAGCTTGACATGATCCGGCAGATATTGGAGGAACAAGTTCGCCCCTATCTTCAAGGCGACGGCGGCGACCTGTACGTGCTGGGCCTGGAGGACAATGTGCTGAAGGTGCACTACCAAGGCGCATGCGGAAGCTGCCCCAGCTCGATTTCCGGCACGCTGGCCGGCATCGAAGGCCTGGTGCGGCAGGTTGATCCGGAGATCGAAGTGGTCGCCGTGTAGCGCGACCCCTTCCTCGGTTCGTTGTGCGTGTTTCGTGGTCCATCATCCCGCGCCGCGAACCACGTGAGTGACTGGATCACCGCCTGCCGGGCTGACGATCTGCAGCCCGGCACCCATCGCGTCGTAGATCTGGACGGCGCCCAGGTCGCCGTCTTCAACCTCGACGGTCAGTACTACGCGATCGAGGACGTCTGTACCCACGACGGCGGCATCCTCACCGGCGGGTCAATCGAAGGGGATCAGATCGTCTGCCCGCGCCACGGTGCACGCTTCTGCATCCGCACCGGCGAGGCACTTGCGCCGCCGGCGTTCGAGCCCACTGCCGTGTTCTCGGTGCGCGTCGATAACGGCGAGATCCAGGTCCGCGACGAACGCTGGGGTTGAGGGGAGGAGCGCTCAGCTACTGGTAGCCGATGACTTAGTTTCTCCTTGCTCGGCGGGCGACGGCACGGCGACCAGCCCTTCCAGGCTACTGGATGAAGCAGCCAGTCAGGGCTTTGGCGCGGGCGGCCTTAAACCGCTTGCTCATGCTTTTGCCCTCGGTGCTTTCGCGCACCGCAGTCCCGCGCTCTCCAGCGATCTGGCCCGCGTCGACCGCAGTCGATAGCTCGACATACTCCTCGTACTGGAACTCGCCGGCGATTGCGTCCACCGCACAGGAGCACTTGTACAGCATCTCTTGATGGGGGCGATCCGGGCGTTCGCGCACGCAGCTCTCCACGAACAGCACACGCTCGATGGTGGGGAAATCGTTGGTCGGAACAGCCCCGCAGGTCAGGGCCGGGGCGAGCAAGAGCATCGCAGCACCAACGCTGGTAAGCAGCGCATTCATGGTTCGGCTCCTAGAAGGGTGAGGGTCTCCGTGATCAGCGGTGGCGTATCTTCACCCGGGCCGGGCGCTTTGACCATAGTCTGCATGCGGTAGACGGCACCGGGGATCTGGTCAGAGAGGGTGAAGGTATAGGCCTTGTCTGCCAGCCGCTCGAAGCGCTTGCGGAGCGGGTCGTCGCGGTAAGGGTGAAGCGTTATCTGCTCGCCGGCGACGCTGTGTCCGGCGAATTGAAACGTGACGGGCCGGACCTCGGCGGCGTCCGCGAGCGCCGTCCGCACGCGCCTGCGGAAGTAAGACGCCTGACCGCCGGTCAGGCGCTGCATCTCCCGCACGTCACGTTCGAGGAAAAACAGGATCACCGGGTTCCCGTTCGCGGCACCGATGGCCGGCAGCTCGAAACGCTGAGCGCCCGTCAGGTAGTCGACATGGACCTGCCGCCCGCTCCCGTTCGCGGCGGGTGAGATCGTGATCCGCACGCTGTCCTCGCGAGGGGCCTCGAGGCTTCCCGCTTTGGTGTATGCGTACCGCAGCAGCGCGGTGTCGGGGAGATTGCCAAGATGATTCGAGAGGAACAGCTGATTTTCGGCGACCGAGATGGGCTGCTCGGCGTTTGCGTATGCGCCGTACGCGACCAGTGCTGCGCCGAGCAGGATCGGTAGACGACTATATCGCCGAGCAGGCATTGAGGGCCGAATTATCCGGTCGAGCCGGCGCCGGAGCCGGCCGCAGCTCTACAGCCAGGCATTGCGCCAGCTCCGGGTTGAGCCGATTGAGCTGGGAAAGCGCGTCTTCCGCTTCTTCGGTCAGGCCGCGCTGTGCCGACAGCCGCCCGAGCTGCAACCAGGCGTAGCTGGATACGGGGTCGAGTGCGACCGCCCGCCGGAAAGCCAGCCGCGCAGCTGCGAGGTCCTGAGTCTCCGCCAGGCTCTTCCCCCGGAACAGCCAAGCCTCGGCGTTGGTGTCGTCAGCCCTTGACCACTGGTCTGTCAGGATTAGTAGTCCACCCCAGTCGCCGCCGGTCTCCAGCTGATGGGCCCGCAAGAAAAAGGGCAGCCCCTCAGGTGGGCGCTGCCAGAACGGCAACGCTCCGTCGAGCGGTCCCACGGCGGCATAAGCCTGGTCGCCCATCAGCCTCGGAGCGAACCATTCTACCGGGACTGAGAAGTAAGAACGCCGATCGCCCCGCAACCGATAGGTCAGTATCGCGACCAGCTGACCTTGGGTGTCGAACAGCGCGCCGCCACTCGCGCCGGAGGTGAACGCTGTAGTCGACTCGACCACGTGGGCCCCGTCATAGGCATGCAGGGCACGGACCACACCGGCGCGTGCCTGCAGCGCAAGGCCGCCTTCGAATCCGACCGCGAAAACCGCCTCACCGAGCTTCAGTGCGCCTGCTTGGCCGACCTTTGCGGGTGGAACGGCGAGACCCGGCACCAAAAGGAGGCAAATGTCGTGCTCCGTGTCCGCCAATTGGGCGGCCGCGAGGCGGCGCATGCCTCCCTGCTGGACACGGATGCTCTCGGCGCGACGGGTGACGTGACAGCTGGTCACCACATGCTCGGGCGCAACGCCGACGCCGGTACCGAGCCACAGGCGGCCGTCGGAATCGACCGCCTCTATTTTCACTAGGCTGAGCGACAGTCGCGTCAGCTCAACGCGGTCGACCTCGGCTGCTTGAGCCGGCGGGCACAGCAGCGCCAGGGCGGCAAGGGCTGCGGCACAGCAGCTCATGGTGGAGAGTCGATGAGCGGGCATTTGACAAGCTCCCCGGAAACTGTACGGATACCTCCGCTACTGCAAGAAGCCTGCCAATTCACGGTTTCAACGCTCCATCGACGTCCAGCAGCGGGACGCTGTAGTCGCGCAGGATTTTCTCGATATCCTTTTGATTCTCTGCGATCAGGCGCTCCACATTCGCCTTCCATTCACGCTCGCCAAAGCGCACACCCATTGCGATCTCATAGTCGAGCCGTATCGGGGGCTCGGACGGCAACGGCACCAAGACCAGTTGCGGGTACGACACGCGCTTGGCGAAGAAGCCCGCGATCGGACCCCACACGATAGCGGCGTCGAGCTTGCCCGAGGCCAGGTCCTTTTCGATGATCTCGCCGGGGTAGTAATCAGGGTCGGCATTGAGCATGCGATAGGGCACGGCCTGATCCAGCAAGCCGTGCTTCACCAGCCAGTCGGAGGCGGGTGAGCGGTCGAAGACGCCGATCCGCAGGCCATTCAGCTTCTCGGGCGCGAGTGCGCTCAGGTCCTGTGCGCTGTGCACCCCCTCCAGCTTGCCGCCCTGCGGATACACCAGGACATAGGTGGAGCGGTAGTAGGGACGCGTCGGCGACACCTGGTCGTAGCTGGCCGGAACGCCAATCACCAGGTCGCACCGGTACTGCTCCCCGGGCAGCTTGAATCGCAGGGTGTTGCGGATAAAGCCCATGCGCTGAGGGAAGGAGAAGTACTCCAGCTTCCAGCCGAGCTTTCGAGCGAACAGTTCTGCGATCTTGTTCTCGAACCCCTGCCCCGCGTCGTTCGAGAAGGGCAGATTGTTGGGATCCTGGCAAACGCGTAGCACGTCCTCTTGCGCGAACAGGAGTGGTGATGTCACGAGCAGAAATACCCCCAGCGCAAGCGACGTTCGCTGGCGGAGCGAGCGAACTGCGGGTCGGGTGAAGGGCGTCCTCCGGGCTGCCGTCACTTGAGTGGTTCCACCTTGGACCGGGTGATGGCGCCGTCGGAACGGCCCTTCAGGTAGGCGTAGAGGTGGTCGAGGTTGTCCACTACTTGCTTGCTTTCCTTCCAGCTCGGCATGCCCTTTTCGAGCCGCCCGTCGAGAAGGATCTTGTCAAAATCGTCACGCGAGAGCACCTTCATGCTCTCGAGCAGGGACGGCCCGACCAGACCCTGCTGGTTGGCGCCGTGACAGCGGTCGCAGGCGGCCGCGCGCCACGCGCGAAATCCCTGCATCGTGCCGGGATCGACTTTGTAGCCGTCCACTACCGTATACAGATCGGTTTGCACCCGGTCCTCCGCCGAGGCGAGCGCGCCCAAGCCAAGCAATATCGTTCCCAGCAACCATGCAGGTCTCATTGTCTGTCTTTCACATCATGGGGCCGAAAAAAAACTGGCATCCCGGGAGCACCGGGATGCCAGACGTGTTTGACTGCGAGTGCCGAGCGTCAGTTGGGAAGCGCGAACACGGTCAGCTGACCGCCCAGGTCGGTGTACTGATTGAGTTCCCTGTAGCCGCCGACCGCGCCCAGACCGTCCTGATCCTTCTCGAGGCCCGCCGCCATGCCGATGCCGGCCCAGCCACCGATCCCGGAGAACACGCCCACGTACTGCTTGCCCTTGTACATGTACGTGAATACGTTGCCGATGATCCCAGAGGGCGTCTTGAACTTCCACAGCTCCTTGCCGTTCAGGTCCACGGCTTTCAGATAGCCTTCGAGCGTGCCGTAGAAGACCACATCACCCGCGGTGGCCAGCGCCCCGCTCCAGACCGAGAACTTCTCCGGCTTGGACCATACAATCTTGCCGGTGCTGGCATCCCAGGCGGTGAAAGTGCCCATGTTGGTCCCACCCGGCGCCGGATACATAGACAGGGTGGCGCCCACATACGGCTGCCCCGCCACGTACTCGACCGCGAACGGCTCGTAGTCCATGCAAACGTGGTTGGTGGGCACATAGAACAGCTTCGTCTTGGGGTTAAACGCTGCCGGCTGCTGGTCCTTGGAGCCGAGCGCGGCCGGGCAGACGCCCTTGCTATTCACGTCCGGCCCGTTCTGCGCCGTGCTGTACTTGGAGACCACCTGCGGCCGACCGGTGTACATGTCTACATTCGTGGCCCAGTTCACCGCCGGGTCATACTTCTGCGCGACCAGCAACTCGCCAGTCACGCGATCCAGCGTGTAGCCGAAGCCATTGCGATCGAAGTGGACCACTACCTTCCGGTCCTGCCCCTTGACGTTGATGTCCGCCAGAATCATCTCGTTGATCCCGTCGAAATCCCACTCGTCGTAGGGCGTCATCTGGTACACCCACTTCACCTTGCCGGTGTCGACGTTGCGCGCCCAGATGCTCATGGACCACTTGTTGTCGCCGGGCCGCTGGGCCGGGTTCCAGGTGCTGGGATTGCCCGAGCCATAGTAGAGGAGGTTGAGCTGCGGGTCGTAGCTGTACCAGCCCCAGGTAGTGCCGCCGCCGATCTTCCATTGATCGCCCTGCCAGGTTTTCAAGCTGGAGTCGGGGCCTACCGGCGTGACAGCACCGTTCGCCCACGTGGTCGTGGTGCTCGGATCGATCAGCATTTCGCTGTCCGGCCCGGTGCTGTAGCCGCGCCATACCATGTTTCCGGTCTTGATATCGTAGGCCGAGAGGTAGCCGCGCACGCCCCACTCGCCGCCGCTGATGCCCGTTATGATCTTGTCTTTGAACACGTGCGGTGCATTGGTGTTGACCGCGCCCACCTTGGGGTCACCGTTCTTAACGCTCCAGACCAGCTTGCCGGACTTGGCATCGAGAGCAACCAACATGCTGTCGGCCTGCTGCAGGAAGACCTTGCCGTCGGCGTAGGCGAGACCGCGGTTGACCGTGTCGCAGCACATCTGCGGGATCACCGCCGGATCCTGCTTGGGCGCGTACTTCCACTTGATCTTCTGCGTTTCCAGGTCGATCGCGAAGACATTGTTGGGGAACGGCGTATGCAAGTACATGGTGTCACCGATGACGAGCGGCGAGCCTTCATGGCCCCGCAGCACGCCGGTGGAGAACATCCATGCGACCTGCAGCTTGTTGACGTTATTGGCGTTGACCTGTTGCAATGAACTGTAGCGCTGGTTCGAGAAATCGCCAGCTTGCATCGCCCAGTTGTTGGGGTTGGCGCTCAACTGCGCCAATTCCTGGTTGGCCAGAGCGGACCCAGATGCGGCCGCCGCCAGCCCCAGGGAGATCGAGAGCAGCTTCAGAGAGTTCTTCACTTCTACATCCTCCCGGTTCGTTGAATGCGAATCTAAGGCGGCACGGCCATGGAGCACGAACCTCCCGGATGCTGTGCCATACTGGCGCGAACAAGACGCGCCGAGGGGGCGCAGCCCGAATGCTCCCGAGCCCGCCCTGCGCCTCGAGGTAAACTACCCGATGGGCGCTGGTCGTTGTGGTGTTAGCTGTCACACCGGTGGCACCCAGAGAATGACGCCAAAGAGCGGCTGTCTAGATGCCAGGCGACACCGCCAAACATTACAGGATGGGGCCTATTTGATTGGCAGTCAAGTCGGAGATCCTGCCGTTTTTGCAACTTCGGGGCCGTTCGACCGCGGTCCTGCACCATGCTCGTGTGGGAATTCGGTCGCACCCGCGCGGGCACCTGCCCATTCGCCGTCAGCAGGAATGGGAAGGATCCCACGGGCGGATAACGCTCTAACCCCATTTGGCTTCTTTCCGGACCAAGGCGGCTTGCCCCCGGCTTCGGGCTTTGCGTCCGGCTTGCGCATATCAGCAGTAAAACCACTGAAGCCACGGCAGGACTAATCGCCGCCTCGCGTGCCGCGGCGTCCCCCGTGCCGAAGGTGCTCTGGACCCTGCTTAGCGACGGGTTCACATCCTACCGGGCCGATCCACTAGGCAGACTGTCCGGCCTGGTCGCCGACTGGGTCAGCGGCGCAGCCGCCGATCCACACCCCCTGCTCGCCAGCCCACGGGGGCAGGATTTTTGGTAACCTCTCATCCACATTTAGGGATCCGCGAACCCGCCTCACGAGCTGATGCCCACCTCCCCAATGATGGTCGCCCGCTGCGCGCCTCGACATTGCGACAGACGGTGATGAAGGTCTCCCGGCAAGCGGGTTCCGCGTTGGCGTTGCGTGATCTAGCCGACGCTTCGCTGTGCTGGCCCTACCCAGGCAAAGGCAGCCCTGCGGGATTCGTCCAGCGGCTGGTCCAGAGAGGGCAACGCCCCAGGCCCGGAAAATGAGCAAGCAGCGCCAGAGCGTGGCAGGCGCCACCCTGACAGCGGATCAGAACAAGCTGGTTGAGCATTTGGCACCGCTGGTGAAGCGGATCGCCTATCACTTCATGGTCCGGCTGCCCGCCAGCGTGCAGGTCGACGACTTAATCCAGGCGGGACTGCTCGGCCTGCAGGACGCGGCCAAGAACTTCGACGACACCCAGGGCGCGCAATTCGAGACCTACGCCATCCAACGCATCCGCGGTTCCATGTTGGACGAGTTGCGGCAAGCCGACTGGCTGCCACGCAACGTCCGCAAGAACCTGCGCCGGATCGAGGCTGCCATCAGCACGCTCGAGCAGCGGCTCGGACGTCCGCCGCGCGAGCAGGAGCTGGCCGACGTGCTGGGCGTGTCCCTGGAGGAGTATCAGACCATGCTGTTGGAGTCGCGTGGCTACCAGTTGCTCCACTATGAGGACTTCCAGGAGTCGGAGGACAGCGACTTCTTCGACGTGTATGTCGCCGACCACCAGACCGGGCCGCTCGATGTCCTGGAGGATGCGCGCTTCCGGCTACAGCTCGTACACGCCATCGGTGGGTTGCCCGAGCGCGAGAAAATCGTGATGGCTCTGTATTACGAGCAGGAGATGAACCTCAAGGAGATCGGCGAGGTGCTTGGCGTGTCGGAGTCGCGCGTATGCCAGCTTCATGCCCAGGCGGTGGCGCGCCTGCGCAGCCGCCTGAAGGAGTGGACCCGCAAGGAACGGTAGAGCGGAGCGCGATTCGGAATCGCGCTCGAGGCACCCCGGAGCGGGGATGCTCTCGTTCACGCGCTTGGACACGCCGGCGGAGAAACCCGCCGTGCACCCGCGTAGGCGGCTGTGAAGAAGCCTGCTAGCTCTTCTGCTGCGTCAGGAGATACTCGCGCACCGTGGCCAGCAGCTTGTCCGCCACGACCTCCGGGTCCACCTGGAAGCGTCCTTCTATGATGGCCTGTTTGGCCGCCTCCACCCGGGCGCTATCGACCACCCCCACATCGTTCAGGCCCTGGTCTAGCTGCTGGAGGCGAGCGGAGGAAGAACTGATCTCGACCTTGACGGCACGGGCGGACGATGGAGCCGGCCTCTGCGGGCCCGGTTGGCTCGCTGCCCCTTGCTCTTGCGCACTCGAGGGGGAGACGGGCTTGGTTGAATCGCCACCAATGGATTTCACAGCTTCACCTCCTGGTGAGTTAAGAACTCAGGCTGCCCAATGCCCACGCAACTCTCTGGTGCTTGAACCCCTTAACGGCGGAGCTCCTTGAAAAGTTGAGGCCAGACAAGCTAGCAACCGAATCCTAGACTACCGGCCCGTGCAGTTCAAGCATGCGCGGGTGAATCATGGCTCGGGGCTGGGCGTCCCTTCGCTTGCCCTGTCGGCGGTAGTGCGCACCTGGGCTCGTTCGCCCAGCGGCGCCCGCCCACCGCCCGGCAACCTCGTTAGGAAGACTCTGCCGCCAACGACCTCGCGCCGCGCTTCCGAGCCGCCTGCCTCGGCTCCGCGACTCGGGACTTTTCCGCGTGCATTGAATGACTTACCCCATTCCCTCCGGCTGAGATGAAAGCTCGCAATGCGTGAGATTTGTATTTTAACGGCCCGTGTGCGATAAGTACTTAAGAAGACGAACAATGTCAAAGTGCCGTCTGCGAATCGCGATCCTCGCCGCCGCGGCGAGCTGCTGATACTGCACGGCGTCGTTCCGCCGCCGCGCTGAGCACGGATGCCGGGGGAGCGCAGTCATGCTGGCCGACACAATAGTGCCGTTCACAGCTGGTGACGGGTTCCGGTGCAACCTGATCCACGTTCAGGGCGAGCGCCCGCCAAGCAAGGGTCCGGTGCTGCTGGTGCACGGCGCCGGGGTGCGCGCGAACATCTTCCGGGCCCGGGTCCAGACCACCCTGGTAGATCTCCTGGTTGATCACGGCTACGACGTGTGGCTGGAGAACTGGCGCGCCAGCATCGACCTGCCGCCCAACCGCTGGACCCTCGACCAAGCTGCGGTCTATGACCACCCCGCGGCAGTACAGAAGGTCGTGGTGGAGACCGGCACGCCGGAGGTGAAGGCGGTCATCCATTGCCAGGGATCGACCAGCTTCATGATGAGCGCCGTGGCGGGGCTCGTACCGCAGGTGAAGACCATCGTCAGCAACGCCGTGTCTCTCCACCCGGTCGTGCCCTGGGTTTCGGAGCTCAAGGGCATGGTCGCAGTGCCCATCGTGTCCGCGATCACGCCATTTCTCAACCCGCAGTGGGGGCTCCATGCTGAAGGCGCCGTGCCCAAGCTGATCAAGGGCTTGGTCGAGCTCACACATCACGAATGCGACAACCCGGTGTGCAAGCAGGCGAGCTTCACCTATGGCACCGGGTTCCCGACCCTGTGGCGCCACGAGAACCTCAACCCGGAGACGCACGAGTGGATCAAGCAGGAGTTCGCGCAGGTGCCCATGCGCTTCTTTCAGCAAATGGCGCGTTGTCTGCGCAAAGGCCACCTGGTGTCAGTGGAGGGGCTGCCGCAACTGCCGGCCGACTTTGTGGCCCAGCCACCGCGCACCGACGCTCGCTTCGCCTTCCTCGCCGGGGAGCGCAACGTTTGTTTTTTGCCGGATAGCCAGCAGCGCACCTACGACTTCTTCCAGCAGCAACGCAAGGACTACCACTCGCTGCAGGTGCTGCCGGGCTACGGGCACCTCGACGTGTTCATCGGTAAGGACGCCGCGAGCGACGTGTTCCCGATCATCCTGGAAGAACTGGACCGACCCCACTGAGGAGGGCAGTGATGAGCAGGCCAAGAAGACTGGAACAACAGGCGGGCCGCTACGCGCTCGTGGACGGCATACCCTTCCAGTTGCCGGTGCGCTCCGAGCAGACGCCTGCCTTGATGGCGGCGTTCGGCATCAATCCGGACAAGGCCGCGCGCCTGCTGCCGGGCAACGAGGTGCACCCGTTCCGGGTATGGAACAAGGGGCTGCTAATCGTCACGGTAGTCAACTACCAGCTCACCAATATCGGTCAGTACATCGAGTTCAGCATCGCGATCGCGTGCACCCACGGCAGGCGACCGGCACCCCGTCTGCTGCCGGCGCTGATGCAGAAGACTTTCGGCACCGGCCAGTACGTGTACGACCTGCCCGTCAGCACCGAGATCTCGGTGAAGGGCGGCAAGGGCATCTGGGGTATGCCCAAGCACCAGGCCAACCTGGATTTCGTAGTGGGCAGCCAATGGGTGAGCAGCCAGTACGACCTGGATGGACAACTCGTGGTGCGCATCGACGTGCAGCGCCCCGGCAGCGCCTGGCTGCCGGTCAAGACCCGGGGAACCAACTACTGCGCGTTCCGCGGCCTGCTCATGGCTTCGTACATCTACTTCCAGGGCAAGCTCGGCTTGCACCTGATGAAACCGGGCTCGGCGCGCCTGGTGATTGGCGGCCACCCGCGCATCCAGGCGCTGAAGGACCTCGACATAGAAGAGCGGCCCCTGTTCGCGGGCTTCTTCCCCGATACGCATGGCGTGCTGGACGATCATTTTGAGTGCTGGTTCCTGAGCGAGGAGCAGCCGCCCGACGCGTCGATGGAGGGGATGGAGAGCGTGGTCAACCTGGGACAGAGCCAGCAATGGCTGGCGCCGCCGAACCGCAAGGACTGAGGGAACGGATGAAGACCAAGCTGCTCGCGCTCAACCACGTCCTGTTGTTCCTATGCACGTCGATGTACCTTGGCACGGGTTGGTCCCTGGTCTTGTTCTCGTTCCCGATTTCGGATCAGCTCACGCCGGACGACTACTATCTGCAGTTCGTGCCGCAGGTGACCGCAGCCACTCACTTCTTCACCTATATGACGTTCGTGATGATGATCTGCGCCGCCGTCATGATCTGGTCCGAGTGGCGCACACCTCAGCGCTGGGCCCCGATTGTGGTCATGCTAGGCATCCTGGCCGCCACCGGCCTGACCAAGTGGGTGATCTTTCCGCTCAACGACGAGATGGCGGGCCACATCACCGATGCAGTCAGGCTCAAACAGGTGCTGGGAGAGTGGATGAACCTGAACCAGGTGCGAGTCAGCATCTGGTCGGTCCAGTGGGCGTGCATGATGTACTGGTTCTTCCACTGGGCCGTGCGCGGCAGGGAGGCGAAATGAGCCTCCAGAAGGTGTTGCACCGGCTGCTGGTCATCATCAGCGCTCTCACGGTGTTGAGTGGGCTCACCCAGATGCTCTTCCCGAGCTTCGTGCTGCGGATTCTGTGGGCCGACACCGCGCCGACCGCAGCGCACGCTTTTGCCACCGTCGGCATGTTCATGTTGTTGTTCGGGGGACTGCTGTTGCAGGCGTTACTCAGCCGCCGCCCCGATCCGCTCGCCGTGTTCTGGGCCGGCTTGCAGAAGCTCGGTGCTGCGGCAGCAGTGAGCATTGGCGTGGCGAAAGCCCTCTTCGCGCCCCTGGCGCTGCTGGTCGCCGGGTTCGACCTGCTCTCGGGCGTCCTGATCTTCGTGTACTGGCCCTTGATCCGGAGCCGAAATGACGCGATGGGATGAGTTCGCCGCGCTGGATCAGGCCTGCATCTTCACTCTGATCTGGCGGATGCTCGGCGTGTCTGTCCCGCGCCCGTTGCGGTCTCCCGAGAACATGGAGCGCCCATGAACACCCCGCCCGCGAAGATTGCGATGGACGAAGCCCTGGAAGGAGCCTCGGTCTGGACATTCGTCAAAGTGTTTGCTCGCCTCTTCAGCCGCGGCGCGAGACAATGCGAAGACGCGCGCTTCCTCACTTTGGATGTGCCGTTGGCGCCGGACGAGGTGAGAAAGATCCTCCCCTTTGGCCTGCTGCCTGGCGATCCGCCGCGCGGAACGCTGTTCGTGGTCAACTACACCGCCCCGACCTTCACCGTACCGTACCGGGAAGCAGCGCTGCTGATTCGGGTACGCACGTTGATGGGCGCTGGCTGGCATTGCTGCTGGATGGTGATGGACGACGATACCGCCATGATCTACGGGCGGGAGCTGCTGGCATATCCCAAGAAGCGCGCCGATATCGTATTCGAGGAACAGGGCAACCGAGTCCGTGCCAGCGTGACTCGGCGGGGGATAGAGGTTTTCGCCATCGAGGCCGAGTACGGGGCCGCCGAGCCGGCGCCCAAGCCCGTGTTCGACGTCAAGAACTTCAATGTCGGCGGCCTCGGCCAGTTGCTGGCGGTGAATCCGATATGGATGTTTCGGCTCTCCGAAACCATACGTGGGTCATACACCGCCACCGCGAAGCTGAGCCTGCAAGAGTCGCGTTACGATCCGATCTCCAAGCTGGTCGCCGGCGATGCGACGAACGCCCGGTTCGTGACGACCGACATCGCCGGGGCGCGCTACCTGTTTCCCGTCGGGCTGGCGGGGCCGAGATGGTTGGCACGGACCTTCTTCATGCGTTACCGGTGATGCGCCCGCGTCCCGCGCGCAAGCACGCTCTCCGCGGTGACCGTTCGACAGCGGGGGTCGACGTATCTTGACGCCTCGGCCGCACGCCAGTCCGCCTGAGGGATACGGCGGCCCCAGGCGTTCGCTGATTCTCGCCGGAGGCGGTATGCGCGTGGCCTACCAGGCCGGCGTGCTCAAGGCGCTGCACGAGGCCGGGCTCACTTTCTTCCACGCCGATGGCACCTCCGGTGGGACCATGAATCTGGCCATGCTGCTCTCGGGCCTCTCCGCCGAGGAGATGTGCCAGCGCTGGCGCAGCCTGCGGGTTAAGGACTTCGCGTCGCTTTTGCCGTTAAGGGATTATCTCAAAGGCCTGCGCGTGCCGGCCCTGGGCGATGCGGACGGTATCGTGCGCAAGGTCTTCCCGCACCTGGGCATCGACCCCGGCCGCATCCGGCTGGCGCAAGGCATGGCCGGCACGTTCAACGTGTGCAACTACACGCGCAAGGTGAACGAGGTCATCCCGCATACCGAGATCGACCTGGATCTGCTGGTGGCCGGGATCTCCCTGCCGATCTTCATGCCGCCGGTGCGCAGGGGCGAGTTCTTGTACCTGGATTCGGTGTGGATCAAGGACGCCAACCTCACCGACGCGGTCAAGCGCGGGGCCGAGGAGCTGTGGCTCGTATGGTGCATCGGTAACACGGCGCAGTACCACGACGGCCCGTTCAACCAGTACGTGCACATGATCGAGATCAGCGCCGCGGGCAAGCTCAACGAGGAGCTCGACTGGATCCGCGATCTGAACGCCCGCATCGAGCGCGGCGATTCGCCCTACGGGCAGACGCACCCGATCCGACTGCATGTGATCAAGCCGCCCTCACCACTGCCGCTCGACCCGGACTTCTACGCCGGGCGGATCGACGCCGCTACGCTCATCGACCGCGGCTACGCGGACACCAGGCGGTATCTCAACTCCATTCGCCCCGAGGGCGTACCCTTGGAACCGGAGGCCACGAGAATGCAAGACACCACGCCGGGAATCAGCTTTCGCGAGATGATGGCGGGACCCTTCGCGCTGGGCGAGACCGAGCCCAAGGCCGGCGCAGCGAAAGGTAAGGCGAGCGGCACGCGGCTGACCATGCACGCCACCATCGACGTCCTAGACATCCGCCGCTTTGTCGCCGATCCCCAGCACCGCGGCGGCATGAGCGGGCACATCGATTTCCCGCCCTTCGGGCAGGACATCCCGGCCTACGGGGGCGTGTTCCAGCTGTTCGCGCCGAGCAGCCAGCCGAAGCTCACGTGGATGGTGTACGAGCTGGCCTTCGAGCACCAAGGCAAGCCCTACTACCTGGCCGGTAAGAAGGAGGTGCGGTCGGGCTCGGTGTTCCGCATGTGGGCGGACACCACGACGCTGTACACGCGGCTGCACGAAGGGCGCGATCCGAGCGGCTCCGTGGTGGGCGCGGGTGTGCTCACGCTCGGCGTGGGCGATCTGCTCAAGCTGCTGTCCACCTTCCACGCTACCGACGCGGCCTCCTCCGGCGATCGGATGCGCGCTACGGGGGCTTTCGCCGGGTTCTTCACGAAGCAACTCTGGCGCAGCTACATTCTCATACGCTAACCTCTGATCCACGATGGCAACTTCACCCAGCTTGCGTCCGGCAACCCAAAGCGACGTCGAGGTCATCGCGCCCGCGGCGATGACCAACTGGTTCTCACCTGCGCAGCTGATCCGCACGGGAGTCAAGACGCTGCTCGGGACCCTCTTCGGCAGTTATTTGGACCGCCGGGAGGTCGAGGCGGCGCTGCTGCAGGGCAGCCTCGAAGCCGAGCAGAAACGGCTCGATTACTCCAGTCGAGATCAAATGTGGATCGACTATGTGGCCGACCTGGGCGACGGTTGGAACTCGACCTACACAATCGCCTTCCTGCTATCACGCTCGCGGCTGAATCTGGGCGGCGCAGACACGCTGCGCGGCGAGCTTTTCGTCATGGGCGGCGACCAAGTCTACCCGACCGCGACGGTGGACGATTATCAGGCCAAGCTCAAAGACCCGTACCGCAGCGCGCTGCCCTGGCTCGCGGAGGAAGAGCGTCCGCATCTGTGCGTCGTTCCGGGCAACCACGACTGGTACGATGGGCTAACTGCGTTTCTCAAAGTTTTCTGCCAGCAGCGTTCGATCGGGGCATGGAAGACGCGGCAGTCGCGCAGTTACTTCGCCCTCAAGCTACCGCATCGCTGGTGGTTGTGGGCCGTGGACATCCAGCTCGAGACCGACGTCGACAAGCCGCAGATCGACTACTTCGACTACTTCGCGCAGCAGCTCCAACCTGGCGATCGCCTGATCTTGTGCACGCCCACCTCGAGCTGGATCGATGCGGGCGACGACGCCGCGGCAGCGCGGCGTGAGCACCGCTCGCATCAGAACCTCAATTTCCTGGAGGACCGTATCCGCAAGCGCGGCGCTAACATCGTCGTCAACCTGTCCGGCGACCTGCACCACTACTCGCACTACGTGCGGCGGGAGTCGGACCGGCACAAGTTCACCGTGGGCGGGGGCGGGGCTTATCTGTACGGGACCCACGAGCTGCCCGAGCAGCTGCGGCTTTACGAGGGCAGGGACACCAAGGAAGAGTACCGGCGGGTGGCGGCTTATCCCGACGCGCCCACTTCGAAACGGCTGCGACTGGGGGCGCTGGGGTTCTTCTACAAGAACCTCGCCTTTTCGGCTTTTCTCGGCGCCTTCTATCTCTTCTACGGTTGGCTGTTGCAGAGCGCCAGCAAAGTCCCCAACCCGCACTTGGGAGGCAGGACCTTGATAGAGGTGTTGGCCGGCCTTCCGCTGGGAGCGGGCACATCCTGGTGCAAGCTCTTGAGCAGTTTCTATGCGGTGCTCGCGCACAGCCCGGGCAGCGCACTGGTGACGCTCATCCTCGTGCTCAGCATGTGGGCCTTCTGCGACCAGCAGCCCGGCATCCGGGGAACGCTGAAGCGACTGTTCTTCGGCGGTGGGCACGGCGTTCTGCACGTGCTGCTTGCGCTGCTGCTGTTGTGGGTCATCGCGCATCTGAACCTCGGACCGTTCCAGCGCTGGTCCGGGTTGTCCAGCGAGGTGTGGCTGGATCACCCGTTGCAGGCCTGCTTGTTCGCGCTGGAAATGCTGGGCGCCGGGATGGTGCTGGGCGGGACGCTGATGGGCGCTTATCTCGTCTGTGCGAATGCGCTGGCCGGGCTCCACGGCCAGTTCGTCTTCGCGGCGCAGGCGATCCCTGACTACAAGAATTTCCTGCGCATGCACCTGACCCGCGAGAAGCTCACGGTGTACCCGATTGGGGTGCAGAAGGTGCATCGGCGCTGGAAGCTGAACCCGGCCGCTGCCCCTGCGCAGCCACCTCCTGGTGTCAGCGGCGCGGGCTGGGTGTTCTCCATCGCCCGGGAAAACACCCAACCGTGGCTTGGGCCAGATGACGGCAATGGCCGGCCGCTGCTGATAGAGCCGCCGGTCGAGATCGGAAAGCAGTGAGCAGCCGGAACGCCAACTGGGACGTCATCGTGATAGGCAGCGGGTTCGGCGGCGCGGTGACCGCCTGCCGTTTGTCCGAGGCCGGACTCAAGGTGCTGGTGCTGGAGCGCGGCCGGCGCTGGGAGACCAAGGACTATCCCCGCGATCCGGGCGACGCCTGGATCTGGGACCAGGACAAGCCGCAGGCACACAACGGCTGGATCGATCTGCGCGTGATGGACGACATGTGGGTGGTGCAGGGCGCCGGCGTAGGGGGCGGCTCCTTGATCTACGCCAACGTCTCGGTCGAGGCTGAGCCGCGCACCTTCACCAGCGGCTGGCCAGCAGAGATCACCTACGAGGAGTTGCAACCCTACTACGGGAAAGTGGGGCAGATGCTCAACCTGCAGATGCTGCCGGAGAACCAGCTCACCGAGCGCTACAAGCTCATGCGCGAAGGCGCCAAGACACTCGGCTACGGCGATCGCTTCCGGCCGCTGCCGCTAGCCGTGAGCTTCGACCCGCAATGGAACTATGCATTGCCCGACCCGTTCAACGACCGCCACTCCAAAGCCTGGATCAACGCCCAGGGCCAGCAGCAGGGCACCTGCGTCCACTGCGGCAACTGCGACATAGGCTGCCAGGTCAAGGCCAGGAACACGCTCGACCTCAACTACATCCCGCAGGCCGAGCAGCACGGTGCACAAGTGCGCGCCCTGCACTTGGTGTACAACATCTCCCAAGAGCGCGGCCGCTATCTCGTGCACTTCAACCGCATCGAAAGCGGCCGGCTGGCCCCGGGCTACGAGAGCGCGGAGCGCGTGATCGTTGCCTGCGGCTCGCTCGGTTCCACCGAGCTGCTGTGCCGTGCGCGCGACCAGTACCGCACCTTGCCCGGGATCAGTGCGTTTCTGGGCCACAACTGGAGCTCCAACGGCGACTTCCTCACCCCGGCGTTCTATCGCGACCGGCGCGTGTCGCCCACGCAGGGGCCCACCATCACCTGCGCGATCGACTTCTTGGATGGCGCGGTGGGCGGGCGCCAGTTCTTCGTTGAGGATGGTGGTTTCCCCAACCTGCTGCGCGACTTCCTGCAGTCGGGCAGCATCAGCGCGCGCCGGCATCCGGTGATCGTGCAGTGGCTGAAGCACCTGGCTCCCACGGATGACCCGCTCAGCGGCGTGATGCCCTGGTTCGGCCAGTCGATGGATGCGGCGGACGGGCGGCTCTACCTCGGCCGCATTTGGTACGCGCCCTGGCGGCGGAGGCTCAAGCTCGACTGGGACGTGACGCGCTCGGAGCCGACCATCGACGCCATGGTTCAGATGCACAAGCGCTTGTCGGCGGCCACCGGCGGCGAGCCCAGGGTGCCACCTACCTGGACGATCCTGAAGAACCTGATCACACCGCACCCCCTGGGGGGCTGCAACATGGGGACCACTCACAGCAACGGGGTAGTCGACCACCGCGGCCAGGTGTTCGGCTATCCGGGACTGTACGTGGCCGACGGCGCGATCGTGCCGCGTGCGGTCGGGTTGAATCCGTCGCGCACCATCGCCGCGCTGGCGGAGCGCATCGCGGCGAAGATCTTGTCCGGCTAGCCCGCTGCCAAAGAGCTTCCCTGTAAGCAGGGGAATGAGCTTGCCCTGGACTCGATCCGAGTGCGGGATGACCCTGCTCTGTTCGGTCTTACAAGGAGGAGGATATGTTCGGTTCGGGAGCCATCGATGTCGCCATCGGGCTGGCATTTGTCTTTGCGCTGTTGAGCCTCATCTGCTCGTCGGTGACCGAGCTGGTTTCACAGCTGCTCGGCTGGCGCGCACAGACATTGGAGCAGGGGATTCGCAACCTGATCAGCGACCAGGCCACGCGCGCCGCTTTCTATCGCCATCCGCTGATCCAGTCGCTGGGCAACCCAAAAGCCAGCGGCGAGAGGGCGCACCCTTCCTATCTTCCCGCCCGTCTGTTCGCACTCGTCCTCCTGGACGTCATGACGCCGGTGCAAGGTGGCCAGAAGCCGCCGGCTAAGGACCAGGCAGTAGCAGGGGAGCTGCGCACGGCCCTGCGAGCGCTCACCGCTACCACCGACGCCGATCTGGAGGCGTCGCGCAAGAAGGTCGAAGTGTGGTTTGACGACGTCATGGATCGCGCTTCTGGCTGGTACAAGCGCAAAGCTCAATGGGTGCTCTTAGCCATCGCGCTGGTGGTGACCGGCGTCGCCAACGCAGACGCCATAAACCTGGCCACCAGCCTGTGGCAGAGTCCGTCGTTGCGCGCGTCGATGGTGGAGGCCGCCAGCTCCTACGCCGCCGGTGCGGGAGCCGCGGGCGACCAAAAGGAGACGCTCGGGCAGCTTCAGCAACGCCTGGACCAGCTGACCAGCCGGGGGCTTCCGCTCGGGTGGGCCAGCGATAAGCTGCTCTCGAGCCGCGAGCCCGGGCAGTGGGCGAGCAAGATCGCCGGGCTGCTGCTCACCGCGCTGGCGGCCTCGCTCGGCGCGCCATTTTGGTTCGACCTGGTGAACAAGCTGGTGAACGTGCGCAGCACTGGCAACGTCCCACGGCGCTCAAGCACGGGGAGCGACCAACCGGACAAACAGGCGTAGGCAAGATTACCCAAGCTAACCGGAGAGGCTGTGTGCCGATCTTTTTTAAAGACCTTTCTCAGCAGGGCCACAGAAGTTACTGATAGCCTTCATTTCCAGCAGGGTCCGACGGCTTAAGCAATACCCGCAGGTCCTGGGTGAGATGGGCGGCGGCCCCCGCTAGCGCGCAACAGGTCTGTCTTGGTCCCGCTTAGCTGACCTGTCTGGACTCAGCGATCCTCGAGCAGAGCGGACGAGTCAGCCACGACCAGCCTGCGGAATGGTGCGCAGATCGCGCTTTTGCGCGGATCGACGATCGCGCCTGCAGCCAACCGCGCGGCCTCGTTTTCCACTCCCGTGCGGTGCCAATGTCAAGAGCTCGTCAAACCGTGCTCGCAATGTAAAAGGCATCGACAAATCTCACCCATTGCGCGCACAACTGCTTGTCCTAGCGGCGCAGTTGTGAGAAATTCTGTTCCATATAACACTGAGGTGGGCGGTCTGTTGTCTCGCGTTGGCTCCGATTCACCGGAGCTGACCGCGCGAGAAGACTATAGGTCGCCAGACGCAGGGACCAAAGCAACAATGAAACCGCTACGAGCGGCGGATCAGGGAGGCACCATCGATCTGCCGTTCAACGAGCACGTGCTCGCTCGGTTGTTGATCGCGCTCGATGATAGGAGCACGTCCACCAAGGCGTTGGCGGATCTGCTTCTTTGCGACCCTGCCCTCGCTCTGCACGTCCTTGCCAGTGCGGGCCCACTGCCTGCCGCCGCGGAACCTTCGCAGTCGATCTCGATGGAGGCCTGCCTCGGCGTGCTGGGCCGCGGCATGCTCCGAGCGCTGGCTCTGCTTCAACTCGGCAAGCAACTGGGCAACGGCACGCTCCCCTATCCACGGTCGCTTCTTACGCGGATCTGGGGACGCTCCGTGCTCTGCGCCGAGCTGGCTAGTCGCGTGGCACGGAGCTTAAGCCAACCCGGCGAGCCTGCTTACCTGGCGGGATTGCTCCACCAGATCGGAAAGCTGGTGCTGCTGCGATCCCGAGGAGAAGCGTACGCCAGGATTCTGACCTCGCTGCGTCGGGATGCCGATCTTGTGCGCGCCGAGCGAGAAGCGATCGAGACCACGCACGCCGCAGTCGGCGCAGCATGGGTGGAAGCAAGTGGGCTGCCCGGGTTCGTGGCCGACGCTTTGCGCTTCTTGCACGAGCCCGTCGAGCGACTCGGCGACGCGCCTTGCGTGGTGCGAGCAGTGACGGTGGGCAGTGCCCTCGTCGAGGACGGCGTTACGGAGGTAACGCGACGCATCGCGGGCGAGCTCACCGGCCTGGGAGCGTCGGCGATCGCGCGCTTGTATGAAGACGCTATCGGCGCTGCGCGCGGGAATCCGGCTGGAATCGAAATTCTCGATTCGGCCAGCACGGCGTCGGTGGAAGCTGAGCGCGGTCTAGTCGGCGGCGACCTCAGCCTCCAAGTTTCCGCTCCCGCTGTTCCGCGAACCGCCGGGAAAGTCCGGGAGCTGGTCTCGGCCGTGGCTCACGCTGGCCTGCATGAGGTCATGCGCCAGGCGCTCTCGAGTGCCGAGAACCAACAGGTGGCGATCTCGCGTGTTCGGCGGTTGTCACGACTTCTCACCGGCCTCAGACGGCAGTTCTTCTTCCTCGCCTCCGCTCACGACCAGCGTCTCACCGGCCTTGCCACCGGTGAGGATCCGGCTAGTCTCGCGAAGCTGTCTGTCTCTCTCGAGGGTTCACCCAGCCTTCTGGCCCAGGCGGCCCGCGACCGGCGCCCGACTCGAGCCATGGGTTTGGAACTTGAACGCAGCGCCGCCATCGACCGCGTACTGGCTCGGATGATGGACAGTGGAGGTCTGCTCTGCCTCCCGATGATCGAAGCGACCTCCGTGCTCGGGGTGCTGGTGGTCGGACTTTCCTCGGACTGGCGCGAGCCTAGCGACGACGAGGCGCTGCTGGCGCAGGTTGCTGCGCTGGCGGGCGAAGCGCTGGCTCGAGTTGGACGGCAGGCAGGCTACGAGGAGCGCACCCGCGCTGAGCTGACCGAGCGGTTCAGGGCGGTGAGCAGACGAGTCGTGCACGAAGCCGGCAACCCGCTTAGTATCGTGAAAAACTACCTGAAATTGTTGAGAGACAAGATCGGCGACACGGGCCAGTTCGGCGAAGAGCTGACGGTGCTCAATGAGGAGCTCGACCTGGTCGCCCGGATCATCCACCGCATGGGAGATCCGTTCGCCGTCGATTTGGAAGAGCCGGCCCAGCTCGACCTCAACAGCGTGGTCCAGGAGTTGATGCTGCTGTGCAAGGACACCCTTTTCTCCAAACGGGGCATCGAGGTCGCCCAGCAGCTGGATCCGCAGCTGCCGCCGTTGCATGGAGATGTAGGGGCGGTCAAACAGGTCGCCCTGAACCTTTTGACGAATGCCGCTGAGGCGATGACCAACGGTGGTCGCCTCGGGGTCATGACCGCCGATAACGTCAACTTCGGTGGAGAGCTATTCGTCCTGCTGCAGATAAGCGATACCGGAGGGGGTGTGCCGGCCGAAGTCATGCAACGCCTGTTCAAGCCGGGTACCACCACGAAAGGAGCGGGCCACGAGGGTATAGGGCTGGCCGAAAGCGCCTCGATCCTGCAGCGACTCGGGGGGCGCATCCTTTGCCGCAGCAGCCCCGGCCGTGGCACCATTTTCCTCACGCTGCTCCCGCGCCGCCTGTACTCGGCGGGAGCTGGACAAGATCCACCTCGAGCCTCGGAAGCGGCCCCCTGACGCTTCGCGCGCCATGCACCTCCCGACCGGAGCATCGTTTGTCACGCAGTCATCGGAGCCGATGCCTCCGGCCCCTCGCATTCTCGTCGTAGACGATGAAGCGCGGCTGCGCCACAGCCTGAGGTTGCTGCTGGAGCGCGAGGGGCGACAAGTGGACGACTGTGCCACGGGCGGCGAAGCCGTGGCCGCATTGAGCCGCCAGCATTACGACCTCGTGCTCTTGGATCTGAGACTGCCGGACATGACGGGGCTGCAGGTCATGGACCGGCTGAAATCGCAGCTGTCCTCGGTGACGGTCATCGTGGTGAGCGCCGATGACGTGATCGACTCCGCGATCGGAGCGCTCCGACGCGGCGCCTACGACTTCGTGCGCAAGCCGTATCAACCCGAGGAACTGCTGAACACCGTCGACAACGCCCTGCAGCGCAGGGCGCTCGAACAAAGCCATGCCCTGATCAGCGCTCGTCTCGAACAGTCCGAGCAGTTGCACCGCTATCTGGTCGACCACTCCCCCGACATCATCTACACCGTGAACGAGGAGGGGCAGTTCACCTACCTCAACCCAACAGTGGTCGCCATGCTCGGGTATCCCAACCAGGAGCTGATCGGCCACCACTATTCCAGCATCCTCCACGAAGAGGATCGCGAGCGTGCCCGCTATGCGTTTTGCGAGCGGCGCACCGGGGAGCGCGCCTCGCGCAACGTCGAGCTGCGTCTCAAGCGCAGGGCCGGCAGCGGGGAGCCGGAGGGCGCGGACCTATTGACCATGGCCCTGAGCGCCACCGGGGTGTACGTCGAGCAAAGGGTCGGAGCGCCCAAGCGGCGCTTCCTGTTCAGCTACGGGGTGGCGCGCGACATCACCGAGCGCAAGCGAGCCGAGGAGAGGATCAGCTTTCAAGCCTACCATGATCTTCTCACCCAGCTGCCCAATCGCGCGTTGTTCAAGGATCGTCTGAGCGTGGCGCTGACGCAGGCCCATCGCAGCGGGCGCCTGGTGGCGGTCCTGTTCATCGACTTGGACCGCTTCAAGCTGATCAACGACAGTCTAGGCCACGCGGAGGGCGACGAGCTGCTCAAGGGCGTGGCCGGTCGGCTGCAGAGCTGCGTTCGGCGCAGCGACACGCTGGCCCGTTTGGGCGGGGACGAATTCACCATACTGCTCCCCGATCTGTCGGACCCCCAGGATGCCGCCCTCATCTCGCAGAAAGTGATCGACGAGCTGAGAAGGCCGCTAACCGTCGGGGGACAGGAAGTGCGCGCCACGGCGAGCATCGGCATCGCGCTGTACCCCAACGACGGATCGGAAGCGGAGAGCCTGGTAAAGCACGCCGATATCGCGATGTACCACGTCAAGACGGCGGGCAAGAATGACTATGCCTTCTTCTCTCCCGAGATGAACACGGCTTTTCGCCAGAAGCTCACGCTGGAGACGGAGCTTCGGCGCGCACTCGACCGCGGAGAGCTGGAGCTGTGGTACCAGCCGCAAGTCAGCGTCAGCCGGCGCCAGGTGGTGGGCATGGAAGCGCTGATCCGCTGGCGGCATCCGGAGCAAGGCGTGTTGGTCCCCATGACGTTCATCCCGGTCGCGGAGGAGGCGGGTCTCATCGCCCGTATCAGCGACTGGGTCCTGGAGCAGTCCTGTCTGCAGTTGGCCCAATGGCGCGGCGAGGGCTTCGACTATCTGCGCATGAGCGTCAACCTGTCGCCGCGCGACTTCGACAAACCCGACGTCAGGGAGCGCGTGCTGGCAGCCCTGCAGCGTCACCGCGTGCCGCCGCAGGGCCTGGAGATCGAAATCACTGAGACTCTGATGATGCGGGAGGCGGAGTCTGTTGCCGATGCAGTCAAGCGCTTGCGCGACAGTGGGGTGCGTGTGTGCATCGACGACTTCGGCATGCGGTTCGCCGTCTTTGGCTACTTGCGGAAATACTCGGTCACCACCTTGAAGATCGATCAATCCTTCGTTCGGGACCTCACCGCGGCGCAACCCTACAGCCCGATCATCAAAGCCATCGTGGGCATCGCAGAAGGTTTCCATCTACACCTGATCGCCGAAGGCGTCGAGAACCAGCTGCAGCGCGATGTCCTGCTGCGGCTGGGATGCGACGAGATGCAGGGTCACCTCTTCGGCCCCGCACTGGAGGCGTCCCAGGCCCGTGCGCTGTTGTCGGGCGATCTGGCACAAGGCATTTCGGGCTGAGTGGTGAGCATGCAGCGGCCGCGCCTGCTCGCGCTCATCGAATATCTCCAACACTCGGTGCGAAGCCGCGCCAAGGTCGTGTCCAACGTGACCGCTCACGGACGCTTCCTGGTGCTGGAGCAGCAGCTCGCCGGTTTGGATGGTGTAAAGCTCAACGACGGCGGCCAGGACGGCGAGGAGGAGCTGTGGCTGTCGGTGCCGCGTCCGCCCAATCCCGAACTGCCGCCCCAAGCGGATAGCCCTTGGCTCGCCGCGTGGCTCGCCGTCGGCGGCCCTCTGCTGCAAGAACCAAAACTGGCACCCTGGGTCGAGGGCTGGGCGCTGATTGCTGCGGGCACTCACCGCGACTCCACGCAGGCCCCCACCAGCGTAGCGGACATCGCCCAACCCGAGGTCGCTCCAGACCAGCGCATCGCGCTGTCGCAGTACGACTTCAGGGGCGAGGTCGAGAGGCAGTTCGCCTTGTATTTGGAGACGGTCTGGAAGCCCTGGGGCGAAGCCGAGCGGCGCCGTCGGCGGCTCTCCCGGCTCTATGTCCAGCTGTTCACGCTGCAGCAGGAGCTGGCGGGCGCCATCGTCGAGGGCCAGCTCGAACTGGTGTGGGGCATTGGGCTGGGGATGTGGAAGGACAAGGACGCGAGTGCCGCGTATCCGCTGATCAGTCGTCTGGTGGACGTCACGTTCAACCAACAGACCGGGGCGGCGGAAGTGCGGCCCCGCGATGTGGACCCCAGGCTCGAGCTCGACTTCTATGCTGAGCTGGACAACCCGGGCGTGCCCGAAGCGGAGCGCAGGGCCAAAGAGTTCTTCGCGAAGGCCACCACGACATTGTCGCCGTTCGAGCCAGCCACCTATCAGCCGGTGCTCACGATGGTCAAGGGCTGTCTCGAACTCCAGGGCGACGAGTTACTGCCAGGGGATTTGAGCCTCGCCAGGTTCGAGGGCCGGCTGACTCTCACCGATACCTGGGTGTTGTTCGCCCGGCCGCGAAGCGCCAACCCGCTCATGCGGGATCTCGACCATCTTATGCAGGCGGTAAACGATCGGCGCGACGATGAGCCGCTTCCGGAAGCGGTGGCGGCGCTGGTGACGGAACCAGGCGCTGAAGCGAAGCCGATCGAGCTGCCCGCGTTTCGCGGCGTCAGCGCGTTCTACCACGAGCGCGCAGCGGGCGCTGCAGCCGTGGCCGCCGACCTGTACTTCCCCAAGCCGTTCAACGACGAGCAGCTCAGGATCGTTCAACTGCTGGAGACTTCCGACGGTGTGGTCGTGCAAGGACCCCCGGGCACCGGAAAGACGCACACCATCGCCAACATCATCTGTCACTGGCTGGCCAATGGCAGGCGGGTGCTGGTGACCTCCATGAAAGATCCCGCGCTCGCGGTCCTGCGCGACAAGCTGCCCGAGCAGATTCGGCCGCTCGCCATCTCGCTGCTGGCGAGCGAGCAGGAGGGCATGCAGCGGTTCGAGCAGTCGATCCGCACCATCGCCTCGGAAGTGCAGAGCATCGATCCTGTGTCTACGGCTCGCGAGGTCGTGCAGCTCGAGGAGACGATCGACGGCCTGCACGCTCGACTGCTTCGCATCGACACGGACGCGAGCCGCTGGGCCAAGCTCAACCTGTCGCGCATCGAGATGGAGGGTGAGAGCATCGACCCCCTGGATGCGGCGCAAGAGGTCCTGGCCCAGAGCGGACGGTTCGAGTGGATCCCTGATCCGCTGGGCGTGGGTCCGCAGTACCGCCCGCGTTTCACCGGCGAGGACATGGTTCGGCTGCGGCAGGCGCGCCGGCAACTGGGTCGAGACATCGATTACGCCGGATGCAGCCTGCCGCCTGCGCCGGCGTTGCCCGACGTGCGGTTGCTGCTCCAGGCGCACCGAGATCTGGCACGGTTCCGGATGCTCATCGCTCAAGCGCGCTCGGGAGCAGTCCCCCAGCTGGCCGACGCCGGCCAGCACAGCCTCACGCTGGCCCAAGACATGAGCGCCGACATCGAGCGGATCAACACGCTGCGGGAGGACATTGCGCGCGCGCAGCGCCCGTGGACCGTCGCCATGCCAGAGCGCCTCAAGAGCGACGCGCTCGCGGATCAGCTGGTTCTGCTCGAGACTCTGGGCCGTGAGCTGGAACTGGCCGCTGCCGAGCGCAAGGTCTACCTGGCAAAACCCGTGTCCGTGTCCCCAGAGGTGGAGTTCGACTCCGAGCTTGCCAAAGCGGTGGACAACCTAGCCCAGGGCAGGCGCGCGTTTTCGCTGGCGCGCGTGTTCGGCAAGGCCGAAGCAAGAAAGATCCTCGCATCCGTGACCGTGAACGGACGTTCTCCGTCCGACGCCGGCGAATGGCAGCACGTGGCGGACTACCTTGCGCTGCAGAGAAAGTGGCGCGAGCTGACGGCGCGCTGGAACGCGTTGGCGCCGGACCTCGGCTTTGATCCGGTGGCCGCAGTTGCCTTGGAGGAGAGTACGCCCCCGGGCAACAACGGAGGGGGCATGGCTGCGGCCTCCCAGTTCGCGCTGTACCGGAAGGTGAGGGCGCTGGTCCGGGCCGAGGGCAAGCTGGTCCAGCAGGCGAGCCAACTCTTTCCCGGATGGGCCCGCAGCCGCACCGTGGCCGATGACCCGACGGCTCTGGGCGAGCTCGCGAGAGCGATCGCGCATCATCTGACCACCTATCGTCTGGGCGAGGTCTGGAGCGTGAGAGACGGGATGCAGAAGGCGTTGGAGGGCAGCAGCGGCCGTGTCGTCGACCGGATGCGTCGCTTCTTGGCCGGTGTCTTGGGCAGCCCGGACGTGGACGAGACCACCTTGCTGGGGTCTTGGTCCACCCTTATGGCAGAGCTGTCGCGAATCCACGGGCTCGCCACCCCGCTTGCGTGCGTGGAGCAAGTGACGCGGCTCATCGCCGAATCGGGCGCGCCGCAGTATGGGCAGGTGCTGAGACAGCCCCTGGAAGGCGAAGCGGACCTGCTGTTGCCCGAGACGTGGGGGCAAGCGTGGCGCTTGAGACGCCTGGCTACTCACCTTGCCGCCATCGACCCGCTAGACGAGTTCAAGAAGCTGGCGAGGATGCGCGCCGATCTGGAGCACGACCTGGCGCGCGCCTATTACGCTGTGGTCGTCAAACGCGCCTGGCTCAAGCTCGCGCAGAACGCCACGCCCAGCGTGCGCGCGGCGCTGCAGGCGTATCTGAACGCGGTCCAGAAGATCGGCAAGGGCACGGGCAAACGCGCTGTTCGCTACCGCCAGGATGCGCGCAACGCAGCGGCAGAGGCGATCCCGGCCATCCCCTGCTGGATCATGCCGCACTATCGCGTCTCGGAGTCGCTTCCGTCGCAGCTCGGCTGCTTCGATCTGGTCGTGGTCGACGAGGCCTCGCAGTCGGACCTGTCTGCGCTGCCAACGCTGCTGCGCGCGCGCAAGCTGCTGATCGTGGGCGACGACAAGCAAGTCTCGCCCGAGGGCGTCGGACTCGAGGAACAGAAGATCAAGGCGCTGATGCAGCGCTTTCTGGCCGATCAAGTGCCCATGTACAGGGCGCAGATGTCGCCTGAGCGGTCGATCTACGATCTTGCCAAGGTGGTCTTTGCACGCAGCGGGGTGGTCCTCAAGGAGCACTTTCGCTGTGTGGCCCCGATCATCGAGTATTCGAAGCGCGAATTCTACGACCACGAGCTGCGGCCGCTCAGGTTGGCCATGCCGTCTGAGCGCCTGGATCCGCCGCTGGTGGACGTGTTCATCGACACCGGCCGCCGCGAGGGCGACGTGAACGGCGCCGAGATCGAGTTCATCGTGGCAGAGATCGGGCGTTTGGTTGCCGACCTGCGGATGCAACATCGCTCCATCGGAGTGGTGTCGCTGCTGGGGGAGGAGCAGGCGCTCGGCGTCTGGGACCGGCTCAACGACGAGTTCGGACCGGAGCTGCTGCAGCGTCATCGAATCGCCTGCGGCGACGCCCGCACCTTCCAGGGGAGGGAGCGCGACGTGATGTTCCTGTCCCTGGTCTCGGCACCCAATGACGTGGGTGCGCCGCTGTCCCGGGACATCTTCGCGCAACGGTTCAATGTGGCGGCCTCCCGCGCGCGCGACCGCATGTACCTGGTGCGGTCGGTGCACCTCAATCACCTGTCGGAGGCCGATCGCTTGCGCCGGAGCCTGATCGCTCACTTCGCCCGGCCTTTCCCGCAGGACGAAGCAGCCGTGGGAGACCCGCGCGAGCGCTGCGAGTCCCCGTTCGAGCGCGAGCTGTACGACTGGCTGACGCAACAGGGCTATTGCACCACGCCCCAGGTGAGGGTTGGGGCATACCGCATCGATCTGGTAGTCGAGGGCAGCAACGATGCGCGACTGGCCGTCGAGTGCGACGGTGACAAGCACCAGGGGCCGGAGAAATGGGCCGACGATATACGTCGCCAGAGAGTGCTCGAGCGGGCCGGCTGGGTGTTCTGGCGCTGCTACGCGGCCGCCTTCGT